>DANL01000070.1 GCA_002499865.1 Euryarchaeota archaeon UBA121 | reverse complement strand
AATGCCACGGTTCTGTGGTCTGATGCCGATGGAAGAGTGGTCCTGGAGGCCAGATCGTGGACCCTTGGCGATTCTCCTGACCCGATAGTACTCAATTGGGGCGATGGTTACAATTCTTGGAGATGGGACTTGGGCAAGATGGTCCAACTAAGTGGCGAAGCTGTGACTGACGAAGATGGGATTGATTGGATTTCCAGATCCGGTTCCGATGAGAAAGTTTGTCTGCTGGGAGATGGAGCTGAGTCTATTGAGCAACTTTCCATCGGGGAGCCAGTAGATTGGGTAGGAAGGTTAAGCATGGAAGAATTTGGAATGGAGAGCACAGCTAGATTCTGCATAGATGTCAGATAGGTGATCACTTGGACCCAATTCTAGTTGACTTTGGATGGTTGATAGCCTCGTTCGTTTTTGGCGTAGGCCTTGGATGTCTGACAGGGCTTATCCCGGGATTTCATGTCAATAATGTTGCTTTGATTGCCCTGAGTCTCTCCCCTGTAGCAGTGGGCATAGGAATTCCTCTCGATGCCGTTGCAGGGATAATTGTGGCTTGCGGAACAGTTCACACTTTCTTGAATTACATCCCGAGCGCGCTGGTAGGCGCGCCTGATGACAATATGGCTCTCGCACTACTGCCTGGTCATCGGATGCTGATTTCTGGGCAGGCGGCCCAAGGTGTCGCCTACTCGGCCAGGGGGTCGCAGATGGGGATGTTGATGTCAATACCGCTCCTAATCGTAGCCAGATTACTATTCGGAGAGAACCCGGGGCTAGGTCTGTACGAGTCCAGCAGGGATATTCTGCCTTGGCTACTATTGATTATCTCAATATTCCTCATCATGACTGAAACAACTAGGTTAGCATGGCCTGAGTGGATGCAAAGGGCCACTAGGAATTTCAAGATCCCTCTTCCAAGGCCGATTAATGTAGATTTTCCAATTGGCAGATTCAGGTACAAGAGAAACTGGAATGAGATAGATTTGAGCATGGGTTCCAGTTCTAGGGTGGCGGGGATTCTGGTCGCAACTGCATTCTTCCTAATCTGTGGATTCTATGGGTGGGCAGTATTCGAACTACCTGGGAGGTCTCCCGTAGGGATGCCTTCTGCAACCCTGCTGTTTCCAGGTTTGGCAGGATTATTCGGAATTGCCAATCTGATAGATATCTACGTTACGACCTCTGAAATACCCCCTCAGAAGCAGAACTGGGAGATGCCTCCGATGAGACCTTTGGCAGTACCAACCTTTCTCTCAGCCGTCGTATCTTCAGTAATGGCTATTCTTCCGGGCATGACTGCCGCTCAGGCAACTGTTGTTGTCATGAGTGCCAGAAATTTGTGGGGGAGGCTGACCGATCCCAATTATATCCCTGCGGACTTCGAGCACGGCATACAGCCCGGATTCGTTCCAAAGCAATCTTTCACTAGCATCTCGGATGATTTGGAAGGTCTTTCCGCCGAAGAGAGAGAGCTCTTCGAGTCGGCACTAGAAGAGGCCGCAGAGGCCAGTCCAGACTTGGACCTAAGTGCTCAGAGCCAGCAACAGGACCTTGAAGTGATTGCGGTTCTTTCTTCAGTGAATACTGCCGTCACTGTCATGGTACTAGGATTCCTCTACATGGTGGGCAGGCCAAGGAGTGGCGCGGCGCTGGCCCTTAACATGATGTACCCGATTGACGGATGGAACGCCGTTGACCCTCCTGCAGATTTTGTTAGACTGCTCGGAATAACCATTGCGGCTGGACTGTTCGCAGTTCCAGTAATGATTGAGGTTGGAAAGGGTATGCTGAAGATGCATGAAATCGTACCACTTAGAACTCTTGTTTTCTCCGTAGCCGGGTTCGTGAGCATACTAGTCTGGCTTTCAACCGGGTGGGTCGGGGTTGGCGTGCTGATTGTAGGAACCGGACTTGGACTGATGCCCCCTCGGATAGGAATTAGGAGGAGTCATGCTATGGGAATAATACTGGTTCCGATCATGCTCTACACGTTCGCACAGACGTTTGATAGCTTTGGTTTCATATGATAAACCTCCAAAAAATTGACTTCAGAAGAAAACTCAACCACTGTAACCCTTATGTTTAGTACATGACTCCCGGGAAGGGAGTGTGGCAATAATGACGGACAAAAGGACAATGGCAATTGGGATAGGAGCTCTGCTCTTGCTTGTTAATTTAGGACTGATAGTTACTGGTTTTGTTGATGGGCAAATAGAGAGCACTGTTGAGGGTGCCGTTTCAGATGGGATGGACGGAATAGACGATGAGGGTAATATGGATTACACCTATGACTATGACGACGATTGGTTGAATGTCTCAGGTGAAAAGGCTTATTTCGCTAATTCTATCTCTAATCTTGATGATGTTCAGAATAATGGAGCGTCCCCCACTTACGAGATGATTGGCCCTTTCATCTACTACGAGAATACGACTCGTGAGATTCTAGACTTCGATTATGATGAGAATACAATTACGTACACTGGATACGAGATATACGAGTGGTGTGAGGACTGCACTTGGATGGACGACGAAGGAGTAGAACACGCTTCCGTGTCGGGAGATACCCTTGTAAATCAAGTGAATATTCTCTGGAATACCCAAAGAGTAGCTGGAATGAACACTGGCATAGAGTATCTGGAGATTTTCGCCCAAGGCATGTTCGCTTCGCAGATGATAGAGTTCGATCTAGCTAACAGGGCGCCAAGTATCTGGGCATCGGAGGACATCGCCTCAATGATGACGGCGGACGGCGGCGTTACTGGAGACGCGGCACTGGCTGGCGCATATCTTGCAGCTGGCGGATCTAGCGATATGGCCTCGGCTTTCCAAAATCTTGAACAGTCTGTGATGTATGATGCTGAGGACCCATCGACTGAAATTTGTATTGCCCTTACATGTGAGCTCGGGCCTATGCTAGTTGCTGGCATGGGTGCCCCCGATGGAGGAGAGGTAACTCAGACGAGAGCCTCACTGTATGGGTATGGGGATAGAGCCGAGCCAGAACTGTCGGCGATTGACCTAGGCGTGTATGCATTAGCGGCAAACACCTTCGTATCTAGAGGAGGAGGTGCCGAGATTAACAACGAGACCCCTCAGCTAAGAGAGAGGTTCCAAGAGGTGAGCGGTGTAAATATAATCAACCCAGATACACTAGACTTCCTTCTTTTCGATGACTTCAACGGACTACTTGGGACCTTCACACTATCTGGCGTCACTCTTCCAGGGATGGTCGTAGGACTCCTACTTCCACTTCAGAGCGGGGACTACTTCACCGCAATGGAGACGTACAATGTAGGACTGCTTACAGTAGTAGACATCGCTAGCTATGCTGAGACGTGGGTCGGTTTGGGCCTACTCGGTTCGCCAACGCAGTTCGAGAATATCCTCCTTGGGGGACAGGGCACCATCACAGCTGGAGAATGGTGGATGGGCGCTTTCGGTGGCCTAGATCCGCTAGCAGGAACTTACATCGAGGTCGGACTGAACATCGGAGATTATGTCGGAATGGCGACCCTGTCTGCTGAGAAGGCTGACTTCATCCTCAATGATGAGAGCGTCGGACTGAAGACCACTTTCTCAAGAGAGTTCGTATATGGAGAGCTGGCTGGAATGTCGCTCCCAGATGAGAATGGAGTTCAGTCTGTTTGGGATGATGCGTATGTAGCAAATCTATACGATATCGATGTGGATTCCGCTGCTGCTCTAAGGTCATGGGTCGGAGACTTCGTCTTTGAGGTTGTAATGCCTGTCCTGATTACCTTCCTCAGCGGCAATACTGAGTATTACTCGATGCCTATAACGCACTGGCTATTCGGCTTCAGTGATGCGGCAAGCGCTTCCTTCGGATTCTTCCCGTGGGTTAGCTTGGAGACCAATCTGACTTACTACGGGTCTGATGGAATAGGTACTGGCGACTTCTCGGCGTACAAGATGAGTACCGCTGGAGAGACCAAGGGCCAGAGGCTTGCCCAGGGGTACATCAACTCTGATGGCGACGGCCTGTGCGACTATGACTACGATTCAAGTGGTTCCTTCATTGGCTACGATGTTCCTTGTGAAGAGGGTCAAATATACGGTATGACCGAGCACCTAACCTGGAGAGCCCCTCACAGGGAAGACGCTTCACTAGGCCTACTTTCTGAGCACGCTGGAAACTCCGATACATCCCTAATGGGAACAATTGGAGGCGTTTCAGCCCCTCTAGCTAGTCCGAATGAGCCTTTCATGGTAAACGTCGCTGGTTATGCAATTGCAGATTCTGTAGTGGGTGAAGAAACTACATTCAAAGGAATTCCAATGGTTGATCACACCGTAAGCCTTGATCCTGCTCAGACCCAGATTCAGGGTAAAATCCTAGGGGCTTCAAATTGGGTGGATGCCCTTCCAGGTGCTTTACCAGTATACCTTGGGGCTGACATAGACATGAAGGTCGAGCCAATCTCCAATGCAGTGATGTACGGTAAGGTGAAAGTGACTTTCCACCTAGATATGAGAGGGACTGGCTCATCTGATCCTGTCATTGGAGTAGATACAATGCCAGTGTTTGAGATTCACACTTACAGCGAGATAGCTGATGAGGATGCTTCAGACTTCAATGCACAGGTCACCGATAACATGGGGCCATTCGGATGGACCAACTTCGGTGGCAGTGTCGGCGGAATTCTTCTAGTTATTTCAGTCGTACAGGCTATGTTCTACGTGATCGGAATCGGATTGATGGCATATGGCGGACTTGTCATGAAGGACGAAGATGCAGAATCCCCAATCATGAATGATGAGGAATAATTACGCATTGTCACTGATATTTAGCACGAAGGGTTTGAACCCCCACGTATGAACGGAGTGACATGCAAGCAGGCCGGAGGGGTTTCTCTCTACTCGTGCTCCTGTCCCTGATACTCTGGTCTTTCAGTGGCATGGCATCTCCTGGAAAGGAAGAGGGGGGCGTTGGGTCAGCGGTTTGCGAATCGATTTGCATAAGTGAGGTAATGCCCAATGCTGATGGCCCGGACCAAGGAGTCTTCCCCCAGGGTGAATGGGTCGAGTTAGTTAATTACGGAGACTCTGATGTGAATCTATATGGTTGGGCGATAGTTGATATCGGGGGTTGGTACCATCCGATCAATGAACAGAGCTGGGTAGGTTTTGATTCACTGTCGTCTCCTTATGTCCTCAGATCGGGAGGATATGCCATAATAGCAGAGAATGAAATTGGTACACTCAGACTAAATAACGCTGGAGAAACAGTGTACTTGGTTGATGATGGCAACCAGACAGTTGACGAGATAGTAACAGGCTCGGCCTCCAATGGAATATCCAAAATCGCTGATCCTTCCAATACGGGCGGAACATGGATTGACTCAATCGAGCCCAGCCCGGGAAATGCGAACCCTGGTGACGGTGAGGGAGATGGACCAGTAGATATCGAAGCCTCATGGTGGGATGGGGAGTTTGATGTCAAATTTACCAGAATTATGCCCGGTGAGGTGCCGAATAGGAATAATGACTGGTTTGAAATTACAAATATCGGAGACGATGTAGTAAATCTGGAAGGTTGGAATATTACGAGAGTGAGTTCTTCGGGAGAGTTCCATTCGACAATAAAATCATTGGAGATAATGCCTGGCTCTTCTGTGGTCATTTCTGAAAATCCATACAATCTACTGATGGATGGGGGAATAGCGGCACTGGACGCAAATCAGATTCTGACCGCCTCTCCTTGGCTAGTAAATTCTGGTGGCTCACTTATCCTAGCTGAGCCCAATGGGACTGCTATCGACTCAATAGTCTATGGAAATGGAATTGCTGGGATCGATGGTTGGATAGGCCCTGCCATATCGGTACCCGGTGATGGGTCTCCTGGATTGATACTTATGAGGGGGCTTGGATGCGGAGAATACCCGGATTCTGATACAGGATCTGATTGGGAGCAGAGGTGGATACGGATAGGCGCTTCCACATTCTGTGACGGAGGGGATTTCCTTACTGAGCAGGATTCCACTGCTATCGCTTCTATTGGTCCTGAATCGACATACGGTGACCTAAGAAACTGGATAGATACCGCACAGAGCGAGTTGCACCTACATGTATATCAATTCATGAGTACAGAATTGACTGGTGCGGTTGTTGACGCCATAGATAGGGGAGTAGAGGTAACACTACTATTGGAGGATGGCATCCTAGACGGAGCTAGTACGGTCGATAACCAGAGAGGACATGCTCAGGCTGTTCATGATGCTGGAGGACTGGTTCTCTGGATGGAGGACCCTTCTCAGATAAGTTCGCCCTACAGATATATCCATAGCAAGGTAGCTGTGAAAGATTCTGAAAGTGTATGGATCTCATCTGGCAATTGGAAGGAAACCAGCGCTCCGGTGGACCAAAGAGGAAATCGTGAATGGTCCTTGATTGTGAACTCCGTGGACTTGGCAAATTTGGTACTGTCGAGAATGGAATGGGATGAGAATCAGAATAGTCTCCATATCTCAACTCATCAATCAAGGCACTCGCCCTCTTCTGACTGGACGATGGATTCAGCCCAGAACACCACCTCTCTGAATACTCCTGAGTTCATTGCTGGGCCGTTCGATGGGAAGCTGATAACGTGCCCAGACGATTGTGTCGCATCAATAGTCCAGATGATCTCATCAGCAGAGTCGTCAATCGATCTTTCTGTCCAGTATCTCGATTTGGACTGGTACTGGGGATTCGGTGAGAATCCAATGATCGAGGCATTACATGAAGCGGCCATCAGAGGAGTACAGATTCGACTCATCCTGAACGGATTTTATGCCGAGTGGGACGACGAAATAAGAGACACTGTTAATCTGTTCAATACAGACTGGAACGCGACACAAGGTTTGGATACTACTGCCAGACTGATGTCAACATCAGAAAATATCTCCAAACTCCACAACAAGGGAGCCATAATTGATGGTTCTAGCGTCCTTGTTGGAAGTATGAATTGGGGATCAAGTGCCGCTCTCAGGAACAGAGAGATGGGGATACTGATTAACAATGAAGAGCTTGCTTCCGAGTATCTTTCCTCTTTTGACATGGATTGGGGGAGAATGGATTCCAGTACTGACTCTGACGGGGATTTGATGCCGGACTTTTGGGAGGAGCTGTACGGATTGAACCGCCACTCTGCGGCGGTAATAGGTACTGCATTGAGTGAGCAGTCAATGGATCCTGATTTCGATGGCCTGAACAACTTGAATGAGTATCTACTAGGTGGTAATCCACTAGAAATGGACACTGATGGAGACTGTATTTTCGACGGTAATGAGGAGGCCTTTGCTCAGAGTGTTCTTCGATCCCCCAATATTGCCATGCTATCTGGAGATGTCGATGAGAATGGAATACCTGACGGAGAGCAATGGGGTTGTGATGAGGTGACTTCGCCGGAGCCTGTAGAAAATGAGACCGGAGAAGTGCCTGATGAGGTATCTGCTGAGGAAGATGACGAAGAGGGTTTCCTAGATATCAGGGAAGATGCAATGTCGCGACCTGGAGCTAGCCTTCTTTTCGGCTTGATGGCCATATCCGCGGTGGCTCTTTTGATTGCCTCATGGACCTCCTTCAGGAGGCCTAGGAGTGCGACAGATGAGATCCTAGTAGATGACTCAGGATACAGATTTGACGACTCCGGATCAAAACTAGCAATTCTGAAAGGCACTAGCTTCGATAGAGATTCAGCCGATTCACGATCCCTCACCAAAGGCAAGGATGATGGCTCCCATGGGGACATTGTCCTTGATGGATTTGGATTCGATAGAGATAGGACTACCAGAGACGAGATTCAGTGGAGACTTGACTCTGGTCAGACAATGGAAGAGATTAGAAAAGATCTCGGAGAGGAAGAGTGATGCCAATATCTGTCGGGGATTTCATCGAAGGGGTAACTGACGGGAGTCTGTCAGACGATGAGATAATTGCATGGTTGAAAGACGTCTATGGAAATGGGATGAGTGTCTCGGAAGTCACGGAGTTGACTTTGAGGATGAGAGATTCTGGGAAGACTCTGGATTGGGAGGACAATACGAAAGTAGTGGATAAGCACTCAACAGGAGGAGTTGGGGACAAAGTATCTATTGCCCTAGCTCCAGCTTTGGCTGCCTGCGGACTTAGCGTACCCATGATATCAGGCAGGAGCTTGGGCCACACGGGCGGGACTCTGGATAAGCTAGAGTCAATTCCTGGATTCAATACTGAAATCGGCATCGAGGAATTCATGCTTCAGGTCGATGAGATAGGACTGGCGATTGTCAGCCAGAAGAGCGATTTAGTCCCTGCCGACAAACGTCTCTACTCACTCAGGGACGTCACAGGAACAGTAGCCTCAATCCCTCTGATCACGTCATCAATAGTATCTAAGAAAGCGGCTGAAGGAATTTCCTCTCTGGTACTTGATGTGAAATTCGGAAGAGGGGCATTCATGGAGGACATTGAGTCTGCTAGAGAGCTTTCGGAGTCCTTGGTTGAAGTGTCAAATGGTTTGGGGGTGTCGACTATTGCCGTACTATCTTCTATGAATCAGCCGATCGGTTACAGTGTTGGAAATTCTCTAGAGATCCTGGAGAGTGTAGAAACATTACTTGGCAGAGGACCGGCTGACCTAGAGGAGTTGGTTTGCGTATTAGGGGGATTACTTCTGGAGTCGTCTGGATCTTCGAATGACTTTGAGGAGGGTGCGGCGAAGATACTAGATAGCCTGTATGATGGTTCTGCCTTTGGGAAATTCATCGAAATGGTAGTCGCACAGGGAGGGGATCCAGATTTGTTTGAAAGTGAAGTCTCACTACTAGAAGGATTGGGAATACTTGACCAGACTCTGAAATCAGACTCATTAGAAGCAAAGCAAGGAGGATGGATAGCAGATATTGATGCTATGGACATTGCCGAGATATGTCTTGAAATGGGAGCTGGCAGACTACGTCTAGGAGATAAGATAGATCATCAGGTAGGCGTTGTCATGGAAGTCCAAGTAGGAGACACTGTCGAAGTGGGGGACATTTTAGCAACAGTGTATCATCGTGGAGAAAAAATAGGCCCACTTCTAGAGAGACTGGAGACGGCCTTCTCATTTTCTGATTCTGAGCCAGATGTGACTTCAAGAATTGCTGAGGTCATCAGATGAGGCTCTCTCATATCGATAGGATAAGGGCAATTGCAGTATTATGCATGGTAGAGGTACACACGGCTGCGATCGTCCCTCCGAAAGGGATGTCCGTGGGCGATCCAGCCGCATTTGTTGCCGCCGCGTTCGGAGGAATGGCAGCTCCATTATTCGTGATGATATCTGGATGGGGGATATACATGAGTGCCTCAAGAAGGATGAGAAGCGGGCTCACTGGTGCAGATGACTGGGCATCATGGATGATTCCTCGGGTTGTATTACTTGCTTCCTGTCAAATTCTGGTGAATCTGTTACTAAATGCGGACAGAGGAGGTAGATTCGAAGTAAATACTCCTGGCGTACTAACCCTTCTTGCAATCGCGACAATCCTGGCCCCGGTGCTAATTAGGCTAGGGATGGAAATCAGGATAGGGCTGATTTTAGTCCTGATTTATTCTCCCTTGATTCTTGGAGATGCCTCAGGATTGGACTGGACCTGGTGGGATAGAGTTGCCTCGGATGGCATATCAGAATGGGTATCGAGGCTTCTTTGGAATGGGACCTATCCCGCTGTCCCTTGGATGTTCTATATTCTTCTGGGTACATTGGTTTATGACCTAAGTGATAGTCAGAAAACTAGGGAACGAATCATCGCCATTGGCCTGATCTCGACGGCAGTTACTTTCCTAATTTCTGAGAGGGAAGGAGTCCCCTGGGCACTAACCGAGGGAGACGCTATTCTGACATTCTTTCCTGCGAGTCCATCATTTCTGGTAGTTTCAGGGACATTCGCGCTTCTGGCACATAGGATTATGGAAGGTTCAGAGAGCTCTGGAGGGGAGCCTTGGAAAGGAGACAGGCTATCATTCCTAGAACCACTTGGAAGAATTACTCTGACGGTTTATGTCTTGCACTTTGCATTTTTGGGCGTCTTTGCATATGCCATGCAAGGAGAGCCTCGACTGGAGTTGATTCCTGCCTTCTTAATTACAATTGGCCATACATTAGTTTGGATTCCCTTGGCGAAAGCACACCAAGAATTCATTCCTGAAATATCCCTCGAAGGATTATTGAGAAAAATGAGTCAGTCATCGAGATAATCTGTAGTCCATGAAATTGGTCCAAGCCATATCGAGCCTTCCTCGTTCGTAGCTTGAATTCTACCATAGTATGTCGCCCCGCAACATGTCAGTCCTGATACTGTTTGAGAGTGGTTGCCGACAGTTGCGTCACCGAAGCCGGTACTGCCTTCCCAACCGGATGTCTGGTTCCCCATGTCCGCCATACCGTAGTAGAACGTGAGTGTAGTATTTGTTCCATTGTCATAAGTCTCCCAATAGATTGTGGTCGATGTGGCACCAGAGGGATCGGGCGAAGAGATATTGCGAATAATGGCATCATAAACGAAGAATTCCCCCCTTAGAGGGTCATCTACCCACACTGGTAGATGGGCTAGCGAGTCGTGTGTGTTCGAGGTTAGTGGGAATCCCCATGCGTCGTGATAAGGAGCTAGGTTGTAGCCAGTAGCGTTTGAGAGGTGCAATACCCACGCGTTGAACTCTTCGTCATCTGTAGACGGTACCTCCGAGGGAGGGAGTGTGTAATAGACTGTCAATGCCTCCGTTATAGGGCTCCAACTCCATTCCTCCTTGATCAGGATGTAAGTATCTAGAGCGGTCCAAACAGACCAGTTGGATATGTTTGAACCGTCATTAAAGTAAGAATGCATCCTATTTGCCCTCTGTTCGGGATCCACTGCACTGTGCCCTTGGATGCCGACTAGTTCCTCCATAAGATAAACGCTAGCGAAGTTGCAACCAGTTTCAGTGGTCCCAGGCAGAGTAGACGGCATCCATTGGTGGTTGTGACCCAACTCATGGAACATCCCCCAATCGCCATTCTCGCTCATGTGAGAAAGGTTGACCACCCCTTCTACACTTAGATCGTGTGCCATGAATGGGTATCCCGAGTGCATCCATCCAACGGAAATTTGGACATCAAAAACCGCCCTCTCTACTCTTGGCCATGGCTCATAACCATACAACTCATGTTCCATTGCGAGGGCTTCGTCCCACCATTCCATTAGAGCGGTTGGATTATTCAATTCCCTTATCTCATAACTAGGCACTGTCATGATGAAATTATTGGAAACCAACTCTGTCCAAGGAGCTGGATTATCTCTCTGAGAGTATATCCACTCAAAGTCGGATGTCTCATTGAGGACGAACATTGGGGCCCTAACTGCGCCAGAGATGGTGACGTTGAATTCTCCAAATTCTGAACCGGCGGGAATAGCAACATAAATTGGTCCACCAAACGCATTTCCTACATCAGATTGAGATATGCATTCGCCAAATTCATCGCATGTAAGTGATGTGGTTGTGTTGTCTATCCACCAGTACCTATGAATCTTAGAATGCCTCTTGATCACGTCCTTGCCCCAGAGGCCGTCTGTGTGCGCACCTATGAGTATCCAGAATCCCAACTCGGCAACTTCCGGGCTAACTGAAACTGAGATGACCTCCCCAGGGGAGGCGTAGAGTCCTGTGGACATCCTGATGCTGCTTCGTGCTTGCGAATAACCAAAATTCGAATGGAGTCCTGATTGATTACCATCAATTGAGACCGTGCGAGAAATCCTAGAAGCATTCGAGGGGACTTCCCCTGGAAACTCCGTATGGCTGGGATGGATGGGCAAATCACTCGCATTGAGGCCCTGGGTAAGGGCTTCCTCCAGCCTCAGAATAACGTCGGCAACAGGATCTGCGCCTAGGTCATAACCTGTTGAGCTCCACAGGGTGCTGTATGGAATCACTGTCCATCCCGTGGAGTTTACCAATTCCCTCAATGGGGTCCAGAACTCCAGGAAGTCAAGAGGGACGATTACGGTGCAGTCGGAAATTGATGAGTAGGCGATTGCGGCCTCCTCTGCGGACAGTTCGATCCCCTCGACCCTGTCTGCATAAATCCCCTGAATTGCGTTGTGCGGGGTGTGATATCTATCGGGAATGTCAAAATCTATGTCGTTGTACCCCCAATTTGAGGATACCATCAAGCCAGTCGTCTGGGATATCTTGTTTCCTGGGTAGTTGTGCGGAACATCACTGTTAGAATATGACCAGTACCATGCATGTCCACCCATAATCAAACCCCCTCCCTCGATCAGGAACTGCTCTATGGCCAAGTTATCTTCATCATCGTGCCCATTCCAGAACTCATCGATTAGGCAATCCACTTGCGAAAGGTCGTCTGGAGTAACCGAAAGATGTACTGAATGGCCCTCGGCCCGGAGTTCGTCTTCCCAGTGATCAAATCCAGCTCCGTAGGATAGGCCGACGTTTGCATCCTCGCCACAGACCCATTTCACTGCTCTGAAGTTAAATTCGTGGTTCTGTGTAACCCAACTCTCGTGTCCGAGACCGATCATCTTACCTCTGCCCACGTGGCTAGCGGAAACTACTGTGGAGTCGGTCGAGTCTCTTCCTAGCGGGAATGACCACTTTCCTATGGGTAAAATAAGTGATGACCACCCTCCCCAGTCTGCATCCTCGAGACCGTTTAGCAACTCGTTCTGATCGGCCCTCAAATCATGAACAGCGATCCATATGTTCAGCCCGACCGATCCGCCTGTATTATTAGCCCAGATAGTATACTCTTGCCAATCTGATCTCTCCGTTGGGATTCCCGAAATTGTACCATTATTGAGTAGTGTAATGCCCTCTGGTAGTGAAGGGTAAGCTTCCCATGTATCGATGTAAGGGCCGTCGTTATTCACTGGAATATTGATACTTTCGTTAGACTTGAGTGCAAATTCACTATCGGGCCAGTGAATATCATCCGGAGGCATGCTGGTAATCCGGAATCGGACTTCCGTAGTGGTCGAGCCACCTGAATTATTGGCCCAAATCATATGGTTTGTCCATGGTTGCAATGAAGTAGAATTACCAGTTATTGAGCCTGTTCCTGAATCGAAAGAGAAGCCCTCTGGTAGACTTGGGCTTATCTCCCACGTGGAGGGGGTTCCGCCTTCAATGGATGGAAGCACTATTCCAATTCCTTCGCCGATTCTAAGATCGAATTCAGAAGGCTCGTAAATCAACCCAGAAGGCGATTCCTCGGAAATCTGAATCAGTATATTGACTGATGATGACCCTCCGGTATTGTAAGCAGTTACTGTGTACTGCAATACTTGTTGTGAGTGAAGTGGGGCCCCTGTGAGTGAGCCATCTGACTGGTCAATGTATATTCCCTCGGGGAGAGATGGAGACACTGTCCAAGTGAGGTTTTCCCCTCTGTCCATATTGGGAGTAGTGACTACTTCTTGTCCTACCAACCAAAAGAATGGGTGATCTGGATAATGGAGGGAACTAGGCGGCTCATGCAATGTGATGATACGTACATCTGTGGATGCACCTCCGCCAATATTCATGGCAGTAATTGTGTGGTTTGAGTCGCCTAATGAGAAGGGAGTCCCTTCTATCGAACCATCCTCCAGAATCTGGAACCCCTCTGGCAGTGGAGGCTCGACGACCCATGATTCTGCATCTCCCCCAAGGACCAACGGGGCATATAGCTCGCAGAACCCGCCAATCTCGCATGACAGTACCTCGGCCTGATACTGAATGGAGTAAGGCCCTGGAGCGACTACCTCAATTTCAATTATCGAAGTTGAGTGGCCGGCCGCGTTCGATGCAATTATGGTATATTCATCCACAATTGTCGGCAATTTTGGAGTTCCGCTGATTACCCCTGTTTGTCGATTTAATGACAGTCCATCGGGGAGACTTGGGGAGGCCAACCAATTTTGAGGTCCGTCTCCATTGAAACTAGGAGTCAGGGGTTGAATCTCTATACCAGATATGATAGTTAGTTCCTCAATCCCATAGGAAAGTGACGATGGCATAATCATGGCCCTGCAATAGTCTCCAGTGAAAATCTGTAAGGGAGTGCAGTCGTCCTCGGTAATCACTGGGGTGAAGCAGTCCTGATGAGACGGATCTTCATGACAATCGATGACGATTGTTTCGTCATCCTGGTCAAACAAGCCCAAGCATCCAGATGCCAGCATCAAAAAAGTCAGCATCAGGGCGGATGCTCGGTTGCCGCGCATATACTCCGATAAAGGGAGGACATGAATAAGTTGTCATATTCCTGGATATGCTGGCCCTTCCTCGAAGCAGTACCTTACGGTTTGGAAATCGGACTTGAAAGTTGAGACTTCGGATTTTACGATCGATGGTTCCTCCTTGTTAATCAGAGCCCTTGCGAAAAAGCGTGCCACGTCCTGCATTTCATCGACGCCCATACCGACACGAGTCAGTTCTGGGACCCCTAGCCTCAGGCCGCTTGGCCCGGACATTGCCTTGGTATCCCCCGGTAGCATATTCATGTTGGTAATTATTCCACAGTCCTCGAGAGTCTGCGCCGCCCTCATTCCGGATCCAGAATCTGGACCTCCATGGCGAGTCAGGACCTGGTGGCTCTCTGTGTATCCTCTTTCCTCGGCTATGACATCGAAGCCCTCTGAAGAAAGTGCGGCGCCTAGGGCCTTGGCGTTCTTCACTATGTCACTGGCGTAGTCTTCTCCAAACTGTTCGAATTCGGCTAATGCCACGGCCTTACCAGCCACGTGATGTAAGTGATATGAAGAGCATGCTCCGGGGAAGATTGAGTTATTCAGCCTCTTATGTAGAGTAGCATCTTCGGAATCTGAGAGAAGAAAACCTCCCTGTGGCCCGGGAAATGTTTTGTGACTACTTCCGGTCATCACATCTGCACCCTCCCTTAGAGGATCCTGGAAAACGCCTCCAGCGATTAGCCCCAAAACGTGAGCACCGTCATACATTACCCTGGATCCGACTTCATGGGCGGCGTCAGATAATTCCCTCAGAGGAGTGGGGAATAGGAAAACGGACTGCCCGAACAGAACAAGATTTGGCTCGTTGTCCCTGATTAGTGATAATGATGCATCGATATCAGGCTCCATTCTTTCCTCATCCCATGGGTACGTGACTAGATTCAATCCTCTGACTCCAACGGCCCCCATCCTAGCATGGGAGATATGCCCCCCGTCTGCGGTGGAAACAGCAGTAATGGTATCGCCTGGTTTTGAAAGGGCCTTCAATGCGGCTATGTTGGACACAGTTCCGGAGGTTGATTGGATGTTTGCAAAATTACAATCAAAGACTCGTCTAGCTGTTTCGATCCCTATCTCCTCTATTGTATCAAAGTCGTCACAACCTTGGTAATACCTCTTTCCTGGGAGGCCCTCAGCGTACCTGCCATGGAGATCCGAGTCACAAGCTCTGCGAACCAATGGACTCAGGATATTCTCGCTGGCAATCATCGGAATACTGTGACGATAGTGATTACCCGAATCATCGACAGCCTGCAGAATTTTCGATGTCGCATCCCTTGGATTCATGATACTGCATCGAAGGAAGGTCAAAGAGTTTAACGGAAGAGGGTTTTCTTCCAATTCACATTCAATGCGCAATTGTTATTGAATTGTCCCCCTAATGAATGGCATGAACAAGTACCGCTTGCTGAAGCCGATTCTGATTGTAGTGATGTTGCTGGCCTCGGCCAATATGGTCTCGGCGAATGATGCCGATGGGGATGGGACCGACGATTTGTATGATGATTTTCCCAATGATCCATGCGCTGACACAGATACAGACGGCGACGGTTTGCCCGATACTGTGGTTAGTGGTTGTAGCTCTTCTTCGGTTATAGCATACACATCATTCGAAGACCCTTTTACAAACGGTGCAAAATATTATGATACTGGAAACCAGTCTCTAAGCAGATATCTCTGGAACAATGCGAATGAGCCTCATGTCGCTCATAACCAAACCACAGGCTCCGAGATGGGCTTTAGCCTATTTTACAGATCAACTGGAGGCGTGGGACTAACAGACGGTGACTTCTTCGGAACAGCGAATTACACTGGCACTGTAGGAAATTATACTGAGGGGTCACAAGGTTATCAGATGGGCGACGTTGATGGGGCCACAACGTTAACTTTGGACTCTGTGAATGCGGACTCTATGACTCTCGATATTTTTGTCCAGGGTGGATCTGGCAATAGCTACGAATCCTCAGACAACCTAGTTATCAGATTCGTAGGGGCTTCCTCAACGGTCGAACTGGTGAATGTGACTGGTGCTACTGGCGGTAGCAATAACGGAGGTTTTGCGACATACATGGGAGTCTGGACTAGCTTTAGTGCAGACATAAGTTCTCTTGGACTAGGAAATTTAGAAATCGAATTTACATCAAATTCTCAGACTGAATCCGTATACATCGATAATGTGGCATTCACCTCCTCGTCACAACTGGTGGAGGATACTGACGATGATAACGACGGATGGGATGACGTCGATGAGGGCGCGTGCGGAACGGATCCTCTTGATTCGAACGATGTCCCATCGGATAGTAACGCAAATGGCGTATGCGACGCGATTGAGGGAGATGACTTTGATGGCGACGGCATACCAAATGATAGTGACCCAGATGATGACAACGATGGTTATGATGATGACTATGATGCATTTCCTCTGGACCCCACGGAGTGGGACGATGCTGATGGGGACGGAATTGGAAGTAATGCAGACACGGATGATGATGGCGATGGATGGGCTGACCTCGAAGAAGCTGACTGTCTAACTGATGCGAGCTCCGCGTTTAGTGTCCCTGCGGACCATGATGGGGATTGGGTTTGCGATATTGTGGATGCTGATGACGATGATGACGGAGTCGATGATGATAATGACTGCGCGCCCTATGACGCGAGCATTTCTTCATTGGACTGCAATGGGGTGTGCGGGGGCGGTTCGTCCTTGGATGCTTGTGGGGTGTGCGATGGCGACGATTCGACGTGTTCCGATTGTGCAGGCGTCCCTAATGGCGATGCCGTGATTGATGCATGTGGAGTTTGCGGCGGGGATCAGTCAACATGTGGAATAGATTCAGATGAAGACGGGGTCAACGACGATGATGATGCATTCCCTAGTGACCCAAGTGAATGGGCAGACACCGACGGAGATGGAGTAGGCGACAATGCTGATACTGACGATGATGGTGATGGTTGGCCTGATCAGGTCGAAGATGCATGTGGTAGCCAATTGCTAGACTCGAGCTCAGTGCCTGTAGACTCCGACGGAGATGGAGATTGCGATGCTTTGGACTCTGATGACGATGGCGATGGCGTGGTTGATTCTGATGATGCATTCCCTAGTGACCCGAGTGAATGGGCAGACACCGATGGTGACGGGATTGGCAATAACGCCGACGGAGATGATGATGGAGACGGGTGGGGCGATACCACGGAGAGCGAATGTGACAGCGATCCAATGAACGGTGAAGTGTCGCCCGAAGATATCGATGGAGATGGTGCTTGTGACATTCAGGATCCTGATGATGATGGAGACGGAGTAGCGGACGGGGATGACGCCTTTCCACTGGATAAAGCAGAATGGCTAGATACTGATGGCGACGGACTGGGAGATAATTCAGACCAGGATGACGATGGAGATCAGTTCACCGATGAATATGAGTCTGAGTGCATGAGCGACCCATTGGATCCGGACTCATCTCCAAGTGACTCTGATGGAGATGGAATCTGTGATGAGATGGATGTTTTCGACGATAATGACACTAATGATACACCTGGATTTGGATTAATTTCAGCGATATCTGTTCTATCTCTAGCTGCGCTAGCTAGAAGGGAATGATGGCGCCGACAGCAGGACTTGAACCTGCGACCTGTGGATTAACAGTCCACCGCTCCACCAACTAAGCTATGTCGGCCCAAGCTGGTCGCGGCATAACACATTCATCAATGAATCGGAATCATTCCCACTCAATCGTCCCTGGAGGCTTGTGTGTAATATCATACACCACTCGGTTTACTTGCCCTTTCAGAGAGTTAGTTATCTCGGTACTAATGGAAGCTAAAACATCGTGAGGAATGTCAGAGTACTTAGCGCTCATTCCATCTAAACTGGTCACCGCCCGAACTACTACAGTTTCTCCATGAACCCTGGTATCGCCATGCACGCCAACACTCCTGACCGGCAGTAGCGCGGCGAAATATTGCCAAGGAAGATCGCATTTTCCTGCGGCAGCGGCTTCTTGCAGTCTGATCTCTACAATATGGCAGGCCTCACGGCAGGCCTCGACCCGGTTTCTAGTAAGATCCCCTAGGACCCTTACGGCCAGACCGGGCCCTGGGAATGGTTGCCTCTCACTAGATTTAATTCCAAGACTTCGGGCAATCTCCCTGACCTCATCTTTGTAGAATTCACGCAGAGGTTCGACTATCATCAGGTCGACATCATCAGGCAGTCCGCCGACATTATGATGGCTCTTTATGACGTCCCTCTCCCCTCCTCCCGACTCTATCCAATCTGGTGCTATAGTGCCTTGAACCAGGTATTTTGCACCACAGTTTGCCTGCTCCTCCTCGAAAACTCTGATGAATTGCTCCCCAATTACCTTCCTCTTTTGCTCTGGGTCGGTTATTCCTTCTAAACTAATGAAGAATCTCTCGGATGCATCGACCACCTGTAAATCGATACCCATTTCCTTGAACATCTCTCTGACCTCGCCTGTCTCTCCCTTGCGCATGAATCCAGTATCGACGTAGACGCAGTGGAGTAGTCTCCCGACGGCACGGTGAGCGAGTACTGCTGCCACAGTACTGTCTATTCCCCCTGAGCAGGCTATGATTGCAGTATCATCTACCTTTGATTCCAATGATTCAATCGCCTCATCAATCAGCATTTGGGTATCAATCAAAGGACTCACCCCTGAATGGACTGGTCATCTGAGATTACCTTCGCAGTCATTGCTTCTCTGTACTCCCTGTATGCGCTAAATAAAGAGTCATCAGAGGTAGCTAGAATTTGCACTGCCAAAGCCCCTGCATTGTCACCTCGATCAACCCCTACGGTAGCCACAGGCATGCCAGGGGGCATTTGGACGATGGAAAGTAGAGAGTCCATCGGGACCTTTCCTCCTACTGGCACCCCTATCACTGGCTTACTTGTCATTGATGCGATCACTCCTGGAAGAGCCGCGGAAACCCCGGCCATACCAATGAATACCCGACATCCCGAGTCCTCAGCCGCACTGATAATTTCCTCGAGGTATTTTGGTGCCCTGTGAGCGGATGCAACCCTTATCTCGAAGGTCACATCGAACTTCTCCAGCACGGAGCGGCATTTCTCAGCAATCGGTAAATCTGATTTAGAACCAAGCACGACACATATGTCCATGACACTCGGGACATGAGGAGGTTCAAAATGCCTGCCGTTCTATTCTTCCTCGTCGAAGACTATGAGTTCCATCGGCCACTCGACTTGGGAGAAGTCGAAGTCGGGCTCTCTGAGTACTTTGATTATCTCGTAGGAGTGTGGATGGCTGTCGAAAAGACAGTCCTGAACGAATCCGAATTTGCAGATGTAGGAGATTGAGATAAAATCTGTATTTTCTCTCGTAAAGCCATAGAGGACTAACTTTCCTTCTCCAATAGAGGTTGAAGATATCTTCCCTCTTTTCCATGATTGTGAATGGACCTCCCATCGTTCAGGAAGATATCTTGAATCCCATGTAGATCTTTCGAGAGGGGCTATAATTCTAGCTGGAGGTATTGAGAATACCTCTGATATCATCTTAATCGACCTAAGGAATGCAGTCCAGAAAACAGCATACGCTACCCACCCTAGTAATGGCGAGTAGTAGATATGGGACAGAAAGAGCAAGCACCCCACGGACAGAAGTACCCAGTCTATTGGAAGAATGAGTAAATTATCACTAGACGTAGGCTGTGCATTCCTTGCATTTGAAACAGGAACGATCAGTAAAATCCATGAGATTATGAATAGAGCTCCTGAGACGAACTGATCATCTGGAGTGTTTCCTGTGAATATCAGTGGAAATATGCTTGAGAGGAGGAAAAAAGGAGACCATGCGACTGGTTTGAGGATGGGCCATGCCAATGGCCTCATTCTCTGTCTCGCCCATCCGAATCTATGTTCGGAGGATGGAGTTCCCAGACTGGAGGGGATGTATATCTCGGAATTCCTAATCAGAGGGGGGTTTTGTTTGCTCCCTAAACCCCACCAAGACGGATCTCCGCGGAGCCAGTTCCTGTCACCATGTGCCTCCATTGAATACTGAGGAGGGAGTTTAGCATATGAATTAGGACGAGGGCTCGACCTTTGGGTATCTAAGAATTAGGTTTCTAGCGGCCCAAACCTCGTCTACTCTGCCCACAGGAGTAGTATGAGGAGCGGTTAACACGATATCCGGATCCTCTGCGAGAATAGCATGGAAGTCTTCCGCAAACTTGTCTAAAACCTCCTTCGATTCGGTTTCTGTCGGTTCGAACATGAGACACTCAGGGACGATCTGGGGGAAATATAGAGTAGGTGCCATGTAGCCATAATCTAGCAGCCTCTTTGCCACATCCTTACCTGTAACGCCTGTCGCATCCTTCAGAGGAGACATCGAGAGAGTGAATTCATGCTTGACAACTTCAGCTGGACATCCCTCAATTGGCATAGCATGAATATTCAAATCGGGATTAGGATTCATCATTCTAAATCTGAGATAGTTTGCATTTAGAACGGCATGCTCACTCATCCTCTCCAAGTCACGACCATATCTCCGGTAGAAGGCCCATGCCCTTACTACCGCTCCAGCATTGCCATTCCATTGCTGGACCTTTCCAATCGATGAAGGGGGAGATTCCCAATGATACCAGAAACCATCCCCAACAGTGCCGAAATCCCCATGAGGCAACTCTTTGCGACCCACTAAGGGAGTTGGCAGGAACTTGGATAGATGATTTTTTACCCCTATAGGGCCACTTCCCGGGCCCCCTCCTCCGTGTGGCTGACTGAAGGTTTTGTGGAGATTATAGTGTACAGCATCGAATCCCATCCGTCCGGGGTCTGTCTTGCCTAGTATCGCATTGAAGTTGGCGCCGTCGTAATACATCTGCCCACCGGCAGAATGCACGATCTCAGCGGCTTCGGCGATTTCAGGCTCGAAAACGCCCAGCGTACTTGGATTAGTAATCATCATCGCCGCGGTATCTTCACCGACCGCTGAGCGGAGAGCATCTAGATCGATACGTCCGTCATGGGCACTAGGAATCTCAATAATCTGATATCCGCACATAGATGCGGATGCGGGATTCGTACCGTGGGCGGAATCGGGTACAATCACCTTGTCACGTTGATTATCTCCCCGTTCCTTGTGGTATTCTTGAATACATCTAATCGCAGTAAACTCGCCTTGTGCGCCAGCAACAGGCTGGAGCGTCACCGCGTCCATTCCTGAGCAAATCGCTAACATCTCCTGCATCTCGTAATATATCGCCAAGAGCCCCTGGACTTGGGCCTCTGGCTGAAGTGGGTGAATACGATCGATTCCGGGGTTCTGAACTATCTTCTCATTTAGCCTTGGGTTGTGCTTCATTGTACAGGAGCCCAAAGGGTAGAATCCTGTATCGATTCCAAAATTTTTCTGAGAAAGTTTGGTGTAATGTCTAACCAACTCTGGCTCACTTGCTCTGGGCCAATCGGGTAATCTGTTTCTCCTCAGGGATTCCGGGATGTGACTGGCAGAATTCTCTGTGAGGGGAGAAGGTTGTGACCATCCGGCATCCTTCGAGCCGTTGAAGTCGAAAACAGTATCACTCATGATGACTCCTCCACCCACGAAGTAAGTGTTTTCTTTAACAGAGAAATATCGGATTCTGAAGTTCTCTCATCGCACCCGATGAGAATCCACGATCCTCGATCTGGCCACCACTGACCGAGATCAAAACCTCCAATTACGCCTAGTTCGAAAATATGGGATAGGGCTTCAGATGACTTACCTGGGACTTTGACAGCAAACTCTCTGAAGACTGGTGATTTAGGAAATGCTAATTCCAGCCCTTCGACCGATGACAATTCATCCATAGCCATCCTAGTTGAGGACAATATCCTAGTCGAGAGAGTTTCCAGTCCGATGGGGCCGAGAAGAGCCATGTGCATCGCCCCCATGAGTGCGATTAGGGTCTCATTTGAACATATATTCGAAGTAGCCCTATGTCTGCGAATATGCTGCTCCCTAGTAGACAGCGTGAGTGTGTATGCAGTCTTTCCTTCAGTATCTATGCTCTGCCCCACAATTCTTCCTGGCATTAGTCGCAAGAAGTCCTTTTTACATGCGAAAATACCGTAAATTGGCCCTCCTGCGGTTGGCCCTATTCCGAAAGGTTGCCCCTCCCCGACCACTATATCGGCTCCCCAGTTGCCAGGAGGCTCCACTATACCCAGTGAAGTGACATCGACTCCAACAATAATAGCAGTGTTATCGCCTACTACTTCCCTCAGCCTCAACAATCCCTTATCGAGAATCCCAAATGCATTTGGCTGCTCGACGTAAATCGCGCACGAACCCGAGGCTTCGGCTGCCACGTTCAAATCCAAGAAGCCGTCTTCATCATGTGGGATTTTCCGAATATCTATTCCTACTCCTTGAGTGTAATTCTCAATTACAGACATCCTATGAGGGGGGACCAATTCGGAAACATAGACGGTATTTGGCATCTCTACCTTCTTTGATTTTACTCTCACAGCACAGGTTATCGCTTCAGCGGCAGATGTACTGGCATCATACATGGAAACATTTGAAATCGGAAGTCCCACTAACTCAGAAATCATTGTCTGAAACTCCCACATAGCCTGAAGCATCCCTTGACTGACTTCAGGCTGATATGGGGTGTATGAGGTGAGGAATTCTCCTCTTGTGGCAATCATTGGCACCATTGAAGGAACAAAATTTCTAGCCAATCCTGCTGAGATGAATGATGGCCTGCTGTCCAGATTAACATTGGCCCCCAAGAGCTTCTCCGCGTCCCTGAGTATTTCTTCCTCCGTCTGCGGGAGTGGCAAAGGCAGTGTGCCTTCTGATCTTATTTCAACGGGGATGTCTTCAAACAAATCTTTCATAGAAGATAAGCCCATAATATCGAGCATTTCTTGCTCTCTTCCAAGGTTTGGCAATTGATCCACGGTAGCCCTCAGCTAACTGGAGACGTAGGGAGTTTATGATTATCTTTGGTTGGGATTCTGCATGGGGGACCGACACACTCTTATTACTCCCAAGTTAGTCAGTACATCATGAAGGTCGCAATAACAGCCTCAGATGCATTCGTGGCGCCCTACATAATTGATGCTCTTGGGGATTCCGCAGTGGTAATTCCAGACGAGATGTTGGAAGACAGTATGGCTCTTGACGTCATGCTAACTCCTTGTAATGCATTGATTCACATTAACTCCAGACCAGTCAACACGAGTGTTGCTCGAAATGACCGCGAGGTCAAGATTATGATGAGAGAGGCGGCTAGACCTGTCTTGGACGCAGTAAACAGGCATGGGGAGCTACACATGATAATTGTTGGAACATTGAGAGTGCATCCTCCCTGGTCTCCCGGTGACGACTATTATGGCCCAGAGTCTTCATTATCTCCGAGGGATACCGCTGCTGAAGGACAGCTGTGGATCGAGGAGAATGCTCTTGAGAGGGCGGAATCGGGAAGGCCTGTCAGCGTCATCAGGGCATCGAATGTCCAGGGAGTCCCATTGGAAGGGCCACCGGGCAATGGGATTCTTCATCGGTGGGCAAACGAGAGTCAAATTGGTTGGATAAACGTGCCAGGGTCCGGAGAGGATGTGAAAGATCTTGTCCATGTTGAAGATTTGGTAAGGACAGTGCTGTCAGTTCTTGAAAACCCCCCTCTGACCAGAGAGAGCTTCGCCGTAGGTTCGGGAAAGGGAATAACTATGAGTGAGCTAGCCAGTATCTACAATAGTAAAACTGGAGCGTCTGTGGAGCTGAATCAGAATTCTGACGGAGAAGTTTGGGGAATTGTGGATGCTTGGTTCTTGGAGCACAGATGTGGATTCAAGCCTATGGTCAGCCTTGAGGAGATGATCGATGAGGCTCTCGCAGCTTCTGGCTACTGAGCGTCAAGGATGATTCTCTTACGGATACCGTTCCAACCGGATACAGTACACGATATTTCGCCTTCGTATCCAGTCTTGAATACTGAACCATCTGTGTCCGAAGGGATTCTGATTTCTACTTCATTTCCAGATGGCATTCCCTGATCATGTAGGGAAGCCACAACAGTATTACCGCCTCTGTATCTATCTGAGATGCCAATACCGAAGGTCCTCTCCACAGAAGTTATTTTGATAGAGATATCAACCGAGGTACCGGAAAGCTCCTCCTTCAAAGCGTTCTGTTCCGATAACATTCGAGCTTGTGAGAATGACTCTACCATGGAAGAAATTGTCATACCTTCCGAGTCTGCTTGATTGCCTGCTGGCTCTTCGTCCACTACATCCTCGGTCTCTGGTTGGGATTGAGATACAATCTCTTCGATTTCCTGCTCGCTGACTTCAGTAGAAGGGTTAGTCCCGTCTCCCATTTCTGGAGATTCTTGCCATTCTTTCCCCTCGGAAGACATGGAAGCAATGCCCAAGGCACCCGCAGAAAGTGTGGCGGCAGTAGTTGCCGCGAGCAGGAGGTTAGATCGAGCGATTTCCTGTAGAGAATCGGCCTTGGCCTTCCATAGTTCCCTCGCGGAGGGTTGTAGGAAGCCAGGTAGTTTTGAGATTCTTGACTCCGCCTGTTCATCCATTATCGCCCTGCTCTTCTCCAATGCCTCAACATCTGAGAATTCTGCCTTCTTCATTTCTCCAAGGATTTCCGAGAATTCTAATGAAATGGAATCGATCATGTCGTCAGGGGAATCAGATTCGACCACCTCAACAACCTCTGTGAGAGGCAACTCCTCGCTATCCTCCGTAGGAGCGTCTGAGGGAGTGGTGGTTTGAATCGTGATTTTTCCCACACCTACCCATCTCCTGGTGCCCGTGGGCAGGCCACCTCCAGCGGGAGGCCTTGTCCATCCTCCTCCATAGAAGTCTTGAGTCCCGTCGAGCTCCCTGATATCGAGGCTCCACGATGGAGCACCTCCTGAACCGGCGTTATAGTAGTACAATTTAGCCGAGTTATTATTTGCGAAAAGTGGTTTTCCGTTAAGCTCTCCCTGAAGTTCATAATGACCGTTGTAAAGATTGTTTGGATGATCTGAAATTGTCAGTGATGAGCCTTCGACGTATGGGTCTGAAGTATTTCCATCGACGATTACGAGAATCTCCTGTAAATCAATTTGGCCATCGCCATTAGAATCCAGAACTGAGAAGATTGCATTCACTATTGACTGCGGTGCATTCTGTCCAGTTATTGATGTCAATGCGGCCATGAATTCCTCATAGTTCAGGCTTCCGTTTCCATCTATATCGTACTTGGAAAATAGTGCCTCGGAGGAAATTCCCCTAGACTTCAGAATTGTTTGTAGATTCTTAATAGCTATAGCCTCAATACCACCGTTCACTCTATCAACTCGAGTAGTGACAGGGGCCATTCAGCAATGAGTGTTGTCACTGCGTAGCTACAAAAAGGGAGCTCGAACGACTTCGGCCTTGATAGATCTTCTAGGGCTAGCTCTGATCCAAACTAGTTGGCCCTCAACGGAAGTAGAGAGGTATGCCATTGCTATGCCGACACCGCCTAGACTTGGAGAGGGGGCCCCACTAGTCACATACCCAATTACGCGAGCATCTTCTGAGTCCGAGTCCATTACAGGATGCCCAGGCCTAGGGGAGGGGCCTCTTGAAACACATCTAATCGCCGACCATTTTTCTGATTTTTCAAGGGAACGGAGGACTCTTTCTTTCCCGATAAACTCATGGTCCATATTGAGGCCAAAAGGAACTGAGGTCTCAGCGGAGTCTCTGGACAGAAATCCCTCAGGAAGATCTGAATCTGCCAAATCTCCGAGGCCGGGCCAATGAAAATCCTGACCAGACAATAGATAGCCTTTCTCAAGTCTGAGAGTGTCTCTGGCACCTAATCCGACTGGAACCAAGCCTAATTCGGAGCCAGACTCAATGAACTGACTCCATAGAATATTTGCCTGATCATTGGGGATAAAAATCTCCACGCCGGCCTCACCAGTATATCCAGTTCCTTGAATCCAGCCCTCTACAGAGAGATTGTTTTGACTGATATCTTGGCACTTGAACCTACCAACAATATTAGAGTCACCCAAAACTTGTGAGACTATTTCCATTGATTTAGGCCCCTGAATAGCAATAATACTTGTTTCTTCGGAGCTATCGAGTATCCTAATGGAGCCGTCACTGGGGAGCAATTCAGTGAACCAATCCAGCATCACAGATACCATTGAGGCATTTGGAACCCCAAGGATCTCTTCATCCGTTCTGATTGCGAATATCATATCGTCGATTATATTTCCATCTCTGTCGAGAAAATGGGTGTACCCGCATGTGCCCCTTTGAAACCTCGTGAAATCCTGAGTCCCTATGCCTGTTAACCACTCTGAAACCCCCTTGCCGACAAACCTGAATAGGCCCATGTGAGAAACGTCAAACATACCAGCTGCCGACCTGGTTGCCAAATGCTCCTCTTTGATAGAGGAATACCATATGGGAAGCTCAAAACCATGGAAATCTACCAGATTCGCTCCTGATTCAACGTGTGAAGTGTATAGAGCCGTCCTCACGGGTGCATATCCCATGGCCCGAGGGGGAGGAGCAGGGAGAATAAGTTTAGGGAGCAAGAAAAATAAATTCCAAATACTGCGTTAATGCTAATCTTTTAATCCATGGGTTTAAATAGTTCGGCTATGACTATACAACTACAGGTTGATATGATGAAAGAGAATGCTGAGAGCCGAGGAGAATCTGTAACCCCCAGTTCTTCGGGATCCAGTGGGAGACGTGCCATTGTTCCCTCGATGCGTCCATCCACCAGTAGAAAGACAGAGGGAGTATCCAGGCCCTGTACCGTTTGTGGCTCAAACTCTTGGGATACAGATGAGGTCCGTGGCGAGACCTCTTGCTCAGAGTGCGGTTATGTCGCAGAGGAGAATATGATGGACCTCGGGGCAGAATGGACAAATCATTCCGGAGGGGATGATAGGAGCAGAGTGGGCGCCCCTACGACACTAACCCTTTCAGACAAGGGGCTGTCTACTGAGATAAGGAGGTCAGATTTGACATCAGGCGCCGCTAAGAGGCATGGGATGTCAGGGAAGGCACTGAGGGACTGGCGTAGGAGACAGCGAATCGACCAGCGAAGTAAGACCAGAGATAGCAGAAGTAGAAACTTGGCTAAAGCAATGCAATTCATCAGGGACAGGGGAGATCTGCCCCCTCAGATCGAGCAGGAAGCGGCTGGACTTTACAGGCACTCTGTGGATAGAGGGCTTGTCACAGGGAGAAGTATCAGAGGAGTTTCGGCGGCATGCGTTTACGTAGCCGCCCGCGAGGCTAGGATTCCTAGAAGAATTGAGGACGTTGCAGAAGCTTTCGACATGGTGAAAGATGTTGACCTCAAGGAGTTGAAGAGAACAATTAGGCTAGTTTCTAGATTCCTGGGTGCTCACCATATTACTGGTCCTGAAGAGTATTTTGAGAGGTTTCATTCTGATCTTGGGATGAGGCCCGAGGTCCTTGGAAGAGTAAGAAAGATGTGGGATATGGTCAAGGATGACCTCTCATGGCAAGGTAAGAAACCATCTGGGATAGCAGGTGTGATAATTTATAGAGCATCCCAAGATAGTGACTCTCCTAGAACTCAGAGCGAGGTTTGCAAGGTCTCAGGAATAAGTGAAGTAACTCTCAGAGGTCTTCTGAAAATATTGAACCAGAAACTTTCTGAAAAATCGTTTCAGTGAAAAAACGATTCTATATATGCTCACCTATGGATGTACCCCCATGAGTGTATCAACGCGGGCAGATAGCCTCTGGGAGCGACTGGAGAAGCAGCTTGAGTCTTGGGATTTCCCAATTATCCGTACAGAAGCGTGATTTTAGAGGGGCGGATTTTTTGGGTTCATATCTCGTAGTGGGCGGGAGTAGCGATATTGGCCTCATACTTTGCAAGAGGCTAATGGAAGACGGAAACTCGGTGACAGTGATTGGAAGGGATTCTTCTAGAATGGATCAAATCAAGGGCTTGGGGGCTAGAGTATTCATCGGAGACGCTACAGACGAGCTCTTCGTTTCAGAAGTAGTGACTAGCTTTTCTAGCATAGGGGACGGTAAAATTGACGGTGTCGCACACTTGGTTGGTTCACTACTGATCAGGCCCCCTCATGCATTAAGCTCGGAGGCATTTAATGAGGTCATCAATACCAACCTAACATCTGCATTCGTGGTCCTCTCCAAGGCATGTAAGTACATGTTACGCAACGGTGGTGGCAGAATAGTGTTCACCTCGAGCGTTGCAGCTAGTGTCGGACTAGTCAATCATGAGGCCATCTCAGCCGCGAAGGGGGGAATTGAGTCAATGGCCAGATCTGCTGCTGCCACATACAGCAAGAGAGGAATACGGGTGAATGTAGTGGCCCCGGGCCTCACAGACACAAGAATGGCACGACCGATAACAAAATCTGAAACCTCTAAGGAAGCGGCAGTGAGTAAAATTCCACTGAACAGAATCAACCTACCTGAGGAGGTATCTGATGCCATTTTGTGGTTATTGACTAACGCCCCAGATAATATCACTGGACAAATTTTGCACCTAGATGGCGGGATGTCTCAAGTTAGGGGATAGTAATGAAATGGCAGAACGCGATAAGGGCCAATAAGATCAGAGAAGGAAAGAGCAAGATGGTCACTGTTGGGTCAAAAATACTCATGATTGTAAAAATTGAAGGCTATTTCCATGCCACAGAGGGGCTTTGTAAACACATGAAATGGCCCTTGTCATGGGGAGGGAATGTTGAGAATGGATGTGTCACATGCCCTCTTCACCAAACTACTCACTGCATATCGGATGGGAGTCTGGTCGAATGGGCACCATTTCCACTCTTTCCGCCTTATGGGAGGCTTGTAGGATCCATGGTCTCCAAGAAGGACCTCGGAATTTTCGAGACACGCTTAGAAGATGGTTTTGTTCAGGTGCTGATCTGATCCCTCAAATCTGTCCTGAACTAGTAATCCTGAATAGTGTTCACAAATTGGGAAGGGTGTTGACATGATCGAGGGAGTCATAATTGATGAGGAGGGCAACACCCTTTACACCCCGATTGAGAAAACTGGCATCAAGTCGGTAGCTCCCTCGAAATGGAAAATATGGCTGTCAGCAACTGGATTGGTGGCGCTAATGGTCATGGTCTCCCTGCAAGGGTGGATCATTGACGATGTTGTTGATGATATCAAAAAGGAATTGGGCATTTATGAGAGAGTTCCTGTTTGGGAAAGGTCAGAGTGGCCTTACCTGACCGGCTACTCGAATGGTTATGTGATGGAATTTGGGCAATATGACATATTGGAAACAGAAAATGAATGGAACTCTACACATCATTTTGTGGAGTTTCAACTGCCCCTTAGCGAAGGGGGGTCGGCACCCAATGGGTTGGTGAGCTTGGCGGTTTGGCTACCAGATGTCCCTGAGGGAGTTTCAGTTCCAATCATAGCGGAATTCGGTCCCTATTTTGACGAAGTAAGTGTCGAGACCCCGTCTATTGAAGTTCCCGGAACTTGGCTAGGCCAGATGATAATTGATCAACTCCTACCTCACGGCTATGGATTCGCACAGGTCTCCGTTATGGGTACTGGTCGTTCTAATCACTGTATGGACCTAATGGGAAATGCTGAGCAATTAGGCGTGGATGCGGCTGTGACATGGTTGGGCACGCAGGATTGGAGTAACGGAAAAGTCGCGATGATAGGAAAGTCCTACGATGGCTCCACGCCTTGGCAGGCAGCGACATTTGGAAATGAGCATCTAGCTACAATAGTCCCCATTTCTGGCCTAATAGGGGTAATGGAGCTAATGTGGAAAAATGGCAGTAGCGAAGCTAGAGCGGCGATTATGCACAACGGTGTCTACGGCTCTTATGGTATCGATGGCGATGATGAGGACATAGGAAACATGTGTCCTGACTACATCATCGGTCCGGGAACGGGCATCTCGGCTTACATGTGGGGAAGCGAGTTTGCTGGCACCTACTGGGAAGAGAGGTACTTCCTAGATAGGGTGCTTCAGAACTATCAGGGATCGGTATATCTGATTCAGGGGATGCATGACTGGAACGTTGACCCGCACATGGCAATACCAGTGATTAATCAACTGAAGGATGCCGGTATAGAATCCAAGGGACTATTCGGACAATGGGACCACGATTACCCCGACAGGCCTGACTATCACTTTGATCGCTCCGGAGATGGCAGAGGAAGAGAGGCATACCCTGAGATGGTTCGGTTTGATTGGATGCAGGACCTCCTAGAGTGGTTTGACTGGTATCTAAAGGGCATAGGTGAACAACCTGGATTATTCGTGGAGATCCAGTCAAACCAAGGTCAGTGGAGAATAGAGGACAGGTACCCTCCGGAGGGGATGGATGCAATGTCTCTTGACCTCGGAGGTGCTCTATCCAATATTGCTGGAGGGACTACTAATATTCTCCCTAACGGTAATTTTGGGCCTGTTTATGAGAGTTCAGCGCTTGATGAGGATATATGGATTTCTGGCCTTCCTAGACTTCATATTGATGTATCCACGTCTACCTTGGGAGGACAAATATACGCCCTTCTGGAAGATTGCTCAGAGGCGGGAGACTGTATTCACATTGGGCATGCCATTATGGATTTGAGATATCATGAGGGAGGATCTGATGAGCAGACCTGGATACCCATTATAGAGACAATCAATGCTAAGATGGAGTTCTTCGCCATGGATGTTCAAATAGAGGCAGGACACACCATCAGACTCTCTCTTGCCAGTACGGGAGAAGACTACCTTCCTGCCTCAACCAGCTCTATTGTAACAGTACAGGAGGGAGCTGGTTCTAACCTAATATTGGACATTATAGACAGGGATTCCAAGCTTCTTTTCAATCCCCCGACTTGTACTCATGAGGTTTGCGAAGAGTGGTTGAATCAGACTTCACCGGCGGATTGAACTACAAATATGGGGCGCATAAATACTAAGAACATCGGACAAATTTGTATGATGGATAATGTTCAGATGTGCCTCATTTTTTGCAGGGGTCGGAGGGATCGACCTTGGCTTCGAGCAAGCGGGATTTGACGTAGTCTACGCGAACGAAATCTGCGAAAAAGCCTCTCTTACCTTCAAGCAAAATCACGAAATCCGTTTGGACACCAGGGACATCAGGGATGTTCAATCCAGTGAAATACCCGATTTCGATGTGATGTTAGCCGGCTTTCCTTGTCAGGCATTTTCAGTTGCTGGATACAGGCAGGGATTCGATGATGAAAAGGGAAGGGGAAACTTGTATTTCGAGTTAGAGAGGATCATGAAAGACAAGCGTCCCTCCATCGTATTCTTAGAGAATGTGAAAAATCTGGTTGGCCATGACAAAGGAAGGACATTCAGCATAATCCGTAGCTCGATGCAGAGTCTAGGGTACAAAATACACTACAAGGTAATGAATGCGTGTGAGTATGGAAACATCCCCCAGAATAGAGAGAGGATCTACGTTGTCGGTTTCTTAGACGAGGGCATGTCGGATTGTTTCAAATTTCCTGATGTGATTCAGCTTGAGACTACCATCGGAGATATCTTCGATTTTGAGGGAAGGGTGGATGATCGATACTACTATGGAGAAGATGCTTACATGTACGATGAGCTCAAGAGGGACATGACCTCAAATGAAACAGTCTATCAGTGGAGAAGGAAGTATGTTCGTGAAAACAAGAGTAATCTATGCCCAACATTGACGGCGAACATGGGAACGGGCGGTCACAACGTTCCTTTGATTAAAACACATCATGGGTTCAGGAAATTAACTCCAAAAGAGTGCTTTATGATACAAGGATTCGATAGGGCATTCGTACTTCCTGAGAATGTTGCAAACTCTCATTTATACAAACAAGCCGGAAATTCAGTAGTTGTGCCCGTGATTAGAAGAATTGCCAACTCAATTATTTCTGCCATCAATCTTGAGCACCCCGTTCCCTCGAAGGGAGTAATAACAATTACAGGATTTACGAAGAGGGATTAGAATGAAGGTACTAGATTTGTTCTCAGGATGCGGAGGACTTAGTCTTGGCTTTGAGCAAGCAGGGTTTGAAATCTATGGCGGTATCGATAACAACCCGGACGCAGTAAAGACATTCCAGCTCAATTTCCCGGGAAGCATCGCATTGAAGCAGGATTTGGAAAAGGTAGATTTTTCTGAAATCTCGAAACTGATGCCGGGCATTCATGATGTTGAAGCTATAATTGGCGGGCCCCCCTGCCAAGGCTTCTCTGCTGCAAACAGATGGACGCACGAAACCGACGAGCAACGAAACCGTCTCTTTTTCGCATTCGTCGAGTTCGTGGACCAAATAAAGCCCAAAGTCGTCGTCATAGAGAATGTGCAGCAAATAATCACTCGGGACGGAGGATATGCCAAGGACAGGATCTATGAAATTTTTCAAGATCGAGGTTACTTTGTTAGTCACCAAATACTCAACTCTTCAGATTTCAATGTGCCACAGAACCGGAAGCGAAACTTTTTCGTGATTACTGAAGATTTAGAGTTCGATTTCAGCTCGATTGTGAAAATCCAAAACCCTCCGACTGTAGGGGAAGCCTTGTCAGAATTGTATTCGCTTGAGACGAATGAAAATCAAGACACACATTTGTTGAAAGTCAAACCATCAACAAAATATCAGAGATATCTCAGGGCTAGAAACAATAAAGTCACGAATCATGAGATTCGATACCCCGCTCTTGAGGTCCAAGAGAGGATCTCGCACGTTCCCCAAGGTAGCAATTGGCGATCTGTACCAGAACATCTTTGGCCAAGGGTGCGGAATAATAGGCACTCGTCTGCGTATCGACGTTTGCACGAAGGGAAGCAATCTTGCACGATAGATACTGGCAATACTCACAGTAATTATTTCCACCCTAAATTTGATCGGCTACCCTCTCCGAGGGAGGCGGCAAGAATCCAGTCATTCCCCGATAGCTTCCATTTTGTCGGTACCCGTACTCCCCAGTACATCCAGGTTGGTAATGCGGTCCCTCCCCTGATGGCAAAGTCCCTAGCAGATGCAATATACGGGGCCTTCCAATGACTAAACCAAAAATTCTCGACCTGTTTTGTGGTTGTGGTGGCATGAGCCTGGGATTTGAAGAAGCAGGATTTGAAGTCCTATTGGCAGTAGACACTTGGTCGGACGCGATTGAAACCTACAATCACAATCACCCCTCTCCTGTAGGGGAGGTGTCGGACATCAGGAACCTCGATGACGCCCGCATTGACTCACTCCTGTCGAGCGGCCCCATTGCCGGTGTAATTGGGGGGCCACCCTGCCAAGGATTCAGCACGGTCGGTACGAGGGACGTTGAGGACGAGCGAAATCACCTGTACATGGAATACTTCCGTGTCGTCAAAAGAATCCGTCCCCAGTTCTTCGTTATAGAAAACGTACAGGGCATGTTAACACTCGCAGGGGGGGCCTTTCGTGATGATGTCGTGAAACGGTTCAGTGAATTGGGCTACAGTGTCAGCCATTCACTTCTTAATGCCAGAGATTTCGGCATTCCTCAGCATAGGAAGAGAGTCTTCTTCGTCGGTGTCCTCGAGGGCGAATTCGAGTTTCCGAGTGGTTCGGATATCCCTGGTGTCACCACGCATGAGGCACTGTCCGACCTTCCACGGCTCGATGTAGAGCATGAGGGGGTTCACGAGTTCGACTATCCCGGGCCTCCGGCCACCGATTACCAGAGGTATATCCGAGGCTCGGCTGAGAGCATCACTCAACATCTCATCACCATGCACACCGAGCAGACTAAGTCTATCATCGCCATGATCCCGGATGGAGGTAAGATCCGTGACTTGCCACGAGAGTATTGGGAGGTTAGGAAGTACAACAAGGCCTTCCAGCGAATGGCCAGCGAGGGGGTATCCATCACCGTCGATACCGGCCACAGGAACTTCTTCCATTACGACCAGAATCGCATCCCAACCGTAAGGGAGAACGCACGACTGCAGTCCTTCAAGGACGATTGGGTGCCTCTGGGATCCAAGACGAGCCAGTACAAGCAGATCGGTAACGCGGTCCCTCCGCTTCTTGCCGAATACGTCGCACGAAGATTGAAAAAGTATCACTAAGGAATCTACTGCTGATGCGAGTCATTAGTGCTTCCAGCCTTCCGTCTGGCTCTCTGGGAGTTTCATTTACAAAGGCTGGACCAACTACATACGCAGAAGATTTCCTAAATTTAGGAGACTGGTTGATTGAAAATCAAATAAGGGGGCCGCTCAATCAAAGGGAAATTGAGCAAAACGCACTAGGAAAGGACACACATGGTAAGACCATGAGAGTAAGTCTTTCGACCTTTGGATGGTCAACTGCAGGAGACAGAGGTAGGAGCGAAAAGCACATCCCTGTTTTCGAGTTAGACAAATATCTTACTTCGTCGGGCTGGGAGATGTATCTTGCATTAGGGGAATCTCAGAAGGATCGAGTAATAGAATTGGTTCGGAATGCGTATCTTGATCTAAATGAGAGATGTCTCGGAACTATTTTTTCAAGTGATGACGAAAAACTAATTCAAAGAGCGAGATCGCAATTAATGATTATCGAAACTCTGAGATTTCTGAGTAGGTATGATGAAATTTCTAAGCAGGAGGCGTATGTCATTTACCACGTACTAAAGGACTTTGATATGCTTAGCAGGAGTAGAGTTGAGTTTGACGAAGAGGTTGACAATATGATCCATGAACTCCACCAGGGGGATGTGGAAATTCAAGGTACTCCGCTTCCGCCTTGGCCCACCTACATTCTGGGATGCCATGAGTGGACCGGATTTGCAAAAAATAAGGGCAAACAAAGCCATTTGATTAGAAATTATGAGAAAGAGATTGAATTGAAAGAGTTTGTTCGAGCACTTGGAGAATGGGATGGAAAACCTTTGATCCAGATCGAAAAAGAGGATATTGTTGAGAGGGCTTTAATCGAAAACTTGGAGGAGGATGACGGCTCGGGGTTTGTTTACGCTATTGTTAATCCAGTATGGCCAAATTGGGTGAAAATTGGAATGTCCGTAGACTGGGTAGCTAGGCTGAAATCATACCAGACGGGAGATCCGTATCGAAGTTACCGACTCCTTGGAGTGTCCCGTCGAGTAGAAGGCAGGGAGGATGCTGAGGCTTTTATGCATAAAATTACGCAAGCTCATCACCTATGTGAAAAGCGAGAGAATGAATGGTTTATGGTGCCTGAAGAGGTAATTCATGAAACGCTGAATCAAGTGGATAAGAATTTTGGAGGGGAGTTCCCGGAAGATTTAGGAGATGAATTCCTCAATTCTCTTGGGTAATCTCTTTTTCCTGTGAATAGGCCAAATTTTCTCATGGGCAGGATGTTTATGCCTTCGACTGGGCTCTCTTGAGGACGAGGTCACTCTTCTTCTGACTCGTCTGGTTTACTGAAGAAGGAAGAAGGTGCGTTTAATGCTAATGTGAAGAATATGACGCATGCCAAAAACTTGAGTAACGTATT
>DANL01000035.1:3594-3813 GCA_002499865.1 Euryarchaeota archaeon UBA121 | reverse complement strand
GATGCATCATAGTGCATCCATTAGCTTGGTCATTTCTCGGGAAATAACAATCCTCTGGATCTGGCTCGTCCCACCAAATATCTGGTATATTTTGGCTCCTCTCATTCTCCTGGCAGCGGGGAACTCCTCCGAGTACCCGTAACCTCCGAAAATCTGTACCGCGTCGGTGGTCACTTCCATTCCGATGTCAGCAGCGTATCTTTTCGCGTGTGCGGATTC
>DANL01000035.1:0-3212 GCA_002499865.1 Euryarchaeota archaeon UBA121 | reverse complement strand
CTTGCTGCTTCTATCTTTGTTGCCATATCTGCTAGCATAAATGATATCGATTGATGCTCTATGATTGGTCTAGAGAAAGCTTCTCTCTGAGTTGCATACTTCCAAGCTTCCTCCATTGCACCTTGGGCGTTGCCCAAGGCATGTGATGCGAGCATAGGCCTCGAACGGTCGAAAGCGATCATTGCCTGGATCCACCCATTTCCCTCCTCGTGTCCCAACAGGTTCGACTTAGGGATCAAAACATCATCGAAACTTACTCCTCTTGTGTCTGAGGATCTCTGCCCCATTTTTTCTTCCTTCTTTCCGATGTTGATGCCTGGAGTGTCGGCATCTACTATGAAACCACTAAGAGATTCGTGGGGGCCACCATTCCCTGTTCTGGCGAGGACGTAGAACCAGTCGGCATAACCGGCCCCGCCAATCCACATTTTCGACCCCTTTATTCTGTAATTTTCGCCTTCCAATTTGGCCGAGGTCTTTATTGCTTTGACATCTGAACCGGCTCCCGGTTCAGTGACGCAATAAGCAGATATCTGACCATCGGCAACCCGGCCAAGATACTCTTTCTTTTGCTCCTCCGTCCCACTGTGAATTACCGGATGGCAGGCTAGCATTGTGACTCCTGTAATTGTGGCAAATCCGGGATCCCCCCTACCAAGCTCCTCGTTAATTACTACTTCATCGAGAAAACTGAGGCCTGTGCCACCATACTTCTCGGGTATTGTGCAGTTTAGTAATCCGAGATTTCTCGCATTTTCAATAGCCATGGAGGGAAATGTCCCCTCCCTGTCCCATTCCTCGGCGTTCGGAATTAATTCTTGGTCTGCGAACTCCCTAGCCAGCGATTGGAGCATAACCTGATCTTCACTTAATTGCATAACTTTCCACCATACTTTCCACTTACCATGAAAGTAAACTATTGGAGGTTTGTTTTTTAGGGTACCCTAAAGGTATACAAACCGAAGTATTGGCGGAATTATGGGCCTAGTGACCCCTTCCAAGATAGATTCCCTGGGTTTAGTTTCAATATTCGTACTCGGTGCTTCTCTCTACGCGGGTTTTTTCCTCCATGATGAAAGGGTAGAGTTCGAAGTAGATGGTAGGGAGATAGTAGCCGACGCAGGCAACATCAGCAGCTTCGGACCGAGAGTCTCTGGTTCCTCGGGGGAGGGGGACGCTTCGACTATGATCGCTGAGATGTTTGTGGAAGCGGGTTTGGCGGATGTTGAAGTCACTGAGTTCGAGATACCAGGATCATGGATACAACAACCGGAGGATGGAGAAGAGGGGATTCACATGCATGCTCAGATAGAGCAGGGGGCTCAGAATATACCCGGTTTCCCGGACGGGACTGCTGGTTCAGGGCGTGTGCAACTCTCCTCTACAGGAGATTTGGACCACATGAGTGCCTTCACCTTCCTCGGTTACTCGGGCGGAGCTCACAAGCACGACAGTGAGTTGGCAGATTTGGGCACCGGTACAGCCGAGGAGTTCTCGAACGCAGGAGACATCTTCGATAAGGCAATTTTAGTCAAACATGATTCACAGACCACTGGTAGGCTCCTATCGGACTACTACAAAGACGCAATTGAGGCAGGAGCCTCTGTTCTGATGATTTACGAAGAAGGACTGGAGACCACATATTTTGAACCGGTTGTGGTAATACGCGACGACGGACAGATCGTTCCATTCCCTGTCGCATACCCAGAATTAGATTTGATACCATATATTTTCATCACTCAAAGCACCGCTGATATTTTTATCGAATTCATAGAGGAGGCTGATTCAGACAGCACGAAATACGCCATTCTCGATGGAAACTGGGCAGCAGCACAGACCGGTCCAAGGGTAGTCAGCGTGGTGACTGGCGAGATACCCGGAAAATCCTCCTCGACGGTTATGATTGGTTCTCATCATGATACTGCTTACTTCAGTGAAGGTCAACCAACTGAATCTTTGGGTGTTGCTCAGATTATCGAGATAGCCAGAGAGCTTGGCTCGCATGAGCTAGAACATACCGTTAGGTTCGCCTCATGGGGAGGGGAGGAACTCGGGTTACTGAGCAGTCAGGCGTACACGGACCAACTGGAAGACAAATCAGAGATAGAGTTGTACATAAATCTGGACTCAGCAGTCCTGAGCGAGAGTCATGGATTTAATTCAATAACGATAGAGGCATCTAGTGAGCAACTAGCCGAGAAAGCCAAGTCATCTGCCAGTAGATCTCTGGAGGGACACTCCAGCTATTCGGCTCTGGTCATCGCTAATGAGGGTCCGGACTCCATCGTTCACGGTTGCAGCAGTCATAGGAGCTTCAATTTGATTGGTTCCCAGAGTATTGGAATAGGCCCGCAGAGAGATCCCCCCACCTCTAGCGAGATATGGCCTATGTGCGCTCACTATCGAGAGTATCAGCCTCCAGATTTCCAAGCAGGAGGGATCGACGAGGCAGGCGCGGCATTGGTCCCCCACCTCGTGCTGAACATAGTGGAGTCATATGGGGCAATAGGAAACGACGGGCCGTTGATAAAATTGGATGGTCTTGAGGGAAGTTCGGAAAATTGGGTTTTCCCGTTCACAATAGCGCTTTTGGCCGGATTAGCCACGGGTCTCGGCGGATTGATAGTTTTGTTTATCAGGGAAATTAGTCGGGAATTAATGGCATTCATGCTGGGTATGGCAGCCGGAGTCATGCTCCTTATTTCGATCCTAGATCTTTTGCTAGGGCAGGCCTCGGAGTTTGGTTATTTCCCAGTCACAACCTCATTCGTGATTGGGGGCTTGGTGATTCTTTTGATCGGTAAAATTGTAGTCAAGAGAGGAGAAGAGGATCTGATGACAGAGGAGAATAAGCTTTACTTTTCAGGAATTTTCACAGCCATCGCTTTGGGGATACACAATTTCCCGGAAGGATTGGCCATAGGTGTCGCAGTCTTGGAATCCGCCCAATACGGGGTTGTACTCATGATTGCGATTGGACTACACAACATTCCCGAGGGTATCGCAGTCGCAGCTCCAATCAAGGCTGGTGGGGGTGGAAAGATCAAAACAATACTGATACCCATGGCCACTGGGCTCACGGAACCTCTCGGGGCCTTATTCGCTCTACTTATTCTGGGCTCGTTTTTGACCCCCTTGATGGTGGGCCTTTCACTAGCCTTCGTAGGGGGCATAATGGCGGTAATCAGCTTCACAGAAATTATCCCTCAGGC
>DANL01000008.1 GCA_002499865.1 Euryarchaeota archaeon UBA121 | reverse complement strand
GGTAGCTCATTCCACTTTCCTGATGATGAGAGAACCCTTATTGGCTCTCCTTTGATCAGATTTCTGGCCCTCAATGCGATTAGCATCGCCTGCCTTTCGATGGAGTTCGGCTTTCCGAATCCAAACGAGTCTAGGGGAGCAGTGAGATCTTCCGGGGCATCATCATCCCCGCCGTTTAGTACGGGGCATATCCATTCAATAGAACCAGACGAGTCTGAGTTTTCCTTAGATGGGCGCAGGGGTTGTGATGTAGCGTAGAAGTCTCCTCTTGGGAAATCTTTGTGCCTATCTGAAAACACATCATCCCACCAGTGATTCATTGCTTCCAATAGTCCTCCCTTGGTACGGTAGTTAACATCTAGTCGGATCAACCCGTTCCTCCTTCTTTCGATTTCCTCGGGCCCTGGGATACGGCCTCTGTCTGGAAGATCGAATTGAACCCATGGTGTCGTATCAATTCCAGATAAATGAGTCAGTGTCTTTGCCTGTTTGATTCCAACTAGATGTGCATTTCTTGGATCCCTGCTACTGTCGATCTTCCTCAGTGTGGGTTTTTGTCGTAACAACGGGATGCTGGAGAATTCATGTTGATTTATCGCCATCAGTGTTCTAGCATATTCAAGGAATCCGACCACTTCCGCCTGTCTGAAAGCATAGATACTCTGCTTGACATCGCCAACGTAGCATACAGTGGGTTGCCATGGCGTATCGGGGGTTGGAATCTCCCCCTCCAGGACGGTCCTCTCCCCCCAGAGTCTGGAAAGAAGCCTCCATTGAAGAGGAGAGTTATCCTGTGCCTCGTCAATGATAAATGCCCTGAATCTCCTTCGAATGGTCCTGAGGAGATCGTATCTCCTTTCCAGATCTGATCTGATGGCAGTCAGTTCGGATATTGATTCTCCTGCTAAATTTGGATTTTTCTCTAGTGTGGATATCTGCTTTAATGCAGCGATGATATGATCGTCTCTCCAAGGTTCATCGCCTATGGAGTCTAGTTCTATAATTACCTCTTTGGGGTAGTATTTACGACACACCTCTGGACATTTGGAAAGCAGTAGGTCGCTTGCCATGGCCTGTATATCGTCGAAATCGTGGACCGCTTCTCTTTCCTTCATTCTTTTCAGAATACCTTTGAATCCTAGATGTGCTAACCTGAGATCATCCAGATTCCGAGCTTCTGCTTCGATGGTGAAGTAGTATCTCTCTGATTTTTCTCCCTGGGGAAGTCTATCTGGGATGATACCTGGTAGTGGGGACAGGGATTTTCCACGAGAAAGAGGTGCGCATGGAGGGGGTGCCGAGTCCAGTAGCATTGCAATCTGAGCAAAATGGAGAGTCAGGGAACCTGTAGAGTCCGTCCATGCGTTCCTAATTCTCTCTATTTCCAAGTTGAGTGCTTCTTTGGTCGATTCCTTGGAGTGCTTGTCCTTTATTGCGCTCCAAGACTTAACGCCCCTCGGCCAGTGCCTGTCATCAGGAATATTTTGTCTGGGAAATATGGTTGGAGACCCAGATTGTACTGTTGATGCACTAGTGGTGCAATCGAGATGGTGCGCAAGCCATACCAATTGCCCCCATGTATCGGAAGGAATCTGTTGATTTAGTGCTAATAGACAGGCCATTCTCGATTCTTGAGGAATGCCCCCGGCAACCATTTCGGGAGATCCAAGGATGATGTCACAGTATCTCTCACTGCTTTCATTTATCTTCGAACACATTAACTGAACTAGGTTCCTATCGATTGTAGATAGGATTCTTTCCCTGAGTAGTAGGGGGTCTACTTGACCGCTCTTGTCGGTGATTCTCCTAAGTCCTTCCTCAATGAAGACGGATTTCTTAACGAGACCGCTGAGTAGCCTAGCAGCGGTCTTCCTGCCAGAATATCTCCTTGCTATTCTCTCTCTGGCTTCGAGGACATCTAACGCTATCTCTGCTGGAATACCCGCATCGACTGCATCTCCGAGACCAGAGATTGAGCTTGGAAGCCTCCAAAGTGTATCGAGGGCGTCCTCGATGAGTAGTATCCTGCTTGCATCGGAAATATTCTCCCTGCTGAGGGCGTCTCCTAGGAATCCTCTGTAAGGAGAGACTAATTGATTGAAGAAGGAGTCTATGGTCCCAATTGGAGCGTCCTCTAAAAGAGTGAGGAGCTGCTCAGGAAGACCGGGATGAGTTACTCTTGGATCGGCTCTACTCTGTTCGGAGGCCGAGGAGGATCCCATTCTCAGTTTCATTATTTCATCCCTCAGCCTATGCCTCATCTCGTCTGCCGCTTTGTTGGTGAATGTTAGCAGAACAACCTCTCCTGGAAGAAGCCCGGGGTGATTCTCAGGAACCACTGTGTCCGAAGAGGGGGAAATTAGAATCCCTCCTCTGAGTGGGGGGGGCCTTTCTGGGACTGGGAGTATTCTAGTGGCCCTTTGATCGCCACAAAGATAGTGCTCAATAACTCTATCAATGATAGTCTTGGTCTTTCCTGTCCCAGCTCCAGCATCGATTACAATATGAGAATCCAAGTTTAGCGCAAGTCGTTGGGCGGTATTGGGAATCATCAGTAGTCATCCTCCATTTTGACTGCGCATATACTACTCACCGGGCAGTATCTGCATGCTGATTTGGATGGGGTTGGATGTACTCTGCCTTCCACGGCCCCATAAGCAACCCCTAATGCAACTGAAAGTCTCTGGGCCATCCATGCTCTGAATGGGTCGCTCTTAGGATTGGCAGATTCGTCCGGGAATCTATGCAATCTAGTGGTCAGAGATGTAGTCGTGCCTACTGCCATTGATTCTAATTCTGACCGGTAGTTGTCTGAAGGCTCAACAAGATGTTCTGTGGAGTGGCCAATGGTTGAGATACCTGCCCCTACAACCAAGTCTCCTGGGTGGGCAATCTCCCATGCTCTCGAATAAATTGCTAGTTGCAGTTCATTGAGTAGTCCTTCCTTATTCCTATCTGAAGGCTTTTTCTCTGAGGTCTTCAAATCTCTGATAATTACTCTTCTACGGGGTTTCCAATCATTCGTTTCGAAGAGTCTTAGTGGAGCTACCTCGTTTGATCCGTCATCATCTAGCCATTCATTGCCTTCTTTATCGAATGGAATTATATCCACCCTGTCTATCTTTCCATTGATCATAATGGGAGGGACTTCTATCTGATTTGGGCTGGTTTCATTTTGATTCAGAGAAATTTCTGTACCTATCTCTGAACCATTAGAAATTTCCCATTCCAATGCAATGGGCATTGAGTCTGAAAGTTGAATTTCTGAGCTTATCATAGCTCCTATTCTGCCTCCCAGTGGAGCTTTGACGGGGTTGGCTAGCCAATCTTTCCATTCTCTATGAGACATCCCGGTGAGCATTCTGAGTCTGAAGGTGGAAACACCATCGGACCGTTCCAGCCATGGTGCTAGTTTGTCGAGGATTTCGAGAGCTTTCTGCATGACCTCTTGCTCTTCTAAGCCCGAA
>DANL01000036.1:1155-61261 GCA_002499865.1 Euryarchaeota archaeon UBA121 | reverse complement strand
GAAGCACAAATAAAACTCATTATAGACATGTCAGAGAAATTAGGCATAGCAATATCTGATGTACTAGCTATGGCAGATCTAGCAGAAATTAGTGAAGTGAGTAAGTCGGATGCAAGTAAAATAATTACAAATCTAAAATCACTAAGGAAGAAGAGTAGAAAAAAGTAGAGTGTATGCGTGGTATTGATGAGAGCTCCTTCGAAGGAATTCTATGACGCCGTTATTATCGGAGCGGGTCCCATTGGGGGATATCTGGGCTGGAATCTTAGAAGATTGGGTCATTCAGTACTTATTATTGAAGAGCATTCAGAAATTGGGAGGCCCTTTCAGTGCGCTGGTTTAGTTAACCCAAGCGCTATGGCAAAGGTTCCAATGGAAAAATCTGTACTTTCTCCCATATGGGGAGCAAGGATAAACAGTCCAAGTGGAATTACTGTGGATATTGGTTCCCCGGAAAGGATTAGAACCTGGTCTGTGTGTAGGAAGAAGTTCGATGAAGGAGTAGTGAAACTAGCTATAGATAGCGGAGCAGAATTGTTGCTGAACTCAAGGCCCACTAATATTTCAAAATTCGATGAATATGCAGAAGTTTCTGTAAAATCCGAGGATAAAGAAATAAAAATTAGATGCGCATTGGTCTGTGGATGCGATGGTGCCCATTCATGGGTACGAAGATATATGAGAATGGGGAGGCCGAAGGAAATGATGATTGGCTATCAAGTAGAGGTTACAGGATACCCTCATGATCAGGGTAAGCTGGACATGTTTACTGGATCACATATAGCTCCAGGATTTTTTGCTTGGGCGATTCCATCTGGAGAAACAACAAGAATTGGTATGTGGAGTAAGGCTGAATTGCTTACTGACATATCCTGTGAAATGTTGATTAGTAACCTGATGAATGATTCTATGTGGAAAAATAGATTTGAGAATTGTACCATTATTGGGAGATTTGGTGGGCCTGTTCCCAGCGGACTAATTAAGTATCCACTCAAGGAGAGAGTTGCTCTGTTTGGCGATGCCTCAGGGGCGTGTAAACCAACCACAGGTGGAGGCATTAGTACCGGTTTTGATCAAGTAGATATCCTGGCTCCAAAATTATCTGAATCTATTGTTAGCGGAGATTTGACGGAGGAAAGAATGCGAACAATTGGTAAGTCACTAGAACCAATGAGGAAGAAGCTGGAAAGAATTAGGGCCCTTAGAAATGCTTTTCTGACAAAGGCGACCGACAATGAGTTAGATGATGTTTTTGAAATCTGGTCAAGACCCGATGTAACAGAAATAATTAATCAATCTGGTGAAATAGATAATCCCATTCCTTTGGGTTTGAGATTACTAAAGGAAGTTCCTGAATTCAGATCATTGGCTACTAAAGCCGCTTCAGCAGTAATATGGGGATAATATGTATAGATCAGTACAGAGAGTAAGATATCCACCATTCGATCATGAGAATAGTGATCCTGTAGAGATTCCATTAGTTGAGGTGTTGCTAGAATCAGAGAATCCGCCTCCTCCAAATCTGAGAATAGGTAACGATGACTCTTGGATAATTGAGTGGAGGGAGGAGTCAGAGGATGATGCCTCTCTACCCGTAATCAATACAGAAGTAACTAGAGAAACCCTACCTTTTCTCATGAGGACTAGAAATGGATGGTACATTGATCCCGACCCATTGCACGCTACGGCGAGGAAGACGATCTTTCCTGGGGCAATAGTACTTGTTGTGGCACTAATGCTACACGCTTTAGAGCCGGCTTTGATTAGTATAAAATTAATTCCAGATTTAATTTTCACTCCAGTCAGTATTGGCCCTCTTGATTATCCACTATTGATTTTGATAGCATTCCCCGTATTCATCACACCAATATTACTAAGGGTAATAGCTAATATTATGGATATTAGAAGGCAGAATGAATATATTGCAGATCCACTATCCTCTCCTGTAGTTGAGTTATCAAATATTTCAGTAGATGGTGTGGAAATAGGCAAAATATCCTTTCCTGAAGGCATTACTGCAACTAAGGCAAGAGTTCAAGTCGGGGTAGCTGTACCTAAAAGAGACGTATTGTTGAGGGCCATTGGCAGGAGTAAATACGGACAACCAGCACCGGGGATGTCTACAGAACTACCGGAAAGGAGGATTTCAACCGCCGATGAACATGGAACTGGAGTAGGTGAATCTGTTCCGATGCCGGTTAGCAGAGGTAGGTTGCTACTTTTGGAGCCCATGAGGGTCCAAGATTTTGGACCTTGGAGAGAATTAACTAAGGAGAGTGTTTTTCTTCAAGGACCCAGTAACTCGTGGCCTGGAAATATATATTCTGCAATGATTGCAATTCATTGGGAAATTGTCATAGAGGCTTTGAAAGATGATGGTACAAGAATGAAATGGGTCAGGCCGATAAATATAGAGTCGCCGAGTAACGGGGTGCTTATTGACAAATTACCAGTGAGAAGTGGGCGAACAGAGTCTTGATCACTGTTTTGGAGTGATAGCGAAAAGTTCTGTATTACTGAGAATATCCGTCTCAATTAAGGCATAATCAGAATCTCTCTTCCTAGGGGCATATCCTGACCTGAGTATTATTTTCTGAAGCTCCATCTCAGAAGCCATAGTTTTGTTTGTCCCGGAGGCAGATACAACGTTCTCTTCCATCATAGTAGAGCCTGCATCATCAGCCCCTCCAGTTAGGGCAAGTTGAGCTATTTCGAGTCCCATGGTAGGCCATGAAGCCTGAATATGCACAATATTGTCAAAGAAAATTCTAGATACGGCTACGTGCCTCAAATATTCTGTAGATGAAGCCCCCAAGCGTATTCTATTTTCCCCTCTATTTCTAGCACCAAAGGCATTATTTTCTAATTGAACCGGCCAAGAAATAAATGATGTAAATCCGGTATTGCCAGAAGAAATTGTATTATCTTGGGCGGTTCTAATTCTATCCATGTGTAGAATCCTATCTGCCCTACTTTCTCCAAATCCTATCACATTTGTTGCAGATGTAGTTAGTCCAATATCCTGTGCTTCGCGCATGACTCTTAGCCAATTATCCGCGGAGCCCTTCTTAGGAGAAATATCCATCCTAACGGAGTCTACAAGCATTTCAGCTCCCCCTCCAGGGAGTCCGTGCATTCCTGCATTTTTCAGGTGCATCAGTACCTCAGAAGTGGATAAATTGCAGACATCGGCTATTCCCTCAATTTCAATCGGTGAAAAGCAATCCAGATCAATAGTGGGATGGGAGTCACGTAATTTAGAAATCAGATCAGTATACCAGTCCAATTTAAGTTCGGGATTCACTCCTCCTTGCATTAAAATTCTGGAACCGCCGATTTGTTCTAGCTCAGCAACTCTAGAGCTAATTTGTTCAAAGTTCTGTGTGTATGCCTGCTTGTGATTGGGAGGCCTGTAAAATGAACAGAATTGACAGTTGATTGTACATGCGTTCGTATAGTTGATATTCCTATCAACAAGATATGTTACTTCATTACCAGGAACTATTCTTTTCCTCGCAACTGAAGCCACGTACATAAGATCGTTTAGATTAGCATTTTCGTAAATCTCAATAGCCTCATCTACAGTAATCCTTGGAGGATTATCATGCAGTTGAGAATTTAGTATATCGAAATGCCCCATCTACAATGCACTCCCGACGATTGACTCTATTTCATCGATTGTCTTGGGGCACATTTCGGTAAGTACTACAGGACCATCTTCAGTGATTAATACATCGTCCTCAATTCTTACTCCGATGCCGGAGTATTTTTTGGGTACTGAGATATCATCCCTCCATGCAGCGAAGTATAATCCCGGTTCTACAGTGACAACCATGCCAGGTTTTAGTTCGGGTCCGGGTTTGCCACCTTGTCTACCCCCGCCAACATCATGCACATCTAGTCCTAACATATGTCCAGTACCATGCATGAAGAATTTTCGATATTCACCATCTAAGTTCTTTCCTAGTGCCTCTTCCAATGAGCAATTAAGGATGCCTAAATCTATCAATCCCCTAGCCAATACCTCGGATGCGGCTTTGTGCATGTTGACCCAAGGAGAGCCTGCTTGACAGGCCTCTATTGCTGAAAGCTCGGCCTTCAGGACTAGCTCATATATGTCTCTTTGAGGTTGGCTAAACTTACCTGAAACGGGCCATGTTCTTGTTATATCGGATGCATATCCATTTACTTCACAACCAGCATCGACCAATACCATTTCAGTCCCATCAATAATATCTGAGTTTGAGTTATAGTGAAGGATTGTTGAGTTATCCCCTCCCCCTACTATAGAATTGTAGCTTTTTGTACTCCTACACATTGTGAAATGGCTTTCTATTGATGACTGAATCTCCCACTCGCCAATACCTGGCCTAGAGATGGCCATAGCCTTAACATGTGCATCAGAGGATATTGAGGAAGCTTTCTTCATTAATTCTATCTCGGAGTCTGATTTTATGGATCTCATCTCATCCAGATAAAGACGCGGATCTAGTATTTCCCTATCCCAGTATTTTTGTACAATAATGTCAATTTCAGGATCTATTCCAATAATTAAGTAAAGATTTGAATATTTACTTAATTGGCTCTTTATGGATTTTTCAAAATTAGAAATTGATTTTGACGAGTCTACTGGCCAGTTACTAAGCGCTCCTTCGGGGCCGATGATCCTCCCCTCCCATATCTCCTTCTCAGTATCTCTTGGTTTCACATATAGTGTCGTTTCTCGTAAATCATTAAAATTACCAATTGATAATACTGAGTTTGGCTCTAGCCAATTGGATAGGTACATCATGTACGAATTTGCCCTGTAAGGATACTTGGTATCATTTGACCTAATTGAGGTTAAGTTGTTGGGTATGATTACCAGAGAATTGGGTAGAACTTTGGAAATTAGATCATCCTGACGTTGGAAGAACTCTGAATTGCTAACTATGGTATCTTCCATGAGTGCCACCTGATATATTCGTACTTAGTGATGAGGGTAAATTATATTCTTTCTAGTCATTCCACTTTGGTATTTGCATGTCGTCGGTCCTTCTAGAATAGAATATTGAAGATACAAAGAACAATATCGAAATAATGAGTAGAATTATAGCGATAGGGAAATCATTTCCTTCATCTGATTGAGATAACTCTACTGTAATAGTAGAAAAGTCATCATCGTCATCAATGACTTCAAGAGTCAGAAGAAGAGTATCGTTGGTATCTCCTTCTGGCCACGCTAGTGTTCTTTCACATCCTTCGTAAATAGTCCTGAAATTAATCTTCCAAACACACCTAAGGCCCTCTAAATCATTTGTTGTATCTATGGAGTCGGACGCATCTAGTGTCCATTCACCCAAATCTGGGAGTTTGAAATTATCTCCATCAGAGAGAGGTTGTTCTGAAACAACTAATTTGGCAACTGGAGGCAGATTTTCAATTGAGAAGGCTATACTTGTATAGTCAGTATTTCCTTGAACATCGTAAACCAGAAGAGATAATTCAAAATTACCTGAAATATCATCCCGAACCGTGAAATAACTAAATTCGCCACCTTCTTTATTCTCCATTAGAACATTTCCCGATGTTTGCAAACTGACCAGGGTCCAGACGTAATTCAAACCGTCCTTTCCCCAATATTGATCATATGATGATCCAGCATCAAAAATTAAATCACCATCTCCTTCCATGGAGGACATATCGCCTTCAATAATTGCTACAGGATCAGAATTATCAATCTTTGAAACAAAGCATAGCGATTGCGTAATTGAGGAACTTTCATGAGGAGATGAGAATAGCCATAATGAGTACCATCCGTCTTCAAGCATAGATGAGTCCACAGTCTCGGAGAATTGACCAAATGATGAAAAATTGCTGATAGATTGTTCACTAGATCCTGAGATGTCGTCGAAGGATGATATTTCCGGGTAGTCTGAACAGGCGTTAGCATAGTTATCGGACCTAACCGCCATTGATAGTACATCTACTGGAAGATTATTTTGATCGAATGCTCGGCCTGAAATATCTATTTTCTCACTATAAGTACGATATTCATCATTGAGGATTGCCCAATCGTCTACAACTAGTGCAGGGACGTTAGTGACTCCGGTAAAGAAAACACTAGTGATAGATGATGACTGATGATTAGCAGTAGCTGTCACTGTGATAAAACACGTACAGTTAGTAATGGAAGATGAATTGATAGTGAATTCCCATACCCATCTCGATAGCCCATCATCTTGATTTGATGCGGAGGGGGACATTTCTAAGTAAGTTGGATTTGTTACATTTGTCGAAATGCCGTCATCAGAAAGTCTGATTATTTGCCAGTCCGAGGAGTCGGGTAAAGTTGAAGAGACGGTGAAACCAGATATTGTATAATTACCCGCTAAAGTGATACCTAAATCATGATCGAAGCCTAATAGTGGTGGATCTGAAAAATCCATATTATCCGAGTGAAATTGTTGATTATTATCATCATTGAACGAATCTATGGGATGAAATGAGAGTATGATAAGCAGTGAGAACAACGCTGCCTGTTTGCTACTCATGACTTTCGCTAATAGGGAAGTGATTTGAACTTCTTGTAATATTGATTAGCGTTCTGAAATTCTTAATTTCCAGGAAAGCTCTTCCAACCATAGTTGTAATGTGGAGCTATCAACGAATTCCTGACTAGCTTCAGCAGACAATATACATTCGCAAGCGGCCGCTGAAAGAGCCGCCGCATCCACGACATCCAAACCATTACCTAAGGCGGCTGCTAGGGCAGTAGCGGCAGCATCGTTAAGACCGATTTGTTGCCTAGGCGCGTCTGCTCTGCAAGGAAAGAATACTCTACTTCCATTGTCAGAATGGAGTGTTACCCCATTGACTCCCCCGAGAACCAGTAACGCTCCCCAATCGTAAGTATCGATAAGTTGGCTGGCAGCTTCATCCAGAGAGGGGGTCATCAGCCTTTTATTTTGAAGTTCTAGACCCCTGATGCCAAAAATCACTATATCTGCACCTCTGCTTCTGGACAAGCCGGTTAGCTTTGGATCGACGATGCACGGAATTCCTAGTTTCTTAGCGGCTGAGATTAATGCTTCTGAGCCACCTTCAGTAATGACTCCCTTATTATAATCTGAAATTACCAATGCTTGACTTTCTGATAATGATTCCAAAGACGCCTTGGTTAGGGATTCACTGATACTAGAATCTAGCTCATCTAGTGGTCCTCGATCAGCCTGAAGTAAAATTTGTTCTTGATCGAGCAGATTCTCCCTACTACCATAGAATCTAATTTTTGTTAATGTGTTTCTTCCCTCGACTTCTATTATTCCAGATGTATCTATCCCGTCTTCACTAAGGGTCCTGATTATGCATTTTCCTTCATTGTCATCGCCAACAGAGCTATGCAGATCAACTGACAGTCCTAATGAGCTAAGGCCCCTTGCAATGTGAGCGGCGGCCCCAGGAGATTCCTCGGAGTATATGACTCTGAGAGCTGGTACTGGAGCGGTAGAATTGAGATTATTAGCATATCCATGGTGGTATCTGTCCAGCATAACATCACCAATTAGTGTCACCCTAGTTCCTTCAACTTCTCCTAAAAGAGTGATTAGAGTTTGTAGTGACTTGGCTTCGTTGTACACTGACATGGTACTTGGAGCAGGAGGTAGGAAATGATATTTCTGGACCGAGGGGATGAAATTGGGCACCCTTTAGGAAGGGTATGGAGCGTAATCACGGACTTTGGCATTTTAATGAAAAGTCTGCTGATAGATTGTGGCATAAGTCTGCAATTGGTAAGCCTGCTGAAGGAGGGGGAATATACATGAATACAGCAGAGCTCCTCTTCTGTATCAATCACAGAAACATAGATTCCCCTAAAGGAAGATTAATTATAGAAGAATTGGAAGAAAACCCAAATTTTCTTGTCCAATATGCCGCTATGGAAGCTGTAAGGATTCCGGGAAATAAGGTGGTGCTGAATATAGAGCAGTGGAGTTCTATTTATGATTTTGAAAAAAATAGTTGGGCTATGAGATGGCCTTCAAACCTACATCCAAGGGATGATGAGCCTATTTCAGAGTTGCAGATATTCAATTCCAATGATGTAATAGTCCCTGAGGAATTGTACTCTTGGTGTAGGGAGGTGGAGCAAAAAGGATTAATTCCAGAAATTATAGTGGTTGATGAGGAAGGTTCTGCTGTAACATATCGAATATCGATTGAAGACCCACGAGGAGATCTAGGAAGATACTCCGAAATTGATATTGATTCGAGCTCCTTGTATGAGATATCTAGTGGGGGATATTTCATAGCTAATTTAGATGATTTAGAAAGCAGAGTATCTGAAAGATTACACGGCGGGGGCATTACTAATTCAGCATTTAGATCTTTGATAAACGGCGATGAAGATGCTCGTGCCCAAGTTCTTCTTGATTTACTTAATAGGGGGTTAAATCCAAAATCCGGGTTTAAGTATGGAACTAAATGGAGGTGTTATGAGGGTAATGTTGGCGAGTCTCATGCTCCTTGGTTAGTTGCTGATCCCGAGAATATCCCTAGTGACTGGAACGAAGCCTGTCTAGCTTCTAGATTGGCCTCTGGAGTAAATAAAACATGGTTAATGCCTATTTTCATAAATAGTGAGATTGACTATATTTCCATATCTAGGCCACCAACAGATTCAAGGTGGAGCAGCCCACGTTAGTCTTCTGCATCCCTTCCCACGATGATACTGAAAGCCAGTAGAATAGATATCGCCAATAGTCCATTAGAAGGCTGAGAAATCCAGCCCAATATGCCGTCTCCTGTTAGAGATGACTCGGCAATTAGTGTAACCTTAATCCTCTGCTCTACAGAGTAATCATCCTGGAATACAATCTCTCCCCTTGCATACATTCCAGGGGTCAATAGTCCATCAGGTTGGATAGTGAGTACTAAATTTTCACCTGAAAGGACCTCGCCTTGAGTATCAGAGGTAGCAATTCTACTAACGGCTCCTTCTATGGCTATATCGTAGTTCCTCGCCCCTGAGCCAATCATAGAGATTGGAATGGAAATAGATGATGGCTCGTCCCATTTTATGACGTGCTCAATCTCTTGATAGGGGATTCTATGTCCGATGATCTGCCAATCTATTCTGAGATTTTCTGGAGTTTTTCCCTTGCAACCAATATTGCCGTTAAGTATGCCAATATCTTGATTCGTATCTGAAAATCTGAGAATGGGTATAGTAGTTATTCCAGCAGGTATTTCCATCTCAATTGGTTCAGGAGTTGTTAAATCGTTACTAGTATTGATTACCAGCGTACAAGGCAATAGTGTATTTACTGACGCGAATGCGCTCTCTCCTTCGATTAGTTGTATCGGCGACCTAGGAGTAAGAACCCTATCTGTGAATTCATTGTTTGGAATTATCTCCAATGAAGCGTTTGCCTGTCCAATATTAGTAATTGAAATGTGCCATGGAACTATTCTGCCTCTGTTATCTCTGATCAAGTATCCTTCAGAACCAAAAGAGTCCCCAGTCTGGAATGTATCTCCACTACTGCCACTATCACGATTTCTCAGGAGGGCTTGGTCTCCGTCTGCCTCGATAATCATTACCCAAGGATTTTTTGGATCTCTATTGACTGTATTGTCATTTATATTTCCATTATTTCTATCTAGGTATTCCACAATCAGACCAGCCCCGGGAAGGGCAGAATCGAACCCACTGTCCGCTCTGTAAGTAATCAGTACAGACTCGCCCGGTGCGGTATCTATGGAAAGCACTCTAGTGTTGTTTTGTATGGAGCTCATCGGATATAGAGTGATATTCTGCCTCAATTCGGGATTAACTGATTCGATACCAAGTCCATTGATGGTCACAAGTGTTGCACCTCCGGGCATCGCAGGTATCATGGCATTCCCATTCCAATTTCCGCTAGCCATTATATCCCAGTCTCCCAATCCATTCCAGGTCCTGGAAGGAAGGTCAGAATTAACATCATACAGGTCATATGCGCCCATCTGATGGATCATTTCATGGACAAGGGTCCCCAAACCAGAGTCAAGAGAAGAAATGGTATAATGCTTAATCTCCCACTCTCCTATTTCAATCGGTGATGACAGTGTAGAGAAATGACTCCAAATTGAGTCCGGGGGTCCTCCAGATTCCTGAGCGTTTCCTGAATGTAATACGAGGAGCCTGTCTAAAATACCATCTCCATTTAGGTCCCAGTCTGATAAATCCAAACCTGAAAGTAAATTTTTAGCCGCGTTCTCTACTAATTTATCTACTCCACCTCCATTATTTCCAACATCTCTCTCATCTTGTGAATCTGCACCCCAATATGATTCGTCAAACTCGGAAACCCAGACATCATCTGTGACAGTAACTTGCAGTGTTGAGGAACCACCTGATAGTTGCTGAACGTATTCCTCTGCTGAGCCGTTACCCTGCAAGAGGGATGATGTAATCGACTCAGAGTATGGTGAATTTGGGAATGAGACCTTGAGTACTAACCACCTCTCATCAATCTGTAAACCGACAAGATCTGAAGACTCAGCAGATTCTTCGAAATCATAATGAGAGTCTACTAAATCTGGATTTAAATTGACGAAGATACCTCCCATAAGTATTACGACGGCAAGGACAACCCTGAGGATTTTCACATGTATCGGTACTATACGTGGGCTTTCAATGCAGTGTTATTATGGATTGATTAGTTATCATTACTGCTTAAAGGAATAAACTTAGAGAGAAAGTCGCAAAAAAGGATAATTGAAGCAGAGATTAATATCCTCAAACCATCAAATGTGGAAGGCAGGGTTAGAATTAGAAGGCCTAGACATATTATGATCAGCCTTGACCTAGCCCAGTAATATATCCCAATCTCGCCGTTTGTGAATCTGATTATTATTAATGCATTAAACAAAACTGCTGATACAATGGTCACCCATGTAATTCCGATGGCAAGTTTTGTTATTTCTGCCACATCATATCTGGGACTTACGTTATCTAACTCGGACAGTGAAGATACAGTATTTGCTATGTCGGGAATGAACCAGAACCATATGATAAAAATCAATATGGGTAGAATAAATGAATTGATGACAAGAACTGTTCTCAGCCATTTGTATTCGTGAGGATAGAGTCCCGGTTTTGCAAATCTAAATATCATATATGACGAAATAGGAATTACAGTTGTCATGGACATCAATATTGAAAATGACCATTTTATCTCTACCCAATCAAACGGGGAGTAAATGGCTAGATTCTTTGAATCCTCATTGAAAGTAAATGATTGGCCCCATTCTGTTAGAAAGACAGTAGAAACAAGAGACCATAATATGGAGAATATAGCTACTAGAATTACAGTTGACCTGATTATGGAATACAAATCTTGAAAATGATTTGAAAGGGGCTTAGGTGGAGAAAGGGAATCATATTCTGTCATCTATAGACGATCCTTGACATCGGGGGAGACTCTCGCTGCTAATATAGTTCGATACACGCCGTAAGCGAAAAGGGCGCTGGCAAGGAATGCGCATCCTGTTAGGAAGGCGGTTAAATCGGTTACCTTGGTACCCTCTTCAACCACGGCAGGAGGGGGGAAGTAGATCGGGGTCTCAGAGGAAGCCCATCTAATGGCAATCAAAAATGATACTACGCTCATGAGGGCCCTACTCAGAGCTTGTGGATATGCTAGTTCGGTAGCTAGGAACTCGGGACCATCGTCATATTTTCTTTCTAGAATTTCCCTCTGAACTAATGCCCCTATTAGAAGAGCCGTTAGGCTGGTCCAGAAGAATAGGTTTCCTTGGGTGAAAACTCTGTGTGACAATGCCTCTTGCCTCTCTGCCTCCCTCTGAGCTTCTGATTCCTCAATCAGGAATAGCGTATCATAATCGCCAACAGAAACTGTCCTAGTCTCCAAAGTAGCACCTGAATCGCCAGATTCAATTGTATCTGGAGAGTTTATTGTAAAGGAGAGGATATTCCACCAATCTTCATCACCAGGGGCTCCATCTCCATTAACAGAATTTCCTGCTACCCAGAAATGTACGTGTCCCGTATCATTTGAAGGAGCAGTCCAAGTGATCTGCCATATACCATCAGAGTCAGTATCTGAATGCGAGATATCTGATGGGGCTCCTTCGGCTACTCTAATATCTTCACCTTCCGGCCACGAGAACTCGCCAATGCCATCTGATGTCATCAGAAATCCTCCCTCGGTATTGCCATCACCTCCAGAAAGTGTGAGGGAGTCTGCTACCTTGATTGTCATGTCATAGGACTGATCTAACTCATACATGACCGGGACGCCGGTTACCATTACAACGGCCCTAGTTGATGCCGCTCCGTTATTGTGGCATGAGCATCCATATTTCACTGTCGGATCTCCATCAGAGTTCTCATATCCTGGGCCTGAACTCATGCCCATGGCAGGAATTGACATTATAGATAGTACCAGAAGTATCGCAAACGCCCTCTTGACACCACTAACCATGCGCGCACCCACATGACTATCCGGAGCATGCGACAAATAACCGTTGCTCGGAGTCATGTGCGCATCCACCAATTATAGTTCTTTAACAGCTGTATTCAGTTGGTTCATCATTTTCTTTCCATCGCCAAATAGCATCATAGTTTTATCCATGTAAAACAAATCATTGTCCACACCTGCATATCCTACTGACAGGCTTCTCTTGATGATGACGACGACTGATGATTTATCGACATCTAATATTGGCATTCCTGCTAATGGCCCCTCTCCTGATCTAGAAGCAGGATTGGTAGTATCATTAGCTCCTATAACAATGGCCACATCACAGTCGGAGAACTCGGAGTTTATTTCATCCATCTCGATTAATTTCTCATAAGGAACATTGGCCTCTGCTAACAAGACATTCATGTGTCCTGGCATTCTTCCTGCAACGGGATGGATAGCATATAGTACCTCACAGTCCATTGATTCCATCAAATCTGCAAATTCCTTCACTGCGTGCTGACTCTGACTGACTGCCATGCCGTAGCCTGGCACTACAATGACTTTCTGAGCCCCGTCAAGCACCATTGCCACTTCTTCTGGGTCGCTTCCAACCTTTGTTCTTGTCAATTGATCTCTTTCTCCAGAACCGCCGAATGCCTTGAAGAGTACGTCATAAAGCTCCCGGTTCATGGCCTTGCACATTATGAAAGTCAGAATAAGTCCAGCAGCCCCAACCATAGAGCCTGCTATAATTAGTACATTGTTACCAATAACAAAACCAGTAAATGCGGCCGCTATGCCTGATAGTGAATTTAGTAGGCTTACAACCACAGGCATATCTGCACCGCCAATCGGCAACACAAACAGAATTCCTAGTAAGGTGGAAGTTGCCACCAAGGAATAAATCCACGTCTTATCACTTGGCTCCTGAATTGTCATAACAATGAGTGCTATGGACGATAGCAGTAACAGTACTTTGACATAATTTAGCCATGGAGGCCCCCATGTTGGAAATGAAACCCATTTACTTCTTCCCCTATCGTCTTTCTTAGTGAACGGAATATAGAATCCGCCCTTTAGCTTCATCATAGCCACTAGACTCCCAGAGAGAGTGATACAACCAACTAGAGCTGAAAGCCCAATTGCGATCCAGATAGCATATAGCTCAACGCCCGGTTCAGGCACTCCCTCAGATATCCTCTTTAGTACCTCAGATAATCCTACAAGAGCTGAGGCCGCGCCCCCGAACCCGTTGAATAGAGCAACTAGTTCTGGCATCCCCGTCATCTCGACACGAGTAGCCATCAGATATCCAATCAGAGAGCCAATAACGAGACCTCCTAAAATGAGTTCCCAACCAATTATTCCCTCAGATTGAAGTTTCAGAAGAGTAACAAGAACTGCAAGTAGCATCCCTTGGGCACCGAGTCTGTTACCAGAAGGAGCAGTTCTAGGGCTAGAAAGCCTCTTTATTCCTACAATGAACATGGACGCCGACAATAGGTATCCGATGTCCCAGATTACAGGATCGACCATTAGTTGCCACCCCTTCTCTTCTTTCCGGCTATCATCTCTAGCATCCTATTAGTAACCATGAAACCACCGACAACGTTTATTGTAGCCATTACTAAAGCTAGGAAAGCCAGAACGGCTGCCATGGAAGTATCCGTTCCACTAAAATTCTCATTGGAAAGTATAAGCGCCCCTACAATAGTGATTCCAGAGATTGCATTAGCGCCGGACATTAGAGGCGTATGCAACGTAGGAGGGACCTTACTAATTAGCTCAAATCCTAGAAAAATAGCAAGTACGAATACGGTAATACTTCCAATCAGTGCGGATAATGTTAGTGACACTACAAGATTCCCCCTAGTCTAGTTTGATTCTTATGCAACTCTCCTGAACTGCATATTAGAACGCCTCCCATGCCTTCAACAAAGAAGTCGGAGTCTTCTGATGGGCCCACTAAAATATCATCATCAGAGTCCAAAATTAGTCCATCATCTCCAGATATTGAGATAACGAAATTAGTTATATTATTGGAGAAAAGCATGCTAGCTGATGAGGGGATAGTCCCTGCAAGATTTTTAATTCCAATAATTTTGACTCCGTGTTTGATAACTATTTCACCTGGTGAAGTCAGCTCACAATTTCCGCCGACGTCAGCATTCATGTCTACAATCACCGATCCTTTCTTGAAAGAATGTACGGCAGATTCAGGAATCGTGATAGGCGCAGGCCTACCGAAAATTCTAGCCGTAGTAACTATCACATCAGCATCACTGGCCACTTCACATACCGTATCATTTACCTTCTGGATAAATTCTGGCGTAAGGGGCTTGGCGTATCCTGACTCATCTTCGAAATCATCCATGCCCTCTACCTCGATGAACCTTCCACCTACAGATTCAATCTGTTCGGCCGCAGATTTTCTGACATCAGATGCGTATACTATCGCTCCAATTCGCTTAGCGGTTGCAATGGCCTGAAGTCCTGCAACTCCACTGCCCATGATTACAAATTTTGCAGGCTTTACAGTTCCCGCGCTAGTAGTCATCATAGGTATTGCTTTGGGAACCTCCGATGCACCCATTAACACTGCCTTGTATCCAGATAGATTATCTTGGCTGGAGTTTACATCCATAGATTGAGCTCTGGACAGTCTTCTTGGTATCATGTCCATGCTGATCAAGGTAATGCCAGAAGAAATAGCTCGTCTTACAGTATCTGGGTTCCTGAAAGGATCGGCTACGCAGATAAGTACAGTACCTTCAGATATTCCTGACAAATCAGGAGTCCTAATGGATACAATCGTTTCACAGGATAGTACATCTTCCCTTGAGCATATTTTGCCACCTCTTCCCTCATACTCTTCATTAGAGTGGTTTGCATTGACTCCGGCATCTTTCTCTATGAATACTTCAAATCCAGACTTAGATAATTTGAGTATAGAGTTGGGCACTAATGCTACCCTCATCTCCCCTTCTGGCTCTCTGAGAACTCCTAGTCGCATAATATCACTCGTAGGTCAGAGACCAAGATAAACCTCCGAGATGTTGGCGCTTATTGAAACCGTCGGCCCAGTATTCTCATTGTCCATTAACGATATTCGGAAGGAGGCTTCAGAATGTTCTGTCGCAAAGTGCTAATACTCCAATCACTACCGCCGGTACGAGGAGAGATAGTGCCTACAGATTCAAATAAAAATACGACCATTGATGTTACGAAAAATAGTTTGAAAAAATCAATTCGTGTTGCCGTTACAGGAGCGGCGGGGAACATTGGTTATGCTCTGTTATGGCGAATAGCAAGTGGGGATTGTTTTGGGCCGACTCAACCAGTTAATCTACAGCTTCTAGAGATACCCCCCGGTATGCAACGTCTGGAAGGAGTGATGATGGAGCTGAATGACTCTGCATTTCCTCTTATCCACGGGATAATAGGCACAGATGAACCCAATATTGCATTTAAAGATGCAGATGTAATTTTTCTGGTTGGTTCTCGGCCTAGGACTAAAGACATGGACAGATCCGATCTGGTAGCGGCGAATGGACCTATTTTTGTCGGGCAGGGTAAGGCGATAGAATCGGTAGCATCACCAAGTGTGAAGGTAATTACCGTGGGCAACCCCTGTAATACTAATGCACTGATTGCCTGTGCTAATGCACCGAGTATACCTTCCCGGCAATTTACTGCAATGACTCGTCTGGATCAAAATAGAGCTGTGGGGCAAATAGCAGAACACGCTGGAGTCCCTGCTTCGCATATCAGTGATGTATTCATCTGGGGCAATCACGCTAATACGATGTATCCGGATCCTCGTTTCGGTACCATTGAGGGAGTACCCGTGACTGACATGTTTGATGCTGAATGGTTACAAGGCCAGTTCATAGAAACTGTTTCAACTCGTGGAAAGGCCATCATAGTAGCTAGGGGGGCTTCTTCCGCGGCGTCTGCAGCATCAGCCGCTATAGACCATATGAGGGACTGGTGGCAGGGCTCCAATGGCCGAATAGTATCTATGGCCATTCCTTCAGAGGGATGGTATGGAGTTCCTGAAGGATTAGTATTTAGTTTCCCATGTAGATGCGAAAATGGCGACATAGTGGTAGTGGAAGATCTTCCTATAGACAAATTTGCACAGTCAAAGATAGATGAGAATATTTCAGTTCTTTTGGAAGAAAGAAACGCGGTCAGCGAACTATTAGGAAGTTAGATGGGTGTATCAATGGGCGAGCATGTTTACCTAGAGTCGGATGGTAAATTGCTGTTAGTTTACAGTGATGGCAGAGGCCCAGCAATCCCTCAAATGGGAAGATTAGATTATGATTCGAGCTCAGAAATGATACGCTTACCTACTGCAGAAGAGCTACAAAGTTTTGGAATTCCCTGGGAAGAAATTCGTACGAACAGGTTTAGACTTGCTCAGGAGGATCATGTCGTAATACACGGTAAGCCATTAATCGACTGGCCGGGAGAATGGGCATGGAAGGATTCTGTAATTAGTGACAATGCAGTTGACCCGGTTGCTAGAGAATCCGTATACAGAACTATACACAGAGTAGTTAGTAAGGTACTAATTTTGAATTCGAAAAAGGAAGTTTTAATGGCTAAGGTTTCAAGAGGATTTTTTACTGGTTGCTGGACACTACCGGGAGGTTTCGTTGATTATGGTGAGCACCCCAGAGAAGCGGCAATACGGGAAGCCAAAGAGGAGCTAGGTATTGATATCATTATTGAGGATCCGAAGGGTGAAACTGGCAACTCTTTTGGTGATGACGATGGTGCATATATTCGTGAAGAAATTTTTACGAGCGATGGGATAAATTGGATTTCATTTACATACAAATGTCATGCAGATATCGAGCATGAAGAAATTATTCCTAAGCAAGATGAGATTGAAGATGCAATGTGGTTCAGCATCTCGGAGGCAATAGATATTGCAGTATCAATATTTGATATTGAGGCTCTTCAAAGATTGAAATGATGGTGGGCCCGCCTGGATTCGAACCAGGGTCAAATGCTCCCAAAGCATCTAGCATAGACCAGACTAACCCACGGGCCCCTATGGGTTCGCAAGGCATCTCTTGAATGAACGTTACTGGAGAACTGACCAAGAGCCATTTGGATTTCTAAGAACCATAGATGATGTTTCTAGAAGCTCGATAAACCGCTCTACACTCATTTTTTTGATTTTTAATGTGATCATTGATTCATTTATTGAGCTAATAGTGATTGAGTCATCTGGAAGTTTGGCAAGAGCCAAAATTTTCTGGATATCGTCACTGGTAAATCCCTCCTTGGAACGTTCAGATTTTTCATATGATGCTAATCTGGATGATAGCTCACTGATTATCTCATCGGGAACATTTGCTTTGGATACCGCATCCCTCAATTCTGAAGATGAAGAGAAGGATTTGATAGTGGACAGGGATGTTTTTTTATTGCATCTTGGGCAAATAGCATTTGAGTTGGCCCTGGATCCAAAATTCCTTCCGCATTGGCATCTCAGCATTACCCAACTACCTCCCATGAATTTGGAAAAAATCCGAGGTACAAGAGGTTGACTGATTAATCCCCACCCAGACAGAGTACTATGAGTGGCGTTATTCGAGGGATCGGCTGGATAGTTTCCCTAGTCTTGATTACGCTATCTTTGTATTCGATTATCTTATCCGGGGAAGTAGGCCATCAATCTTGGATTTTTCTGCTACTAATACCATTCTCCGTAGCATTGGCATTATCACCTAAGAAGGGAGAAAATGGTGCAAAAAATATCTCTGAAGAATGGGATGAAGATGAAAAAAATGATGTTGAGAAGAATCTTCAAGCGGGAGATTTTGGCTTCGATACACCCGTTCTTTAATCATACTAGGCGGAGAGTTTCTAGATTGTCGGGCGCATATGTCTGTACTTTGAATGTCTCTCGAAGTCCCTTTCTGAAGGCATTACAGGTTTGTGGATCTCCATGATGACAAATAATCTTCCTAGGAGTAGGGTTTAGCGCTTTGACATAGTCCATTAGCTGATTTCTATCTGAGTGACCACTGAACCCATCGATAATCACCATATTACAACGAACATCGATCATTAGAGTCTGACCTTTGTCAACCAAAGGAACTTGTGAGTGCCCATCTTGGAGCCTCCTTCCCAGAGTTCCTGATGCCTGATATCCTACGAAGCAAAGTGTATTGCCGGGTTCGGGAGCCCAGTACTTGAAATATTCCACAATTGGTCCGCCTGTCATCATTCCACTTGTTGCCAAGACAATGCAAGGAGTTGGATCTAGAAGTATTGATTCTCTTTGTTCCCTGGACTCGACTTGCTTGAACCACTTGGAATTAAATGGATTCTCAGCCCCTCCTCTCAGCATCTTTCCTCTGAGGTCCTTATTCAGATAATTAGGATGACTTGTGTGAATAGCTGTCGCCTCTGAAATCATTCCATCTAGCCAGACAGTAACTGGTGTAACCTTCTCAGATTTGAATAATTCATCAATGGCCATCATAACCTCTTGAGATCTCCCAACGGCGAAGACAGGGCAGAAAATTTTACCCTTTCTTGATAGGGTATCAATGATCAAATCTTGTAGATCTTGAGTTGCTTGTTGTCTGGTTGGTTGGATGCTTTGTGGACCGCCATATGTAGATTCTATCACCAGCGTATCAACCTTGTTGAATCTTACAGTGGCCGCGTCGAATAACCAAGATTTCTCATATTTTATGTCTCCAGAAAATAGTAGTTTGTGCTCTGTTCTTCCCTCTCCAATTTGCATATAAACGCTTGATGAGCCGAGAATATGTCCTGCGTTTTCCATGGTCATTTTAATGTCTGGAGCTATGTCAGTCTTCTCTCCCCAATTTACATCGACCACATGTTTGATACATTCCTGAATATCAGATTTTGAGTATGGGGCCTCATTTCCTTCGGCTTGTGCCACTTTAATATAATCCATCTGTAATAGGGTCATCAAATCTCTAGTTGGTTGAGTGCAGTAAACCGGACCCTTGTATCCATATCTGAATAGTACCGGAAGCATCCCAATATGGTCGACATGAGCGTGGGTGATAATGACCGCGTCGATATTGTCCAGGGGAAGCATTTCAGGGGCGGCAAAGAACGGTTGGACCTCACTTCTGTTATTCGTAGGTTTTGCACCGCAATCAACGAGAACCTTGGACTCATTGGTAGTGACAAGATGCATAGCTCTTCCAACCTCTCTGTATGAGCCGAGTGCAGTGACCCTGACCCACGATGGACCAGGTCTTTGTGGCCTGTATATCCTAGTGCCGAATTTTCTGAGTAGAGTTTTTCTTTCGTCAGCTAGCTCCTTTCTGAATCTTCTAATGTCCGTCTGAGTTCTACTTTCCCTAGCAGGAGCCCTAACAACGTTTACCAGCCATCCAATCTCGTTTCTGAGCTGTTGGATGTTGGCTCCTTTCTGACCTACTGCTGACTTTGGATCATCAGCTTCAATTGTGACTTCAGATAAAGCTGGATCTAGCCAAATTCGTCTAATTTGAGCTTCTTCTGGCATTATTCTTGAAACTGCATCATTCACCTCCTTCTCACTTGAAAGTAAATCTGGATGTGGCCTGATCACGACTCTTCTTCTAATCGCCTTAGCGATCTTGACTGTCAGACTCTGCCCTCCCGCTCCTCCGAACGATTCGGGCTCTCTGGTGATAATAGAAATAGACCCAGCTTCAAGATCAATGTCATAGTCTATTCCTTCGGGAACAATTTTTCTAATTTTATTCTTAATTTCTGAGAAAGTAAGCCTCATCATTTCACTTCCTGCTCACGCTAGATTTCCTGTTAACAACAGGTAAGTGCACTAAGCGTGAATTTCAAAGATCTTTGATGAGATTGGAAACCTCATCCTCTGACAATTGTCTATAGCCAGTTTCTGGAGTAATTACGGCGAGATCCATGCCATTGCCACTAGCGGCATCTCTCTGTGCTGATGCTAAGAGTGACTTTGCGGCTACCCTGAGAGCTTCCTTCTCGGACATATTGAGTTTGAATTGATCCTCCAGAACTCCATACATGTAGGGACTACCTGATCCAGTAGCACAGTAAACATCTGGTATGGATCCGCCTGCAGAGTCTATACTGTAAACACTAGATCCTGAACTGTCGACCCCGACAATAAGTAGTTGCACATAGTGTGGCCTACCCACTAGAATATTGGCAGTTAGTGTTGCCGCTCCTTTGACGGTCATCGGTTTGCCCTGCTTTAGCTCATAGAGCTTCAATTCTGCAGATAGAGTTCTAGAGAGGGATTGCGCATGGCCCACAAGGCCGGCAGTGGTTAGAGCAACATAGTCTGAAATATCGAACAACTTCTTGACGCTCTTGTTAGCAATAAAGTGACCCATGGTTGCCCTATGATCCGCGCCGACTACCACTCCACCATCAAAAGTAATTCCAATGGTACTAGTACCTGTCTTAACTGCATCAAGTGTGGGATCCATAGTGTCACCGCCGGTGAGTGCCGACAACCTCTTCTCGGGACAGCCCCTTATGAATCCGACGGGACCAAGGTTTGAGAAAACCCCTAACTTGGCGTTCTAATCTGAGGTTGGGACCGGATAAATCAAGGAGCATCAGTATTTTGCAGAGTCGTGGCAAGAGGGGGGCGTAAGGAGCCGAAGTGGATTAAAGTGAGAGAATCCGAGCCAGATATGGACACTATGGCGCCCGGTCAAGATTATCATGATCTTGGAACTTCTTACCCCGATGCACCCGTTCCAAGAATCGTTGGTGATGTTGTTATCAGAAGATGCGAACTTGATGACCTAACTGGAATCACTGAATTGATGAATTGGATTTCTGATGGAGATATGGTGATAGTTAAGATGGGCGAGATAATAAAAAACGACCTAGAACTCAATGTAGCCGTGAATAAAATTCAAAGATTTGTAGAGGACGATATAGCTGGCGAGGTTGTCAGGCTAGGAGATAGACGTCTACTACTTCTGCCTTCCAGCTTCACGAGTGGAATTAGTAATTGAGGGTCATTATGGAGAGTCAGCTAGAGCAGTCATGCCCAATTTGTGGGGCAGAGAATAGTCTTAAGATGTTGGCGCACACCTCTGAAATACCGTATTTTGGAGAACATACACAAATCACAATGTCGTGTAATAGTTGTGGTTGGAGAGTTACTGATTTTATCCCAGCAGAGGGAAAGAAGGCAGGTTCATGGAAATTGGTGGTAAGTTCTACGGAGCACATTAGTTCCAGGGTAGTCAGATCATCCTCGTGTACTGTTAGGATAGTTGAGCTAGGTCTGGAGGTAACTCCTGGTTCGAGTTCTACTGGATACATATCCAATGTGGAGGGTGTCTTAGATAGATTCTCAAGTGCAATAGGCACGATTAGGAGACAGGCTGATGCGGAAGATGATAGCGATATTCTGAAAAAATGCGATGAGCTTCTTTCGAAGATTGATAGGGTAAAGAATGGTCATCTCACTGTAACTTTGGAGCTCCTTGATCCGGTTGGCCACAGTCAAATACTACACCATGAGGCCGTATCTTCAGAAATTTCAGAGGAGGATGCAAAGGAATTAGACCCGGGGCCGGTATACCCTGTTTTTGATGTCTCGAGTAAATAATTAGGCTGAGTCATGAGCGATGAACTCATGGGTCCTATCTCTCCAATATTCTCTTTTTTCAGAGATCTCTTCTAACCATTTGGAGGCTTTCTCTATACATAATTTCTTGATCTCTCCAGCTAACATTCTGCCACTTTCATAATCTCTCCTAATTTCGGCTAATGCAGTGTCTTCTGGCTCAAAGAAGAACTGTAGGTATTGGAATGAGATATCTTTGGAACAGTCACCACCGAGTCTTCTGTGTTCCTCAACTGTAGACTTCCCCCCGCTAATGGCCCTATTGACCTTCTTAGACATCGACTCGATAGAGTCAGTCATGAAGATCGTAGTTTCCGGCTTTGAAGACGACATTTTACCCCCTGTCATACCTGGGGCGAATCTATGATAGGTTGAGCAGGGAGGCATTAGCCCTAGTCCGCCGAGATCTCTTTCAAGTCGCAATAACTCCATCCTTATTAGATTCTTATCTGACCTAGTTGCCCCTGGAATATCTATAGTTCCGTGCTTAGGATTGGAAGAAAAATCGGCGAAACCCAGTGGAGAGATTAAGTCAATTATTTTACTGAAAATAGCCTCTCTTGAAGACCGGTCTAATCTGCCGTTACTGCCTATGCCGAAAATTGCAGAATTGTCAGATTGCATTGACAATGAGACGGTTAGTCCGCCTGATTTTTTCTCTTTGATATTGAACCAATTAGTCTTACCAACAATATCTCTGGTAAGTCTGAGATGTGGGTCCTGATCGATTCCGACTGGGACTACAATAGGCCTAAGACCGCCAAAATCATCAAGTTGTGGATGGACGATATCCCCGACCTGTACTAACGGGGCCTGAACATGTGCTAAATTGGTCTCACCTCTAAAGCCATAAATAGACTCAAATTCGGATAGGTTGGTCCTTCTTCCTAGTGTAAAACCAAGTCTTTGAACTTCCGGCCTAGAGCTCTGAAAATATACTTCAGTCTCTGATGGATCTAAGCCCAAAGCAGCATAGTTCAGAACATATTCCTCTAATGCGATCTTGCGCCCTTGAGCAATCGAGGTCCCACGTGTTGCTAATGCTTCGAGGTCAGCAACTGCGACAGTGACATCTGCTCCGTGTCCTTGAAACCACTTAACCTGTTCAATCACCATACTATGACCTAGATGCATCCTTCCACTTGGCATAAGACCTGTTAGTACGCCCAAAGGTGACTTGTCTCTTATACAACGTATTGCTACATCTAAGTCTCTGTGGGCAAAAACAACACCTCTACGATGAAGCATACCAGGGTTGGGAATATTGCTTTGATCAACCATTTCAAGACCAAATTGATTGACAATTCTGGAGTAGTCGGTTTCTCCGTCTGTAGACCATGGGTCAATACCGACGTCCTCGTTCATGAGTGTTGGAATGTATGGTCCTCAATCAAGTCATCGCTGTTAAAGGACTCAAAATAGCTAACCGAAGGTGCAATATGTTATTGCCGACCCCCCGTGAATATGAAATTGGTACATTGCTTTGGAGCTGGCTTGGTGGGTTCATATGTGGCTACAAAACTAGCTGAAAGCGGACACCATGTGCATATTTATGATTTAGAGCCGAAAAATAGTATGTTTGAGACTTACTCAAATATTACTGTGCATGTGGGGGATGTTTTTGGTTACGATTTGGAAGCTCTTGACAATGAGTCCATGTTTGTGAATATGTTGCCCGGGGAAGTTGGCCATAAACTTACAATGAGACTGGCTCGTGTAGATGGCCGGCATATAGTAGATCTCAGTTTTAGCGAGAAGACCCCTGATACGATACCAGAAGATAGAATTGGTATCGGGACTAAAGTTCTCTGGGACGTTGGAATAGCACCGGGGCTGTCAAATATGCTCCTTTCTAGGGCATATGAAATATTTGGAAGAGTTAGGACGGCAGTAATAAGAGTAGGTGGAAATCCTGCTGAAAAAAAAGGTGGATGGAACTACATGGCTCCATTTTCTCCTAGAGATGTAATAGCGGAGTATACGCGACCTGCTAGAGTCGTCAGGGAAGGAGTAATAGTAACTCTTCCTGCACTAACTGAGAGGCATTCAATAGAAGTTAACGGGAGAGGAACAATGGAGGCATTTCTTACAGATGGACTTCGTTCCGTCATGAGCTCCATACCAGCAGAAGAGATGTCAGAGTATACGGTCAGATGGCCCGGACACATAGAGAGATTCGTCAGGGAAAGAGAGTCGAACTCGATAGATCTAGACAAGTTAATTTCTGAGTGGAGTTTTGATCCAGAGACCCCTGAATTTACTTGGATGGAAGTTTCTGCTACTGATTATCTCGGAAATAGTATGGATTGGGTAGTGAGTGATTCTGGAGGCGAAGACGGATCTTCCATGGCTCGTACGACTGGACTTGTCACAGTAGGATGTATCCGGGCATGGATTGATGAGCCGGATATGCTTGAACCTGGAATACATGCTCCTGAGAACCTTCCAAGAAAGGTAGTGGATTCGATTATCGATATGATGAGCGAAAACGGAGTGGAGATTACAGGCCCTAATGTAAATTGATTAGTGAGATTGGGCCAAATATCTTGTTATTCTTCATCGTCCATTTCCACTATTCTCTTCACTATAACTGGAACTGCTATTAGGACTGATAATGCAATGATAGGGAGGCTCCAATTAATCTCTTCTTCGGAGGGCCTTTCGACTAACCAAGTAAAGGTCAAAATAGATTCTTGAAAGTCTGAAGACCAATGGAAGAGATTTGTTGTGTGATGGCCCACCACTGTAATAGCATGATGTAGATCATTGAACGTAGACAACGGAGAATATGAGAATTCATCAGGCATATTATCGATTGTAACCTCTACAGTTGACCCGGGCATTATTGTGAATAAAGCTCCATTTTCATATGTCCTCCAGCCGTGTTTCAATTTCCTTTCGGTGGTACTCAAATCTGGAAATTGTTCACCTTCACTATCGTAAACTTCGATTATGTTCCCATCGATTTCTAAACTAACCGAGCCTGGGACATCCCAAGCACTTGACGACATTGGATTAGAAATAATAATTTTATTTTCTTGAGCATTAACTTCAATGGCATCACTTGAAATTTCATGGAAATACCATTCTCCCCAAGTAGTGAACCATACATCTTGTTCCTCAAGCCAAGTCATCAGATCTTTATCTTCCCTGACCTTGATATCATCAACCCTAGCCCTCCACCAAATACTAACTAGGGAGTCTTCTTCAGCAGATTCCAGTAGTTCCATATTGGCAGAGTTCTTCTCCAAACTACCTCCGTTTCTCGAGAATGTGGCTAGTCCCTCTGGCGCATTTTGGACCATATCTCCTGTGATCAAGAAACCAGAGTTCACCAGAGCAAGTGCTGTTTTATTGTCTACATGATCACCAGTGATTCCGAAAGATATTGGATCTTTTCCCCACCTAGAAGAGTCGGTGTGAGAAACCAAGTATTCCTTACATTCTTCAATAACCCAGTTTTCTTTTAAGGTATCAATACCTTCAAATCCATGGCATCCGAATTCATCACCATTTTCCATCCGCTCGGGCCCAATGAGGTTGGTAAGCCACCCATCATCGGACCATTCACCAGCAACACTAGGCGAAAGAATAGGAATTAGAAATACTGATGTCAGTATCAGTGAGAGCGCTTTGCGCGATGGCATGCACTCGGCAGGGGGCAAATGTCTAGAAAACTTGTTATTGTTTCACAAAGAGTGAAATGACATTCTTTGTCGGAGTTACATGGCTAAGCTCTCTACAGAGGAGATTCGTTCATTCTCATATCTATCCGATATTGGAGGCACTGAAGAGTCATTTTCAATCCCTTTGATTTATCGGTTTCTGGTCAGGTATCTTTCCCCTCTAGTTAGGTTTTTCTTCAATATTAACTATTCAGGTCTAGAAAGAATACCAAGAAAAGGGGCCATGATTATTACTTCAAATCACGTATCAAACCTGGATCCAATCTTCAAGATTCTTGCTGCCCGTAGACAAGTATTTTATCTTGCCAAAGAGGGTCACTTCCAAAAGCAACCTAACAGGTTTATTATGAGAAGTAATGGGATGATTGAGACTATCAGATCGGAAGGAGGTAAAGACGCACTCTCTAGAGCTCATGATGTCTTAAGCTCTGGGTTTGCATTAGGTATATTTCCAGAGGGCACTAGATCTAGAAATGAGAAACCACCATTCCTACAGAATGGAAAGACTGGTGTAGCTAGGCTTGCAGCTAGCTTTCCAGATATTCCTGTAATTCCAATCTGTATTATTGGCTCAAGAGATGTAATGCCCCCGGGTGCAAATTTTATTCGATTCTGGAAATCCGTAGATGTCCATATTGGAGAGCCTGTAACATTCGGAGAATGGCTCATATCTAACGAAGGTGGTAACTTCTCCAAGAGTCAATTAGAGATGTTGAGCTCAGTTGATGAGCATGGTAGAAACTCGATAATGAAGTCTCTATATCGCAAGTTCACAGACCAATTGATGGGGACAATCGAAGAAATGGGTGCACCCTGAACGACCGCATCCTTGAAGGACTACCAACATGACGTAGGGATGATGCAACAATACTTGGACTTCCTTCGAAGGATACTCGATGAAGGGTCGGTTAAGGAAGACAGAACCGGTACTGGAACTGTTTCTTTATTTGGGCATCAGATGAGATTTGATCTTTCCGATGGATTCCCTGCAGTAACTACAAAGAAGGTCCATTGGCCCAGTGTTATTCATGAGCTACTTTGGTTCCTTTCAGGTGAAACCAACGTAGGTTATCTAAGAGATAACGGTGTCAGGATTTGGAATGAGTGGGCTGATGAGAATGGCGATTTAGGACCTGTTTATGGAAAGCAATGGAGGAGATGGGAAACTCCAGATGGAAAGGTAGTTGATCAAATTAGTAATGCTGTGGAGATGATAAAGGAGAATCCTGAGAGTCGAAGAATAATAGTTTCTGCATGGAATGTTGGGGAGTTGGATCAGATGGCACTCATGCCTTGTCATGCTTTCTTCCAGTTCTACGTCAGAGATGGGAAGCTATCCTGTCAACTGTACCAAAGAAGTGCTGATGCCTTTCTCGGGGTGCCGTTCAATATCTCTTCATACAGTCTCTTGACATGCATGGTTGCACAAGTTTGTAACCTTGAACCGGGGGAGTTTATTTGGACTGGGGGGGACTGTCACCTTTACAGCAATCATATAGAACAGGCTAGAAAGCAGATAGAGAGGGAGCCGCTTCCACTGCCTAAGCTAGAGTTAGACTGTAATGTTGACTCGATTGATGATTTCAACTACTCTAGCATCAAGATTCTAGATTACAATCACCATCCTCATATTCCAGCTCCGATTTCGGTTTGAGGTAATAAAATGAAGATTTCAATAATCGTTGCAATGGATGAAGAAGGATATATTGGTCTGGACAGTGGTTTACCTTGGAAGCTTTCCAGTGACCTATCCAGATTCAGGAAACTCACAGAAGGTGAAGGATTCAATGCGGTTATTATGGGTAGGAAAACTTGGGATTCTCTTCCGCAGAGCTTTCAACCACTACCAGAAAGACTCAATATCGTAATGTCTAGAGATACTGGATGGCGTCACAATGAAGCTGAAAATGCCCTATACCCGGGCAGAGCAATTGAGATTGCTTATGCAGACGGGTGTGAAGAATGTTGGATAATTGGTGGATCACAAATTTATGAAATGTTTCTTGAGCAGGTCAATGAAATACATTTGACAACAGTTCATACATCTGGAAGTGGGGACACTAAGTTTCCAGAATGGAGTAGAGATGATTGGGTGGAAGAGGAAGTCGAAAGTACAGAGATTGATGAAAATAATGAGTTTCGAACGACCTATTCTATATGGAAGCGACAGTGAATGATATTTCTAATCCAATCTTTTGATGGCATTCTTAAAATTATGAAGGGTTTTTCTGCTCTCTGCGGTGGCTCATTCTTCTTCTATGTGGGAGTCCTTCATTTTACAGATACCAGTTGGTTTGAGCCTATAGTTCCACCAATATTTGGATCAGCGAGGTTTTGGGTTTTAGCCAGTGGAGTTGCTGAAATATTCGTGGGCTTGGGATTAATAATCTCTGGCTTGGAGATATTCTTTAGCTCGGGACATTATTTCAGGGCGAAGGCTGGTTTAGCTAGTGCCCTTCTTCTCATTATGCTCTATCCTGCCAATCTTTACATGTGGATTTATGATATCGAATTGGGAGATGGGGCTTCATTATCTTCTACTGGCCATATTGTAAGGCTTCTATTGCAAATTGGAGGGATTATAATCAGTCTATGGATAGCTGGCTTCAATTATAGTAATACAGATTCTCATGAGTAGGTTGCTGTTCGGGAATATGTTAATGTTTGAAACCCGGGAGGGACATACATGATCGATATATTATCAGATAGGGTTTTGGAACTTTCAAATATTGAGTACTTTACCTTCGGATTCAATATTTTTGTTTATCTTTTCTCGAGTAGCATAGTCTCTCATCACAGAGATATAGATGAGCATACTATCAAATCGAGAACAAGATTAGTTCATGGATTAAACATTCTGGTATTTATTTCATTTATAGCATCAATTCTTTTTCATGGAGACGAGTTCCCAGCAGATGAGATAAGTAGAACTTCCCTTACATTGCTTGCGTCATACTTGATATTTAATGGAATTGAGGCTTTTCTACTATCCAAATACGGAGAGGAAATTGAGGTAATGGGAGTCTCAAGAAAGGTTGAGACTCCTACATCTAGGACCTTGGAATTGGTAGCTTTCTCACTGATTGTAATGACTGCAACGATTGGATTGATCAATGTCTGGGGGATCACTGGCCTTCTGGAGACTACGGGCGTAATTGGATTCCTGGCACTAATCGTTTTCACTACCAAAGACTACTGGCTTAGAGACTTCCTCAGTGGCATACTAGTTATTGGCGGAAATAGCGCCAAAAGAGGTGATGTGATCTCTATTCCCGAAGCTGGGATACTAGGGATAATACTCGAAATTAGAGGACTACAAACCAGAATAAGAGATTTAGCACAGGGACATGATATAGAAATTCCAAATTACAGTCTATTACAGTATAGGACCGATTACCTGAGGAAATCCAAGGGAGGACCTTTCAAGGACTTCGTCGAGTTTAACATTGGATACGGAATCTCTAGTGAGACTGTGAAAGCCTACCTTAACGCCGTATATAATTCGGTATCTGAATCTAGCCCGTCACTGGATTCATTGAGAGAGCCCAAGATAACAATCAGAGAAAACGCCAATAATGCTGTTATTTGGAGGCTCACATATGTTCTCGAAAGACCATATCAGCTACTAATGGTTAGGAATGCAGTCAACCTAGCGGCTTATGATCTACAGGATGATTTCGGCATTCAGCTCAGTACGCCTCAATTGGAGAAGCTGGTTGAGTCTTGATCCTCACGATATTCCGTAACTCTGATTCCCAAACCTCCCTTTTTTGAGTCTCTTTTCATTATCTTATCCATCTTATTGTGAAATTCTGACTCTAGGTCGACCTTCATTGCTAGAGAATGTCCTAGAATTAGTATCAATAGATCTGCCAACTCTTCAGATGCCTCTGATTGTGGTTTTCCCTTGGTTATGGCCGCGGATAGTTCACCCAGCTCCTCTACAGTCAGAGCTAATCTGTAGCCCATATCATGACCATTATTCTCCGGAGACTGAAAAGAGTGTTTATGATGGAATTGTGCGACTCTCTCCATCATTGTATTCCAAGAGCCATCGGGATTCACAGATACGTCACTCGATATCCAGTCATCTACACTTACTTTCCTGTCCATAGCATTCGGAGAGGTAGGTTGGAAATCAACTTTGACTTTTATTTTGTATATTCAATTAGAAGAGATTTGATACAAGAAGTGACTAGTTCCCTCATAGTAGAGGCAAGTCTGTCGACTGAGTGATGGTCAATATTGGCCCTTGGATCGGTGGGGTCTCTTCCAGCGGCCCAGTTTGAGGAACACGCGAGGGCTACGTGTGGAATCCCAGTTTCAGATATGAGTCGGCTTTCAGGCCCTAATGTCATGCCCACAGTATCAGCACCAAGTCTTTCTAATGCTGAAATTTCAGTGGGCGATTCAAATTGAGGTCCTACGCACTGTGCAACAATGATTCCCTTTGGAACGTCTCCTTGATTTTTGAAAAGTGATTTTGAACATATCGACATAGCATCTGAATCAAAGGGGGAGGTCCTATCAAAATGCTGAGCATCATCGTCAAAAAATGTCCATGGTTTGATAGCCAAATCTAGAATATCTGAAGTGATGCCAATTTTACCAGGTGGGAAATCATCCCTCATTGAGCCTACAGAATTGATGCTTAATACGAGATCAGGTTTCAGACTTCTTATAGCCATCACATTTGCTCTGTGTTCAATCATGTGAGGAGGTTTTCTTTTCTCTCCGACAGAGTGGTGCCTATCCACTACCGCTACCATGCCTTCTGGCAAATGGGATATAGTTACAGGGACTTCACCCCAATCTGTCTCTACCCTGACGATGGTATTTTCGCTCGGAGGAGAAATATCATTTGATAAGCTACTCATGCCGGTACCGCATAACACCGCAACGCGGGACATTGTATTACTCCATTATTCTAGAAATTAGGTCGGCTTTCTTGCCGGAAACGGGCTTACCTGCTTCTTTGAGGACTGCTTTGAGTTCTGCTACTGTCATACTTTCGTAGTCAATCTCTTCGTCTGAATCATCAGATTCCATTTCAGGCCCCGACTCGTTTGTTTCATCCTCGATTTGATCTTGATGTTCAGTATTTTCCTCGCCGTCCTCTACCTCGGTAACAGATTTCTTCGATGCTTCCTCTTCAGCTATGATTTCCTCTAATGTTGGGCCATCGTTTGTGACAACTCCTGACTGTATTAATTGGGTTCTTCTTATCATAACCATCCTAATGGGGCTAATTTTTGATGCTTCTTCCTTAATTAAGGCCTCAAGCTCACCATCCATAACTGATTTTTGCATCGAAACCCAAGTTGAGGAGGCGCCGGCTTTCAAGATAGTATTCCTAGCTACAGATCTAATCTCATTCTTCTGACTTGACTTGACCCTTTCTCTTGTCAAAATTAACGGTTTGAATCTTACATAGAATCCGTCTTCTGTAACGACATCCACGGTGTCATCGATTTTTCCTCTATCCCTTCTTACTTGCCTTCGGACGTGATCTTGCATCATCTGGTGGCCTATGAATTCAGTGATAGCATCACTTCCCAAAACATCAGAAACTCTGAATCTAACCTTGACATGCATCTTTGAGAAGTCCCCATCAAGTTCATTCTGCATAATCTCATAATTTCTACCGATTAGCATCTCTGGCTCTTCTGCCAGGGTCTCACCGATAACTCTGTATGACCATGGATTTCTTGGCGCTCTTATGGAAAACCATCTCTTGGACTTCCACTTATCTCTCTGCCTTCGTGCCGCTGCTCTCGCCTTTGCTCCCTTTGCCATTACAACGACCTCATCATCGGGGGCTTCCCCGCTTGCGCCCCTCCGACCTACACTTAGTATTTGAAACAGGCCCTAATGATGCCTATTTAGGTAAGTGACTATGAATGGTCGATTCCCGCCTAAAGATATGGGGATACTCAGGGCTGAGTGGAGAATACATGCATGCGAGCTTGATGACATGGCTCTAATCCAGAAATCCCTGGAGTGGTTGTCAGGGATCGAAGATTGTGTTGCCTGGGAAAAGGACAAGTCTTTTCATGGCCCTCTCATAAGTACTGGTATTGTCAAGATCGGAAGAAAAAAATTGGCTAGGGAGAGCCTAGGTAGGCTTGGTAGTGAAACTCTGCTGAAATTACTTTCAGATGGCCTTGAAAAGAGGATTGACGATGATAAGAATTTGCATCTAAGAATCTCTCTTTCTAAACTAGTCAAGGGAGAAGTCAGACTCTGTTCAGGAGATAGAAATGAGGCATTTGTAAAAGGGGTGTTCAAGATTGAGTCATATCCTGGAGATAATCATCTTGAGATTATTACGGATTTAGTTAGAAGCATGACTTAATTCTTGATAATTGTGATTAAGACCAAGGCTTAAATTGGTTTAGGCTAACCTAAAAATTTTTATGCCATAACAAGCAATTATATGCCCCCATTATATCCGAATTTACATGACTCATGTAGTTACAGACGCTTGTGTTGACCACAAGTATCAGGACTGTGTAGCCGTTTGTCCTGTCGAGGCATTCAGAGAAGCTGACACTTACTTGGTCATAGATCCTGATGAGTGTATTGATTGTGCTGCATGTGTCGCTGAGTGTCCTGTCGAGGCCATATTTGCAGATACTGATTTGCCAGATGAGCATGAGGAATGGCTCGATAGAAATGAGGAAGAGGCACCAGGCCTTCCAATTGCAGAAGGGGACTCTCCTGTTCTAGCCTAGTTGTTAAGATAATTATTACATAGGTTCTTGAGTGGACTGTCGTAGCATTGTACATGAGTACTACCTTCGACCTGACAAAGATGCGTCACGGAACCGAGCTCCTAAAGAGAGGTTTTGCCAAAATGCAAGAGGGCGGAGTGATAATGGATGTTGTCACACCTGAAGAGGCACACATAGCTGAAGATGCAGGTGCAGTTTCTGTTATGGCGTTGGAAAGAGTTCCTGCAGATATTCGCGCCATGGGAGGAGTTGCAAGGATGAGCCATCCACAGATGATTCAAGAAATAATTGAAACTACTAGTATCCCTGTAATGGCCAAGGCCAGAATTGGGCATAGTGAAGAGGCACGGGTATTAGAACAACTTGGAGTGGACATGATAGATGAGTCTGAAGTCTTAACTCCTGCAGATCCATTCTTTCACATACCCAAGAACGACTTCACAATCCCTTTTGTGTGCGGTTGCACTAACCTAGGCGAGGCCGTAAGAAGAATTGCTGAAGGAGCAGCGATGATTAGAACAAAGGGCGAGGCGGGGACGGGAAATGTTGTCAGCGCAGTGCAACACGCTGTACTCGTCAGTAAAGAAATTGAGTATGCTTGTGAAATTATTAAGGACTCGAATAGCAAAAATTACGAAGAGGTTATTTCATCGATTATGGATGGTTATAACCGAGTAAAGAAAGGCTCAAAATTTAATCTCCACTCCAAGACAACTCCTTTTGGAACAATGGAAGAGCTCCGTTCTGAAGTAGAATCTGTGGTTTCTGAGGTGGTTCAAAATAAGCGCTTACCTGTTGTTACTTTCTCGGCGGGAGGCATTGCAACTCCGGCAGATGCAGCTTTGATGATGAATCATGGTATGGACGGTGTCTTTGTAGGCTCTGGCATATTCAAGAGCTCAGATCCAGCTAATACGGCTGAGGCCATCGTGATGGCTACTCATCACTATAATGATCCATCTATTGTTTCTGAAGCATGTTCGATGATTGGTGAAGCAATGCCAGGACTCGAAATTGAGACGCTAGAATTGAGGCTAGAAGACAGAGGATGGTAATACTACTTTCTAGTTCTTCTAAAGGCGCCGACTTTCCTGGACTTCCTTCTTTTTAGGGGAGTTGTGGTATTTGCATTTGGAGATGCCTGGGGATCCCCTGACATTGACCCGCCTAGGGTTAGTGAACCCTCGGAAAGTAACCTATCAGTAAGTGAGTCTGCTAGAACTTCATCGTTGTCGGGTGTCTTCAGAGCTTCCCTCACGGACTCGTTATGATCCCTAATCACTCTGGCCCTTTCCTCTCTCCTTGACTTCATTTCATCTCTGGCCTCGTTGACCTCTTTCAGAAGAGCTTCAATTTCAGCATGTACGGAGTTAGCTAATTCTTTTGACTCTACGAAAATCTCATGGAGACGATCTCCCTCTGATCTAAGGAAGTCTCTTTCTTCAAGCATTGGTTTTACTTCCTCCCAAATATCGTCGGCTTCTTCGTGTGCGCTTTTCATTGCTTCATGTTGCGCGTCCGCTTCGGCCTTCAAGGTCTGAATAGTACCTTCCAAATCTCCGAGGTCGATATTTATGGCCTCAAACTCTGCGGCCTTTGGAAGTAGCTCATCCCTCCTAGAAGCCAAATTCTTAAGCTTTCTAAGAAGCCTGTTCTCTGCCTTGAGGGTCAGTGTACCATCTGTCATAAGCTTGTTTTCTATTTGTGAAATCTCAGCAATAGCTTCCGATAGTTCAACCACATCGGACTTGGCCTTTCCTGCTTCATTTCTTCTGCCCTTCTTACTGTTGATGATTTCCCTAATCCTAGACTGTATGGCATCCCTCTGGGCCTGATGTGATTTAGCCCTAGCTCTGACTTCTTTCTGCTGTGATAATTTTTCCTCTATGTTGGACCTAATCTCCTTTGACTGCTCCTGAACTGAGTTTCTAGAATTAGCGGCCCTTCTAGCGTCCTCGTTATGAGATGCCCTTTGATCCCTCATTCTCCTAAGCCTAGCCTCCATGGCATGGAGCCTAGTTTTTAGGTCGTCATCAGGACCCTTTTCCTCATCATTCACGTCCATGCGACGAGGTAGAAGTTCTTGAATGGAACTCATCAAAGTAGTCCAAGTACTGAGCCAGCTAAGGGCAATAGTGGAGATGTGATTGCAATAAGAGCACCGATCATGAACATTGCACCAACCGTCCTTCTTGTTCTTGTTATGAGGTCGCTTCCAACTTGGACATTGAGAACCCTTCCTGAGATTAGGTTACCAGAGTCGTCTTCCAGTCTAACTGTGACCGTAGCCTCTCCCTTAATGGACGGTAACAGACTTTGCCAGACGATACTTGTACTGTTTGTCATTTCTTGGATCATAGAAGATAGTGAAGAGGGGTTTAGTGGATCTGATGACGAAACTAGAGGAGATGAGTGTAATTTGTAAACACATTCATTCGGTTTAAAGTCGGGAGTCTGTATCTTCAAAACTAGATCTTTTGGCTCTTCACCGGAATTGAGTATAAAGGCAAATAAATTTGCCTGACCTACGACTAAATTCTCCATATCTACATCGAACCAGAAGCCTCCATCTGAGCTACTGATTCCCCTCCTCATCCTCATCCTATCATGTAATCTAAAAAATGGCTTACATTCACTTCTAGCGTGTTGCAGTAGCCTATCCCAGGTTTCCTCGCCTACTTCTGGGTGTCTGAAAAGTCCGTCTATTGCCGTTGGCTCGACCATCAATTCTAAATTTTTTCTGAACTCTGATTCGGAAATTAGAGAAGATCTCCTCAAGTGAAGTAGTAAGAGCAGGGACTCTTGTAACTCGGACATTGTATAACCTTCTCTGAGTTCCGATCTAACGGTTTTAAGGTACTCAGTAATTCTTATTCCAAGCAGTGGGTCGATGTGTGCTTTTATGACATCATTGAATGGCCTGGTTAGCAGTGCCGGGTGAATTGGAGGGGAAAATGCCTCAAGCATACCCCACGGTTCGGATGCATTGAATCTGGACCTTATGGAGATAAGTTGTACTCCGTAACCTGCTAGCAGGGATCCAGTAGATAGTGCCAATAGAACCGGACTAACCTGTTCTTTACCAGATGGGAACCATAGGGATAATGCAAGAAGAATTGATGAGATAGCTATCAATGATGAGATTGCCGTAACCTGTCTAATCGACCCATCTAAAGTCGCCCTCATCTCGGCATAGCCATGAGAGCTCCTAAAGGTTAGGCCCGAAGATGTTAGTGCATCTGCTTCGTAATGAAATATTGTTCTTGAATAGGTCATCATCCTGAGTAAGATTGTTAATAGAAAAATATCGGCAATTAGTATTAGTAATGCTATGGCATATGTTGTCCGGACCAATGAAAAACCACCTGCTGCATCTCTTAGAGTATTATTCCACCAGTCAGTATCATTGCTACCGTATGACTGCGCGGCGCCAAGTAGGACAATTGCCAACAATGGCAGGAATAGTACTAGTCTAGCTCCTCCGCTCACCAATAACCTATCTAACCTCAAAAGTGCAGATTCTTTTGATCGGAGTGTGTCGTCCATCCAAGAGGTGGACGATGAGGAAATATTAGAAACAGGAACTGAAGGAGCTGGTGGGGCAATACCAGATAAGTCATCCGCCAATGACACGAGATCCAGATTTTCATTCTCTTTAATTGACATTTTAACTCTCCGTACGTGATAGAATCCTCTTCATGATTGACTCACTAATGGAGATTAGTTCGCCGTTACAATATACGCCCTCTTCGCGAACTTCTATTCTAGATCCTATCCCTAGGCCTGATAATTCCAGTGTCTTCACATCTGTTGGCTGAAGTGCGATCACCTCTATTGTTGCTGAAGAGCCTAGGGGAAGGAAGGAAATGGGTAGCAAAAGACCCTCATTAATTGGCTTTACTGATCTCTTTATAGATGGAATTTTTTTCCCTTCTGGCGTCTGTTCGGGATAACCTAGCATCCTATCTAATGATTCCTCTAAATCAATCGACATGTTATGCTCCATCTTACAGGCCGCGGCATCAACATCACCATCAAATCCAATTACATCAGTAAGTAAAATTTGCAACAGGCCCTCCCTTCTTTTTATCCTAGCGGCCGTGTTAAATCCTATAGGGGTGAGTCTGCACCCCTTGTAAGGAACATATGTCAATAGACCTCTTTCAGATAGTCTTTGAATCATTTCCGTGGAAGATGCATTGCTAACTGACATTATGTCCGCTAATTGGGAGGTCTTGACAATAGTACTTGGCTCAGAATCATAGATCTCAAAAATTCTCTTTAGATACATCTCTTCAAATTCACTTAATTCACTCATCCAAATCACCTCCAAGGGCCATGAACTCACATCTACAAGCAGGGCATCTAGACATTACTGGTCTCTTTACCAATGGCACCTTGAGTAACTGATCGCAAGATGGACATGATAGTATATCATTGTCCGAGGTAGAGGAAATATCTACATTATTTTCTGAGTCTTTACTTTCTATTTCTTCTTCTATAGCTGAGGAGTCAGCACTAATTTTGATTTCCTCCCTGACGCCAACTTCGAAGCTATTCGAGCATGCGGGGCATCTCACTCTCCCTACATGATCGCCTGGGATACTGAGCCTTTGACTACAGGTGGGACATGTTGCCTCTATGTTATCTCGCTCCCTCCTTTTCTCGATTCTTGAAGCAGAGCCCTGATTCTTCTTTTCCGTGTCAGGCGTCCTTTCCGTAACAACTCTCCAGAATGCGAGTAAAATCATCATTAAAACTAGTCCAGAAACTGCGCCTAAGAGGGCCGCAGTTGGGTCGAATGGTATCTCAAAACCATCTGAAGGCCTCTGATTGGCCTGAACGGCTATACTTCCTGACGAGGTGCTTATGGCGGATGAAAATTTTACTTGCAGAGCAGTGGTACCCTCGTCCTGCCAATTGGGGACTGTCAATGATATCGCTTTTTCCTCTCCGACGTTTATTTGAATCATTGATAATCCGGAATCACTGAAAATAAAACCATCTGAGACCCTAGATAGAGAGACTTCTCCAGGCAAAGAGTTTGAGTTGCCTGTGTTTGAAATTGTACATGTGATGACTAGTGTATCTGAGAATTCCAGAACATCTGGACTCTGGACACATGAAGAGATCTCTATTATCGGCTGTGGACTAATTAATTGCACATCCAAATCTGGTATTTGTTCCGAATACCAACTCAATGGGTCTACAGAAATTTCTATTCTGTCTAGTCCGGGACTAGGATCGGTAATTTGGATATCTAGTTGCCTTACACCTTGGCTTAGTGTAATTGTAAATTTCTGAAGTTCTTTGGACATGCCTGATTCAAATCCACTTATCGAAACTTGTACATTTCTTTCGGGCCCATCTGTAAGGGAAACCCAATAGTCAATTGATAACCCATTAGAAACCGACCAGTCACTAGATGTAAGGCCCACCCTAACTTCCTGTTGTGGAAGAATAGTGATTGTGTGGTTGCCAGATAAGTCTGGTGACACTCCTCCTGAATCACTATTGATTTTCCATAGGAACCATTTTTCGCCATACGAAGAGAAATTAAAATCTACTGAAATCTCCCTACTGGAGCCTGGGCTAATTAAAACGGGCTCTCCCGAGAATAAAATTATTGAATTTGCATCATATAGAGTAAGCATAACTGATCCTTCAGAATCCCCCTGATTTCCCACTAGTATTGAAGCCGTTAGAATATCGCCAATATAAGCCGGTTCACCTGTTATTGCGATAATTGCCTCCCCTGCAGAAGTGAAGAGTATTGGATTTGGAGACACGACAATTTCCATAGTTTCAGAAATCTTAGAGGTAGAGTTATCCAGTGAAATTTCGAATTTTAATGTCATAGTCCCTTCAATGAGCGGCCCCAGGGTCATCTCAGAAAGTTGGTTGTCGTTAGCGACCCATGTTTCGTTCTGACCTACTGATGGGTGCCATATTCCTTCGGAAAGTAGTTTTAATTTCCAACTACCGTTTATCGTCTGGTTTCCTGTATTACTCACCTGAACTGAAATCCTCACATAATCGCCATCAGAATATGTTTCGTTACCATTCGGCAATGAAGTAGATTGATCAATAACAATAACCTCCCAGTAGGAAGACTCTTGAATTTCAATTTCGGGTAATTGTGAGTCATTAGCAGATGCAGAATTGGAAAAAATAAGTATGAAAGAGAGCAATATGATGTATGATGCGGTATGCTTCATATCCTCGCCTCAAAACTTCCGAGATGTAAGGGCGTATGAAACAAACCCCTTCTAATGCCACATAGTGACCTTTAACCGACAGTCCCGGCTGGAGCCAAATACAATGGACGTCCAACAGTTGCTAGAGGTAAAACCCAATGAGCTAGCAGAGGGCTTGCTTGCAAGATGGAGGGCATTAGAAGAGCAACTTCCGAATGTAATTAGGAATCTTGAAGCAGAGGAGGAAGCTCTCTCTCCTCGAGTTAAGAGAGCGGTTGAATCCCATAAGAAAGCAAATGCAATTGTAGCTGAAAAGAAGGCTGAAAGAGATACTTCGCAGGCCGTTGCTAGAGCTAAATTATCTGAAGTTAAAAAATCGATAGAGTTACTCTCTGTGAAAGGTGGAATGGTAAGTCTGGATCCCGAATGGAAGAAAGTAAAGCTTCTTGAAGAGCTTGAGAATATAGAAGATAAGATAGAAACCTCGGCATTGGACCATAAAGAAGAAGGAAAGCTGATAGCTAAGCGGAGGAAACTAATTGAAAAGAATGAGAAATGGCTCAAAGATAGGAGAGAGTCTAATCCTGAGATGTCTAAGTATGTGGATTCAAGGAAGACCATGATTTCCAATTTTAGAATTTCAGAAGCGGCACATTCAAGGATGCTGGGGGCGGTGGAAAAGGCACAACCTCTGTATGAAAAAAAGATATCTCTACAATCAGAAATCAGGGACATCCGAAGACAGTTAGATCGAGCTAGAGAGCTATATGCGCAGTCATCAGATGCAATTTCATTATGGGAAGGAAAATTATCTACGGGTTTCGGAGATAGTGCCACTGGATTTGATGACCTCCTCACAGATATGAACAGGGTATTGGATGGTGGTGCTTCCTCGTTTGCGAGGAAGAAATCCAAAAGGGAGGAGGAAGAATGAGTGAAGATAATGCCGCTAGCTCATTCAATGACTTAGAAGATCTTGATGGTCATGAAGTTCAAGAAATGAGGAGCAGTTTTGAGAGAGAGTTAGGTTCTCTTGAGGGCGAAAAGAGAGACCTGCGTTCTGAGAGGATGGACCTAGTTAACAGAGTTAGAATCCTGCGTGGTATCGTTGGAAAGATGGAGGGGGCCAATTCAGAAAGAAGGGGACTATTAAGGAAATTTCATGAAATAAGGAAAGCTGCTGATTCATCCAGGAAGAGGAGGGACGATGTCAATAGGCTCATTCCTCCTCCAATGGATGTACTGAAGGAGTGGTTATCTGAAACACATAGGAGATTGACCACCATCGATAATGACTTGACTGCGGTCCCGACACTCTCTCGGGAGTTGGAGGCATTCAGAAGATTTTTTGAGATTCAAGCATCTATTGTTAAGAAAGCCGAATCAGAGATAGCGCACTCCGAATACGTAGAGAAAGCCAAGCAAATGAGGGAAGTAACCGTAAAACTTGATGCTGGACGCAAGGAAAAGGAGGTATTGGAGAATGAAGCGACATCGGAGTCTGGAAATGAAAATAAGGCCAGTAGAGCCGAAGTAAGTAAAATTAGTAAAAGGATTTCAAAAATCGATAAGCGGATTGATGTGATTGAATCCAAAAGAAAGTCGTTGAGGAAAGGTCTTTCCAGAGTTAAGACGTACCAGAGGATAACTGGTGGAAAAAATAGAAAAGTCAGATTTTCTGAAATCAAAGCCAAGGCCAAAACGGGAGGCTCTCTGAGTACCGTGGAACTTGATGCGCTTCTGGGATCGGGGAGTCTCTCGGATCTGACTGGGGGGGGCGGAGATATTGGATCGGAAATTGGCTCCAAGAATACGCCTACTAAGAAGAAGAGGAGGATTGGGGTCTCTCGGAGGGGACCCAGAAAGGGCAATCTAGCAACCAAGAGGGAAGATTGAGTAAATTTATTGCTCTACTATGTGCTTAAATGTCAGTACAAATTCGGTAATGTTGGGGTTACATATTGGAGCTCGACGAGATAACAGAAGTTTTCGCTCCCGCGAAGGAGTCTCTTGAGTCAGGATTAGACGAGAAGCGTGAGTTACGCGACGAGTTGAATGCCAAAGTTAGGGCTTACTTAGATACAAGGAACGAAGTAAATAGGCAGGTCAAAGAGCTGATTTCCGAAGTAAGGACACAGAAAGAAGTTCGCGATGAAGCCAATACCATAGTCAAGGATCTCAAGCTTGAAAGGGCTGTTAAATCTGATGAGTTGAAATCGATTAGGGCCGATTTAAGGGAAATATTGTCTAGGTTGGAAGATAGCGGAGAGAAGTCTAAGAGAAATTCAGGACCCTCTCCTGCTAAAATTCGGGCGAAGATGGATGCCCTTGAGAGGAAGTACGAAAGAGGGGGCTTCACAGGTGCTAGTGAGAAGGGTTTCTTCAGAGAAATGAAAAAGCTCAGTCAAGATTTGAAGGAAGCAAAAGAGTCGAATAAAGATGGAGGCAGACTTAGTGATCTGAAGTCCAGCGTACGTAGCGCTGAAAGGGCACAAGAAGAAGCCCATAATAGAGTTGAAAAAGCGGTATCGTCAGCACAGGAAGCCCATGACTTGATGGTGGAGTTATCTGAAGAAGTTGACAGATTACGTGATCAGGCTAATTCCGCTCATTCCGGATTGACTAAATCCAAGAAGGAGGCCGACTCGATACATAGCCTATATATCGTCTCCTTAAGATGCATTCACTCCATTCAAGACCTGATTAAAGCGATTGAGATGAGAACGGATGAGAATGTTTCCGAAGAAAAGACTGAGGTCTCTGATCTCATGTCCAAGTTGATGTCAGGAGACACACTCTCTACTGAAGAGCTGATGTCCCTGCAACGTAATTAGGGCAATGGATATGTCCTGCCATTGATGGCATGCAATAAGACGTCATCTCTACCCTCGACGTTCAGTAACCATGCGGGAAATACTGCATCAATAGTTCGGATTGTGATTGATTCCAAATCGACTCTCCACCATTCTAACATGATGCTCCTAACTGAGTTTTCTCTTTGTTCCGATTCTCCCTGCCTTCTTTCATCTAAGAGCGAGGGTAGCTTTGATATTAGTTTCTCTCGTTTCATCCATCTTGCTTCGGGAGGCATGATAATCCTAAGGTTCGGGGTCGCATAATTTTTCTCTTTATCTTCAAATATTGATAGATTGGAGGACCATGGGTCTTCTATAATCATCCAGGTATCTCTTTCTGAGGCTCCTTCTGGTGAAACTATTTCCCCCTTAACTTCCCATATCTTACCTTCTAAAAATACTGGAGACGTAAGGGCGTTTACAAGATTTTTTTGTAGTAGCCACGAATCTAAATTTATCACAGCTTCTACAAACTTTATTTCGCTCCTTTCATTTTCTGGTGACAAGTTTTCGGAATTCGGTTTGAGTCCATGTTCATTGGGAGGAGATACTTCTAGGTCACCTGAAAGTATTGCTTCTCCTAACCAAACTGACATTTTGTTCGGACCCCATGCTACCACTTGTGAGTCAGTAGGGAATATCGAGGAGAGGTCGTCGGGAAGATCCCTTTGACTGAGGAGCCAATGCCTACCGGGAGGCGCATCTACACACCATCTCTCAAGCTCAGCCCTACTAATGGGGAGTATGTCGGAAGGAATATGCCACACGGAAACTGGAGAGCCTTTCATTTCACCAAATTCTGGTACTCTTTCTGCTACTCCAAGAAGTATGAAACCAGGGGTTATTGTGCCTTGAGATGCCTCGTGAAGGCGTACTCCTCTAACTGCCAAGAGTTGTCTGACTGCATCTTCCACGCTATTCTGAAGGAGTTTACAGACTTGAAGCGTCCTATTGCACGACGGCACAAGAGTGTTCTTTTCAAACTATCATAGGTTGTGCTGGAGAGTAAGAAGGTCACTCTGTCCAGGGTCCACTACACAGAGTGAGCTTACGGCGAAAGGCTTGGCACATGCAGCGCCTAATTGCCTATTCACCATAAGGACCCTATGGACTGGCACTCCTGGATGAGAAGTAGATAAATCGGATAGAAAACTCTCCGGGCAGTTCGCTGCGACTAAAACTAGCCTGGCCTCTCCTTTGGAGCAGGCACCCATGGTTTCCCTCTGTCCGAAGATAATTTTTCCAGTACTCAAAGCCTGTTTTAGGTTTCTTGTTAAATCCATTTTTTCACCTCTATGCCTCGTCTGGGATATAGAACAGATCAACACTTCCCGTTCCCAGTGCTATTGGTTGTCCTACGACAATATTCTCAGTAACACCTCTCAACTCGTCTCTCTCTCCAATTATTCCAGCCCTTAGTAAGTGAGAAACTGTAACCTCGAAGGCGGATCTAGCAAGAATACTATGCTTCGTTCCACTGACACCGTGCCTTCCGATAGCCCTTACTTCGCCACTGCTGGTCATAACATCTGATACTGTAATTAGATGTCTAACATCAACATCTAGTCCTGCTCCTTCCATAGTGTCTAGCATCTCATTAATTATGGCCTGTCTAGCGGCCTCTATTCCAAGATAGGACTGTATCTCATTGATGTTGTTAGTGTATGTTCTGGATCTATCAACACCTGCAAACTCACTAACCTTAGCTAGGTTTGATCCAATTGTGGAGATGTAGTACTCATCATTCTCTCCAGCTTGGACATTGGCCCTCATAACTCCTCTAATGCCTTTCAATTGTAGTTTCTTTATCTTGTCCTCAAGCTGGAGGAGGTCAGTATAGGTTGGTGGATCTGTGGCCAGTGACTCCAAATCCTCTTTCTTGGAAACACCTGGAATAATCTTCAGCTCTGATGGTTTATCGTCATTATCGGACTGAATGTAAAGTCTGAGTGCTCTACTAAGCTTATCTTTGACCTCTGCGCCATTCATGTTCTTAAGCCTCATATTGGACTTGCTCAGCTTCAAGCTAAGGTATCTCTGAGCGACTTCAACATCAATATTAGCTATATCGCTGGTCGTAGTAGCCTCTAATCCAGCTGCAATCTCTCTGACGAGCTTTTCATTAGTCCTCAGTGGCTTTCCTTTGGAATTCTTCTCATTCAGGTAAATCCTCATAGTAGGGGTGTTAGGTGTTTTCCTTGCATCTACAATCTCAATTATTCTAGGAAGACCCTGTGTTACGTTAACAGTAGCTACACCAGCGTAGTGGAAGGTCCTCATAGTCATCTGAGTACCTGGCTCTCCGATTGACTGGGCAGTGGTTATTCCAACTGCCTCGTGTGGATCAGCTCTTGAAGTGAGTAATGATTCGCTGGCAGAATTAATCACCTTCCTAGCCTTCGCAGGTGTTATTTTCTTCAATCCCCTAGCCCTTATTCCCTCTGTTAAATCCATAATCATTCTAGGAGTAAGACTGACATTTGCATCCACGGAAGCAGACAATAGATTCTGGTATATCTCATCTTGATGGTCAACATCTCTGAGTATCTGTGATAGCTTTGCGTCATCGTCAAATTCTTCGAGAGGAAGCATAGACTTCCTTCTCCTTCTAGATGCTGCTGACTTTCTCCTGACAACGGTTTTCTCAGTGGAAGCGGCCGCGCTTCTAGCAGATTTTGAGGATGCTGCCATTAGGTCACTAATTCTCTGAGCAGTACCTGAGTCGATACCACAAATCTGAGCTATTTGTCCGGGCGTTAGAACTTTGACATCGTCCCACTTCCTGTCATCAGCAAGCTTGTGAGCATACTCCTCATCAATCTGCAGATCCATTAGTTTCTTTTTTGTTGCACTCTTTACGACCATCAGTTCTCACCTCCCAAGGCGTCATCGAGTACCATTGTTACATCAAATGGCTTCCCTCCACGACTTCGGGCCGGATCAACACCATCCTCCCCGTACTCGAACTGTATGATTCTATTTGCAGTATTCCTGACGGAACCCATTCCGTCATTTACAACCTTCAAGTCATCCATTGCGTTGATGAGCCTTCTCTGCATGTATCCCGACTTAGCTGTCCTAACGGCCGTATCGACCAGTGACTCACGACCAGACACGGATAGCATGAAGAATTCTGTTGGCTCCAGTCCACGCTTGAATGAAGAACCAACGAACCCTTTCTCCTGGGCTCCTTTGGAATTACGTGGGAAGTGAGCCAAAACCCTGTCCTGATATCCTCTTTCCAGACGCTTGCCACGAACCTTTGGTTGCCCTATAGAGCCTGCCATCATAGCGAGGTTATCCATGGACCCCCTGGCACCAGAGGTAGCCATCATTACAGCGGCGTTATCGGCACCAAGGAATGACTTAGCTACATTTCCTGATTCGGTCTTGGCTTCGTCAAGAATCATCAGAATATTTTCCTCTAGGGTTTCTAGTGGCGTTCTCCCTGGGCGTGTTTCATACCTTCTTCCATCTTTTCCGAATTTCTCCAACTCGACATCGACAGCATCGCTTCCACGTTGATTAATCTTGGATATTTCTTCCTTAGCTTCTGGGGGCAGATCTTCATCGTCTATCCCAGTAGTGAATCCTAATGAAGTACATATGGAAATGGTCATTCTTGTCATTCTGTCTAAGAACTCGGCGCCGGCCTCTGGACCGTGAGTGTGAACAACGGCATCCAGAAGTCTGCCATCTTCAGCTCCAATTCCCCTCTTGTCTATCGTCCCTGAAACATTACCCTTAGTGACATTGACTTGATCCCCTATTCTACTGATGTAGTCAAGCTTGAATCCCTCTGGGACAATTAGGCTCAGAACATCACTACCTCTGTATCCTACTACTCCGTCTTCCTCTATTTCTGGAGGAAGTTCTCCATCCCAATTTGTATCCCCTAAGACTTGCATTACCAGATTCTTAGGCAGAATTCTGTTGCCATGCGTGAGTAGATATGCCCCTGAAATATGATCGTGGATTCCACCGATAACGCTACCTCCATATCTAGGTGTGATTATGTGCTCCTGTACCCTCATCAGAATCTTAGCTTCAGCTCTAGCTTCTTCACTCTGTATGACATGCAGATTCATCTCGTCACCATCGAAATCTGCGTTGTAAGGAGTACAGTCAGCTAAGTTGAACCTGAATGTCTTTCCAGGCATTACTCTGACCTCATGCACCATCATGGACATCCTGTGAAGAGATGGTTGTCTGTTGAACAGTGCTACGTCTCCGTCTATTAGATGCCTCTCCACCACGACTCCGGGTCGGGGGTTTCCATCGAGGTCATGTGTGCTGAGTCTGTCTTCAATGTCGGTTCCAACTGCATTTCCATAATCATCCTCAATTTCTGGACTGCCACAATGTGGGCAAGTAACTTCTAAGTGTTCTGGCAGGTATTCACTGGGGTTTTCCATCTCCCACTTCCATCTGTAATGGATTGCCGCTCTGGGATCGTTTTCAGGAAGAGGGAGCCCCCTCTCATCCTCGCCCCTGAGATTGGATAGTGTTGAGTCTAGATCTACTCCCCATTCCTCCTCCAGTTCTCCGAACGAGTTTCTCCTCTTTTGTTGCTTGAGAACAAGACCGGGAAGGAAGTTTGGAGCTGGCAGTACCTCGTTTAGGTCTGGCCTGTAACCATTGTATGGTTCGTCGTCACTACCTGAGTTACATTGAGGGTTAAGGCACCTAAATCCAGCCCAAATATACTTGGTTCGATCGGTAATTCTTACCCTAAACCTATCTCCTCTTATTATGTAATTAACACCAGGGTGAACATCAGGGCCTCTCAGAATCATCTGCCTGAGCTGCTCCCTGTTTCTACTAGTTACCCTGATAGGTACAGTTAATTCCTTAGCAGTTTGAACTGGTATTCCGACTTCATTAATTCCAAGATTGGGATCTGGGCTGATTACAGTTCTAGCACAGAAGTTCACTCTCTTTCCGGAAAGATTGCTTCTGAATCGGCCTTCTTTTCCCTTCAGTCTTTGGGCCAGGGTTTTCAGAGGCCTTCCAGAACGGTGCCTTGCAGGCGGAATTCCGCTAGTCTGATTATCGAAGTAGGTTGTACAGTGATACTGGAGGAGTTCCCAAAGATCCTCGACGATTAGCTGAGGCGCCCCTGCGTCTCTGTTCTCCCTGAGTCTCTGATTGATTCTCAAAACATCTACTAGTTTGTGTGTTAGGTCATCCTCTGATCTGTCTCCGCTATCGAGCGTGATAGACGGTCTAACCGTAATTGGAGGCACTGGAAGTACCTTCATGATAGTCCATTCTGGCCTTGCAGCATCCTTGTCCATACCGAGGAATATTAGATGCTCATCGGGGATCCTCTCAAGCCACTCGCGGATATCACGTGCGTTTAGCTTGTGCTCGCCCTTGTTATCCTTCTTTTCTTTGAAAGTGGAGGGTTTGTCCAACATAATCTTACCTTGCTCAGCACCACAGTGCATACAGATGGTCCTCTTTTTGCTGGAACATTCCTTCTCGATATCCTTTATTGTATTCTTGAACTCAGTGGATCCGACACCATGCTTTATGATGACATCCTTCACTTTGTCCCTATAGTAGTCCTGTTCTGACTTTTCTGGATCGACAGGATGAGTATCAGGCTTATCGTGAAGAAGTATCTTACTGCATGTATTACACGTGCATTTCAAAGCAGTCTTGATCAGATTGGTGAATCCTATGTGCATTACGGGCAATTCTAGAGCTATATGGCCGAAGTGACTAGGGCACTCGTCGTGCTTGTTGCCACATGTCTCGCACCTTACTCCTGGATCTATCACACCCATTTTTGGGTCCATTAGGCCTTGCTTGAATGGATGGCCATCATCCTTGTAAGTATCCGCTGTCTTTACCTCAACGGAAGACATCTTTCGAATTTCATTGGGGTCCATCAAGGTGAACTTGATAGCCTCTATTCTCTTGGGAATCTTAGCTGCATCTTTAGCACTCATCTTCTGTCCTCCAGTTCAAGTCTCATAGCTACTCCGAGACTCTTCATCTCGTCAAGAAGTAGCTTGAATGCATAGGATGTCTGGACTGAATGTACATCCGCTCTGTCTCCACAAGAAGGACAGACAGTAGTCCTCCTCTTCCAGTCATAATATGCTATATGACCACATCTCGGAGTATTACACACCATCAATGGCCATCCATCTGATTCGTCCAGTAGACGATCTTTGATGACCATCGATGCTCCATGAGAAATTAAGCAATCTCTTTCCATCTCTCCGAATCTCAGACCGCCTTGTCTGGCTCGTCCCTCGGTCGGTTGCCTGGTGAGGATCTGTACCCTTCCCCTGCTCCTTGCGTGTAGCTTACTACTCACAAGATGGTGGAGCCTCTGATAATATATGACCCCGACGAATACCTCTGCAGGGTATTGCTCACCGGTTTCCCCACTTATCATATTCTCTCTACCTGTGTGATTGAAACCGTTTCTCAGAAGGCCCGCCCTAAGCGAATCCTCCTTCTCCCCAGTAAATGCCGTTCCGTCAATTCTTCTGGACTCAAGAGATCCTACCTTTCCACCAATCATCTCTAGAACGTGCGCTACAGTCATCCTCGAAGGAATGGCGTGTGGATTGATGATCAAATCGGGAATAGTCCCATCTGCGGTGAAAGGCATATCCCTTTCTTCGACAATCCTGCCGATAATTCCTTTCTGACCGTGACGACTGGCAAATTTATCTCCTAGCTCGGGTATTTTGTTGGTCCTGACAGTAATCCTGACAAGTCTTCCTGAATCTAGTGATTCGGTAACGAATACATTGTCTACCCATCCATATTCCCCATGCCTAACCATCATCGATGACTCTCTTCTCTCTTGAGCTTGCAGGAAAGCTCCATGAGCCTCCTCGAGGAATCTCGGAGGGCTGGTTTTCCCGACGAGTACTGCAGAATCAGGACCCCCTCCACTGGATAAGAACTCCTCGGGCACTGGAAGACCGTCTCTTTCGAGATGTGCATAGCTATCGAATGACTTCATGCCTTTGACCTCATCAAGTCCTGTTCCAGGAACCTCTATTCTCTCTTCCTGACCCCCAGGGAAACGTCTATTTTCTGCATTATATGTTCTGATAAATGTTGACCTGCCTAGACCGCGTTCTACCGAGGCCTTGTTCATAATAACGGCATCTTGCATGTTATAGCCGTGATGGCTCATTATGGCAACTACAAAGTTCTGACCGCCTGGCCTACTGTTGAAGTTAGTGGTATCCATTGCCCTAGTCCCCACCACAGAGACCTGTGGATAGTGCATGACATGTGCCCTGGTATCTGGCCTAAGACGATAGTTTGCACTTGGCAGGCCCAAACTCTGCTTCACCATTGCAGTACCTCCAGTAACACGTGGTGTAGAGTTGTGCTCGGGGTATGGGACCAATGCGGCACATACTCCTAGAATTAGCTGAGGATCGATTTCCACGTGAGTGTATACCAAGACCGTGTTATCCTTCTTCTCTTTCTTGCGAAGAGTTTCGATTTCCTTCTGATGATAATTGAGGGGTACTGAAAACTTTTCAGAAACTGTGCTCCCGTCCGGCATCTGAACTTCTACCTTCAGATTAGCCTTCTTAATCTCTTCTTGTCCAAGATTTATCCACTCGACCTTTGCTGGATCAATTGGCCTCTTATTCTTAGGAGAAAACTCTGGTAAATCGAATGGCCTAGGGGCGATGAGAAGATCTTCCTCTTCCTCCGCGTCTACCCACTCTATTACTCCAGAAGAAACCAAATCAGAGAATATTATTTCGCCTGTCCTTAAGCCCTCCAAGTGGAATTTGGCTAAGTTTAGAGTACCGTCTTCTAGAACTAGAAGAGGCCTCATTATTCTTCCTCGATCAGTATTTATGAAAACATCTCTATTTTCAGTGTCGTGACGTATACTTACCTCGGGCCTTATTCTTCCCGATCTCCTTCTTCTCTTGAACTGAGAAACGAGTTTGTTGGGCCTCTTGTGGAGTCCGAAAATATCTCCATTCACGTGAATCCTGGAACCATCAGCCCAACCTTCTGGGTTAGGGTTGACTCCTGCCTCAACCAAGAGCTCCTTGACATCGTCCTCTGGAACCTCTTCTGAAACATCTATCATTTGTGCGGCGTTCTTGACAAGTCCGCAGTTCTGGCCCTCTGGAGTCTCGTTTGGACATAGTCTGCCCCAATGGGTGGGGTGAAGGTCCCTGGCCTCGAAATGGGGCTGGCTTCTCACAAGAGGGCTAGTAACCCTTCTCATGTGAGATAGAGAAGCTAGGTAAGTTGTCCTGTCCAATAATTGGCTGACTCCTGATCTGCCCCCGACCCAGTTTCCTGTTGCTAGAGCATGCATTATCTTGGAAGTCAGAACATCTGGCCTAAGGCAGGAGTTGATTTTCAACTCTCTCTTCCTGTTGTGATGCCTCTCAAGCTGATACTTCAAGTCCCTTGCTAGTCCCTGAACACCAACTCTGAAAAGATCCTCCATCAAATCTCCTGCGAGTCTGACTCTCTTGTTGGCGTAGTGATCCTTGTCATTAGGGTCCCTGTTGGTTATTGCCATCTCCAAGACTTGTCTAACAATCCTACCAAGGAATATCGCCTTCTTGGTTCTAACATCATCTTCGGAACCTAGATGAGGGAGGAGTTCCTTATCTAGCAAATTCTGAATCCTTGATTCCCTATACTCCTTCTGCTGGCCTGCTGCGAATTTCTTCTCAAGCCATGCCATTGCCTCTTCGGTATTATCGACACCGTACTCTGGATTATCTTTGACGTCGTTGAGGTTTGCAACTGTATACTTCATTGCTTCAACAGGTCCTGCGATTGCAGAGAAGATATCCCTATCATTCTCCATTCCAAGAGCCCTCATTAGCAGAACTACTGGTATTGCGGTAGTCCCCGCGCTGGGTATCTTGACCATGAGCATTCCGTCACGTCTCTTTTCGACATTGATTGGTTTCCTTACACCATCTTTCTGAGAGAAAATCTTTGCTACCTCCGTCTCATGAGCATATTTCTTATTCTTTTCCACTGTAACTCTATTTGGAGCTAGGTCTTCCATTGAAATTAGGACCCTCTCGGTACCGTTAATGATGAAGTAGCCTCCTGGATCTAGCGGATCTTCTCCAGCCTTCCTGAGAAGTTCTTTGTGCCTAAGGGCATCTTCAGGTGAAGTAGTAGGGGACAATTTCAGAGACTTTTCTTGTGTCCCTGCTACGTGATCCGGATGTAGATTACACCTTCCAGACCTGACCATTATTGGAAGGTTCCCTATATGGACACCCTCTTCCTCGATGAATCCAATATCAGATTCTGAAGTAGAAGGTGGAAGGTCATCTCTGTATATCTTAAAGTCCAAGTATATGGGTGAGAAATATGTTAGCTTTCTTAGTCTGCATTCTAGTGGGGTGGCTGGGTGTTCTGCACCATTTGCCTCCCTAACAGTAGGGGCACCCAAACGAATGCCCTTCATTCTGATGTAAATCTCCTTATCCAAGACGTCGAGCTTGATCATTCCGCCTGCATCCGGTCCACCCGGAATATCATCCAGAGGATCATCGCTACCAATCCTAATTCCTCTGACTATCTTTTCCATACGGCTACTCTTGCCGTCTCCACTGGGGATGCAATCATTGTATGATGCCAACTGATGATTCACCATACTTCTGTGTGCGAAATAACTCTCGACTATCTCCTTCATACCATTTCCTCCTTAATTGCTCTCCACGATTAGTCTGTACGCAGTGCTAGCACCTGCCGATCTACTATATCTGAAAATTTTAACAACCCTGTTCCTAAGCCATCCGGCTGGAAGATCTGTTCTCTCTAGCTCCTCCGTTTCCTTCAATGCCTGCACGGATGGATCTGTGATCAGAATTTTTGGAAGAAGCTCCTTAGCTAATCTTTTGCTTCCATCGGCTTCTGTTTCCATTAGTCCCCATGGGGAGAGTTCTGAAGCCTCCTCCTCTTCTGGTACAAGGGCATGGTGAGGGACCAGCTGATGGTTTAGTACGTTGAATCTATCTTCCCCGATTGGAATATCTTCGTCTAGAAGGGCCGTTCTCGAAATAGTAACTCTTCCTGATCTACTCCTTCTCCTAGATGCGGCCTGTTCGCGGATTATCCCCATTATATTTTCTAACTCTGAGGCACCCGACTCTAAGCCTACCTTTTTGGCGACTTCCTCGACAGTCATTCTTTTGATAGCGTCCATGTTTGCATCATCAGCAAGTCTGTGTGCATGTTCTTCGGATACTCCGAGTTCGATAAGCCTCTTTTTGGTTGAGCTTTTTACTGCCATTTTCCTTCCCGCCTCGGTGTCCAATATCGGCCATGGGCCTGTAGCTAGCAGGCGGGCCCGGGGGGATTCGAACCCCCGGCCACCGGGTTAAAAGCCCGGTGCTCTACCTGACTAAGCTACAGGCCCATGGCTGATGCTGGGCTATCCTCGGACCGAGGGGGTATTTTTGAACCTACCGGCAAGAGCGAGGCTAGCAGTGGCCTGGTCCCCTCCCGTAAGAACGGAAGCAATGTTAATTTATGAGACCCACAAATAAGGTTTACTGATGAAAAATCAATGATTTGGGAACTGAAGAGGTCGAATATAAATGAAGAGAGTAAAATTTGAAATGGAAAATTTCGGCCCTTGGGAAATTGATGTGGCTCCGACCGTTTATCCTCCTCGTGAAGACACTGAATTACTCTGCAGGGCAATTTCGAGGCTGAGGGGAAACGCATCGAATGCAATAGAGGTAGGATGTGGCTCTGGTGTGATCTCGATGGCACTTTCTACTCTCGGCTGGAGTGTTGTATCATATGATGTCAATCCGTATGCCGTGGCCTGTTCCAGAGCCAACATCGAAAGATATGGATTTGAGAGAAATGTAACGGTGAGAGAAGGAGGGGTTGGCGAGGACGGGTGGAGCATTCCGGATGAAACTAAGTTGATCGTATGGAATCTTCCATATCTTAATCCTCCAGGTCCTGATGAGCCATTATTGGAGCCTATTGAAGAGGCGTCACTGACTGATTTGGAAGGGGGTGGGTGGTCTGAAGAGTTATTGAAAAGTCTGAAAGATTTGGATAATGAAGATTTGACTGTCGTTCTTCTATTTAGAACGGATCCCATTAGCCCCAGTAATCCCACGGACTGGTTGATGTCGGGGTGGTCATGTAGATCATTGGAAATGAAGAGGATTGGCGATGAGAGATTAGAGGTTTTTGCTCTTTGGAGAACTGGATCGGGGTCAAAGGAAAAGAGAGAGGAGTTATGCGATTCTGCAATGGATAGGGCGATTCATTTGCCGGATAAGGGGTGGCAGAGACTAATTGTTGGAGACCAACTCTCCGGCAGAGGGAGAAGAGGGTCAAGATGGGAGTCTGTTCCGGGAGATTTACTGGCATCGTGGAAAATCAACAGGGAGCCATCCGAGATATCCACCCCTGGAATACTACAGATAGGAATTGGTGCCGCAATTTCAGATTCACTAAGTTGTGAACTGAAGTGGCCGAATGACTTGATTTCAATTAGAGGTGAGAAAATAGGAGGAATAATGATTGAAGCGAATAGTTCTAATCCCGGCTTTAGGATAGGCATAGGCATTAATTCATCATCAAGAGTGGTTAATGGAATTTCTTGCCTAGGATGGAGCGATACCATAGGCGATATTTCCCTAGAGGAGGTATTCAGAGTGGTTGACAGCAGGGTTTCTGGAATACTTGAAGGCCTTGAAATGGTCCCAGATCTTGATCAAAGTTCACTAGAAATTTCTGGCTGGAAGGCATTGTCAGTAAGTCTCTCAAGAGGCGTCGTAGCTGAGATTGAAAATGAAAGAGTCAGAATTATTGGATTGGACAAGGATGGCTTCTTATGCTTAGAGGTCGATGGCAGGGAAGTCTTGGTTTCGGATGCTCAAAAGATAAAATGGAATTATCCATAGGTGTATTATTTATGAATGTCCAATCTCTTCCTTACAAGCCTAATCTTGCCCGATGTTGTTAGGGTCGATATGCCGTCTGTAGAATTAATTTTTTTCTTGGCTTCGGAGCTATCTTCAAGAGATGTTCTCAGAATTGCTAGAGTATGTATCTCAGTGTCAATCAAATCAAATAATTTCCAATTGATATCGCCCATTATCTTTCCTAATTTATCCTCTAGTATGGTTCTGGAAATTGGTTTCTGATTGATAAGTAGGCCTATCCATCTATTTTTTCCCCTTTTGGCCTTACTGATCTTAGCCATGAGCCTGAGAGGGGATTTCAGTTAATTAATGAAGCCTAGATCCCACTTACTACTGCTACCAGCCTAAGCTTACCGACCATCTCATCACTAACTCTGGCCCCCATGATGACCTGACAATCTGGATCCATGGATGATACGAATGAGTCGGTTAATTCTGTCAGATGTGCTAGAGTCATATCTGGGCCCCCTTCAACTTGAATCATACAACCCTTAGCTCCTTCTACTGGAATATCATTTAGAGGTGAATTTCTAGCCATCTCAACTACTGATTTGGGATTCTCAGATGCGCCCGTTCCAACTATCAAAGTAGCATTTCCTTCCTTGTTTATTATAGCTCTCATATCCATTAAATCCAGATTTATTCTCCCCACACTAGCTAGGGTTGTAACAAGTCCCTCGACGAGTTCGGCTATCCAACCTGAACCAGTAATCCAATTTGTCTTCCTCGTCCTGGACTGCCAAGCTAATCTCTCCATGCTGACTCTGATACACACGCTAGAATTTACGTCTAATGAAGGGATTGCCTCCTCTGCAATGGAGCACCTTAGTGGCTGCTCTGCAAAAGGAAGACCTGCGATTGAAAGAACCATGCAACCGTATTGATTAGCTATCCTTGCAAGTTCTCCCGAAGCACCAGAGCCCATTCCCCCTCCCAATCCAGTCAATAGGATGAGCACCTCGGCCTCCTCAAGTAGTGAAGATATAGAGTCAATCCCATTTCTCAGCCTGTGTGTTGCCATTGAGGGAAGAGCGGCGGCGCCTCTGCCCTCACCTCCTGCATCGAGATACAAGCAGTTAGCCTCGTTAGCTCCTTCGAAAGAGGCCTCATCAGCATCGATCAACAGTAACTCGGACAGTTCTGAACATCTTGAATGGGCCTCAATGGCCCATATACATCCCAAGCCCCCGACCCCAGCTATTAGGACCTCTCCGTCGTTCACGAACCTCGAGTATGGGGTAGGCGTATAGAATTGCTCAATCATAACTGGAATATCTTGTATAACGTCTTCTCTCATCTCTCGCCCATGCATTATCTGGCTCTATAGTGAGTACCTTGTCATAGAATTCTACAGCTTTCTCGAAGTCTGATAAATACCTGCCTTGGAGATGGGCCATAACGTTCAGCACAGGGACGCATTCTGGTTCTTTCTCAAGAAGTCCAATGAGTATTTTTTCAGCGGGTCCGATTCTCATCATCTCCATATGGTCCTCGGCCTCGTCTAATTTCGATATTTGGTCCTCGTTGAGACTGTATACATTCCTCCAAACGGGTCCTGACATATCACTTCCTCTAAGACTTGGCATATTAGTTTGGTGTGACGTCATGCTATCAGAAATGGCTTGTTTAGTGTAGGGGACAGACAGTGGGGCAATGCAACGTTAATAGCCCCCTTTCTGGTGGCCACTACACCAAAGGTGTTGTGGATGGCGTCGAGTGTGCTCACCGTAAGGAAGGTACTGGCCATTACTATTGTCGCCGTGCTGACGGCGGGTGGGTCACAGGCTAATCCCACAGGCATTGGTGGCGATGCGAATAATGATGGAGATGTGGCGCTTGCTGGATGTACATGTCATGCTGAGGAGCCAGATAATTCTGTCACCCTAATATTGACCGAGGTCCCGCATCGATACCAGCCAGGAGATTCCTATGAAATGTCAATTCAGATCATTGGAGGTCCTGTTGCAGATACATCTTCTCATACAGGGGGTTTCTCCATGAGAGTTAGCGGAGGTGTCCTCTCGGCCTCTGCTGGATTTGAGTCCTTGATGTACAACTGGGAAGACGACCCTGCCACACTCACTCACAGTAATTCTGGATCAAAGGTTTCTGATAGGACTTGGCACATCACTTGGACTGCTCCAGAGGAAGGCACTGGTGTTGTTACGATATGGTTGGCAGGGAACTCAGTGAATGGCGATGGCATTCCATCACAACTGGATAGATGGAACAGACTCAGTGCGTCCATAGATGAAGGCGACTTTGGAGGTACTAGGACTGTATTCGTCGGAAATGGCGACATAGAGCCCCCGGCCCCTGTAGAAGAGGGCGTGGACCTACACCACATGGGAGCTGGCATGAGGGCGCATTGGCTAGGGTTACTAGGATTCGCCGCTGTTGTTATCGTAATCATCTTTTGTGGATTAATGTTGAGGTATGGATTCTCAAGGCATTATGAGGGCAGGAGTAATCTTCTGAGATTGAGGATTAAGCATCAGAGAAGAGGTGATCAGTAATGAAAGATGATGTAGTAATGAAGATGCTTAGGCAGGTGGCATCGGGAGAGGTGAGCGTGGAAGACGCTAGAGAGGCCCTTGATGGGATCTCCCTTACAGAGGAGGCTTATGAGACTGCGATTGAACATGGGGTTTTCAACGAGGCTCCTGCAGGATCTATTGTTAGAGCCAGTGTCTCTCCTTCTGGAGATTCGTGGCTGATAATTTTAGTAGGACTTTGGGGGATAATTTGGTCACTATTCTGGGCAGGTTCTCTTTCTTATGGGCTTTACAACAAATGGGATCAGCAGATGTTATCTTTCTTCCTAGGGATGTTATTGCTTACTGTGATAATACTGGGAATGATATACATGAAGTACGTGATGCCTGACATAGTAATCGTGAAGAGCAGGAGAAACAAGTATATCACCAAGAAAGATCCTGAATCATGGAAGAAATATGAGGTGTAATTATGGCAAGAAAATTCACACTCAGAGATAGTTCTTCTAGCTCGGAAAGTTCGTCCGAAGAGGGACATCTAATAGATAGGCGAGAATTCATGAGGCACTCGTTCAACACCGCCGCTGGCGCAATTACCGTGGCAGCCATTGGGAGTGTGGGATTTGCATCCTTACTAATGGGCCAGGCAGAAGCCGACGGTGGCGATACTGCTGTGAGATACTGGGTACCCACAGGGGCAGAGGATAGTGTTTGGTACGGAGATAGGCATTTGGAGCCCATGACTTACCAATCGTTCGTTGATGCGGCCTCGAGTTCAGCTACAGGGATGTCCGCGGCCCAGGGAGTATGGTCTGGAATGCCAGTAAATGCAGTTTATGTCCCTCATGAAGAGAATAAGGGCAGTGCCCTCATTGAGGATAAGCCTCGGTTTCAATTTATGGACGGGTACACGGCAGATGGCTCCTACGTTGGCTCTGGATACGAGCTAGAAGAAGATCCCCAATATCAGTCCCTTTCCATACATGATAACTTGATAATAATATTCTCAAGGTGTACGCACCTTTGTTGCATCCCCGGATGGCAACTGGTTACGAACGAATTTACCGAAGACCAATGGGTTCCAAGCGGAACTGACTCGGGAGGGAGTAAACTGTTCTGTATCTGCCACTCGTCCAGGTTTGACCCTACTGTCATAGAGAAGAATAGAGCCAGAAATAGATCAAGTGGTGCAGAATTTGATTTCATTGGAATTAAGAGGGCCGGGGGTCCGGCACCAATGGGGATGCCATTGATTCCATTCGTTCTTAACGGAGATTCGATAGAGGCTCTGCCTGATTTCAAAGACTGGTACACATATTGCGATTGAGGTGAAGAAATGATTCAATTCTGGTTTCTATGGGTCTTCATAACCTTAGTTGTAGTGATAGTAGCACTAACCCTGAGGAAAGAAAGAGAGGAAATGCCAAGGAAAGAAATACTGCGAGCAGTTGAGACCAGTGCCAGTAGTATGGGCTTGGCTGAAAAGTCATTCCTGTGGGCCTTCTCGTGGCTAGATACAAGATTCAGAATTCAGGACTATTGGGGGATGAGCAGAGACGCTTACTATGGCATGCACAGGCAAATGCCCATGACTCATGCTGAGAAATATAAGCTCAGAATAATTTGGTATTGGTATCCTCTGTACTGTCTAGGCGGGATTTCCTTCCTGGCATTCGTAATCCTAGTTCTGACAGGTACTGTCCTAGGATTATACTACGTACCTGGCGGAGAGGGAGATCCGACTCCTGCCTACAGTAGTATGGAGTTCATAATGACGCAACTTCCTTTCGGATATATCATCAGGTCCATACATCATTGGACTACGCATTTCATGGTCGCAGCCGTATTCCTGCACATGTGCAGGGTTTACTTCACTGGTGCTTACAGGAATCCAAGGGAGTTAAACTGGTTAATCGGAGTCGCATTGATGTTCTTTACAATTTTCTTTGGCTATTCAGGATACCTCCTCCCATGGGATAGCCTAGCATTCGGTGCCGCCACTATTGGAATCAATATGGCAAATAGTACACCCCTAATTGGAGGTTGGGTTGCAACCGCCATGTTCGCTGGGACTACAATCTCAGGACAGACAGTTACCAGAATGTACTTCCTCCACGTCTTCATACTTCCAGTAGTGGTTACTTCACTCATTCTTGCTCATTTGTTCATTGTTTGGGCCCAAGGTATAGCGGAGCCACATTGAGGTGTGACAATGGGGATGATGGATAGATTTGGTAGAATTGCTGATACCTACATCAGCGAGAGAAACAAGCTATTGGAAGCTGATACTGAGAGGAGGAGGACGTTCACCGGACATCCATTCTGGCCTACTGAAGTACTTCGAGACACGATAATTTTTGCTTCCATTGTTATGACCATAGCATTCTATTCTTGGCTGATACCCCCTCCACTGCATAGTGCCGCCGATCCATTCGCGCAGGCTGGTTTCGTATTCCCCGATTGGTACGTTCTGTTTTCTTACGGTTACCTAAGATGGGGCGAGTATCTTCCTCAATTTGTCATCCCAGCAGGACCCATCGGAGAGTTCTTGGGGACTCCTGTAATCGATTGGAATGCCGCATGGTGGGGAGCTGCAATTACGGGACTTCCTGTTGGCATTCTGGCTCTTCCCCCCTTCCTTCCCGGTAGGGAAAAGAGAGGGGTTGAAGATCCATGGTTTGCAACAGCGGGAGCTGTTTATTTAGCCCATGTCTGGTTCATATCAGTTTTCTCGATCAATATATTCCTAGACTTATATGCCAAAGATCGTAGTGACTACTGCTTCACTGGTTCCCATTCTGAACTGATGTGTGGAAGACAGGCCCCCTGGACTGCTGAGGTATTCAATGCAGTTCCATGGATACTTACTGGAATTTTCTTATTCGCGGTCATATATTTCCCTACCAGAAAATTCCTACTTAGCTCAATGGGTTCGAGGGTCACCCCAAGGATAGGCCGTCAAGTTGCCGTGGGATCTCTAATAGCTGCTGTACTGATATCTGTTGTCACTTGGCCAGTATATGAGAATGGTTTCTGGGACTACGGCGGGCTCGGTGCCATGGACGATATCGAAGACTTGGATTCCCTCAGGGCTCAGCCTTCTGACACCCTGGTACACGTAGAGGAAGGGAATGTTTGGGCCGACTGGGAAGACGAGTGCATACCTTACGAGGAAAGCTCAACATTGGCCGCATGGGATGGATTATCATCAGAAGAAGACCCCTCTGATTGGTGTGTTATTGCCGCGACGCATTGGTCTAATTGGGGAATTTTCCAACCTACAAAATTCAAGATAGTTGATTTTGCAGGCGATAATGGACATGCCGATAGCACCACAGGTAGAAATTCAGCCGAGGATGAGGCATCCTTCCCTGGGTCTGTAGACGGATCTGAGATTACATACGAAGTAAGTATGACATTCGAGGTAGAAGACCTGGGAGTTTCCGAAGTTCCGGCAGATATTGGATGTCTTTTCAGGACTACAGTCAGAGGAGCAGGTGTTCATTCTCAGAGCTTGATTCTGACTGACTCTTCAGGAGATGAAATTTGGAGTACAGAAGGATGCGTTTCGGATACCATATATCTAGATGCAGGGAGTACTTACAGTGTTTCTTACATGACCACGTCGCAAGACATCAACGAGTCTGTAGAGGTAATCACCAGCTTATCTGTCGTCGCATACCAGCCCCTACTGTTGAATGATGATGGCACTTCACTAGTAAGGTCAGAGTCTTCTTTAGATCTGGAGACCATGTCCACAATGTACCTGAAGAATCCAACATATCACAAGAATCCGAAGAGTCTGGATGCGAAATTGATATATTCGTTATTCATACCTTGCCTGGGAGTCGGTGCTTTAGTATTCATGCTCATGAGAAGCATGGCGAGAGGTTACGAATACGAGATGAACAAGTGCTACGGATGCGACCTGTGTGATGACGCTTGTCCAGTGAGGCTGTTCAACTCTGGAGATAAGCTGAACATCATCTACAATACATGGAACAATGAAGATGATGGGGTTCCTCTGTATTCTTGTTTGACGTGCTCTGCCTGTACCAATGCATGTCCCCAACTAGTTGATTATGACTCATATGTTGATATCAGGAGGAAC
>DANL01000036.1:0-1048 GCA_002499865.1 Euryarchaeota archaeon UBA121 | reverse complement strand
ATACGAGATGAACAAGTGCTACGGGTGTGATCTATGTGACGACGCCTGTCCAGTAAGGCTATTCAACTCAGGAGACAAGCTGAACATCATCTACAATACGTGGAACAATGAAGACGATGGGGTTCCTTTGTATTCCTGTCTCACGTGCTCTGCTTGTACCAATGCCTGTCCCCAACTGGTGGATTATGATTCATATGTCGATATCAGAAGGAATATGATAGTCGGTGGCCCTCCTGCTACTGAAATTCCTCATACCGTATTGCAGGCAGTCCTAGCCGCTGAAGCAGAGGAAGATGCGGACGGATACTTCATGTCGATCGACGAATATCCGATTGATTCGAACATCGGATACTACCCAGGGTGTGTTGACTACCTAGATCAAGAGATGATTTTCAGTCACGTGAACGAAGGCTCCATGAATCTAGGCGATGCTACAACATCCGCATTCACGCTATTCGAAGAGATGGGAGAAGACGTTACTTACCTAGGCAGGGATTTCTTGAAGTGCTGTGGTCACGATCAGAAATGGCAAGGAATGACAGAGGTCTTTGAGAAACTCAAGGCTTACAATCAGAAGAAACTAGGAGAGAGCGGGATTGACACCCTAGTAACATCTTGCGCCGAGTGCTTCAGAACATTCGCCCTAGACTATGAGTTGGAGGACATGAAGGTGATGCACACCACTGAATTCTTGGTAGAGAATGGTTTTGATATGAATCTACAATCGGATGATGACGTCACGGTTACTTTCCACGATCCGTGCAGATTGGGGAGGCAGATGAATATCTATGACCAACCTAGGGACCTCATATCTAGCGTAGAAGGAGTTAACCTAGTAGAGATGGAGCATCATGGTGAAGATGCACTTTGCTGTGGTGTTTCCAGTATGATGAGTTGTAATGAGAATAGTAGGGCTTTGAGAGTTCAAAGATTCGAAGAGGTGAATGCAACAGGAGCTGACATCATGCTAACCTCCTGTCCAAAGTGCGTCTCCCACTTCGAGTGTCTAAAATTCGAAGGTGACCCAAGACATGACTTTGAGATATTG
>DANL01000021.1 GCA_002499865.1 Euryarchaeota archaeon UBA121 | reverse complement strand
TTAGCTTCGACTTCGCTGAATCCCTGCTCCCTAATCATCCTGACATAATCCTTGGTAGTTCCAAAACTAACGTAGGTTTTCGTGAGCCACTTCCAAGGGTGAGCCTCAGACCTGTATAGCATTCTGGCATAGAGGCTCACATAAGTCCTCATCCATAGCCACCCGAGGAAACCATGCAACCGATTTATTTTAGCAGGATCAACTATGACGAACACGCCTCCCGGCTTGAGAACCCTAAGCGCCTCAGAAATCCCTGCTCTTTTATCATACCAGTCCCTAAATGAGAACAAGGTACACACCGCATCAAACGAAGAGTCCTCAAATGGTAACTCCTCTGCTTTCCCATGGACAAATGTAGCTGGAGAATCACCTCTCTCAGAACGTGCTGAATTAACCCTTTCCTCCGCGACCCTGAGCATCTCTGGAATTGGATCAAGACATACTAAATCGTATCCCAATACATCCTCTGCGAAGCTACCAGGGCCACATCCGATCTCAAGAATCCGTCCTTCTTCTGGGAGTCTATTCCTGACCATTCTCCTCCATCTGGAGACCTGGCCAAAAGTAGCCACTCTGTTCACTCTATCGTATACTGGAATGGTAGCCTCAAGATTTCTCTGGAGCTCCTCCCAGTCTTCCTTGCCGATGGTCTCAGTGTCCACGAGACTCCCGCCTGTATGCCATATATTTGGATAGTTCCCGCCCAAGACCTCTCATTCTCAATTGTAATTGCGTGAAACTCTCTAGGTTATCATCATAAACTCGGCATAGGTCGCGGACACCGTAGGTGTACAAAATGGGCCGAGAAACAGTCCTCAAGGCAATCAGGGATGCTGAGAATAAGGCAAGGGAAATAATATCCGATGCGGAGTCCGAGGCTTCCGATATCATAACGAAGGCCAGACTATCAGCAACAGAGATAATCCAATCAGGCAGATCAGATTCAGAGTCGAGTAGCCAAGGAATGATTTCCGAGGCAAGGGGCGTTGCAGAAAAGGAAGCCAAGAAAGTCTCCAAAGACGGGGACTCATCAATCGATTCCATCCACAAGGGGAGCGACGGAAACAGAGAAAAGGCCGTTAAGATAGTCCTGGACTCGTTTAGGGCAAATTAATTTCCGGAGAGTGCCTCAAATGTCACAGGTTAATACCCAGCAAATGGGAAGATTTGTTGCCGCGGGCACCAAAGATAACCTTAGTGACGCAATAGGGGCCCTAGCCAAACTCAACGCTCTGCATATCTTAGACTACGATGGTAGTGAAGACGGATTCTCACTGGGTACTCCAGAACCAAGCTCCGAGGAGGTTGGCAGAGCACTGGTCAAGGCTAGATCAGCAGCCTCAATTATCGATTTCAGCGGTCCAGAGAGTGCAGTACCCACAGGCCCAGTCAGAGATAGCCTGTCTAAAGAACTCCCGAACAAGATTGACGATTTGTTGCAGGCCCAATCCAGGATCGATGAACTCGATAATGAGATTTCATCCATGAGCGAAGAGCAAGGCTCACTCGAGATGGTTGCGTCGTTAGGCTTGGACATAGAGCTTCTGAGTGGCTATGATTCTCTAGCCTCCTTCGTTGGAACAGTCACGGATGCTCCTCAATTTTCGAATCTCGAAGAATCGCCAATGGTTTTCAATTCAAAAAGCGGTAAGCACAATCTAGTCGCTGTCTTCACTAAAAATGACAGCTCTGATGAAGTCTCCAAGTCTCTGGAATCAGCCGGCTTTGAATCAATTCCTCTCCCCTCAGGAGAGGGGTCGCCTACTGAGCGTCTATCAGAGGCCATGAAGCTGATGAATGACTTGGTAAATGAGAGGGAATCCCTGTCTGAACAGGTCCAAGAGTGGGTCAGTGAAAACGGGGAAGCACTCGCTTGCGGTCTAGAAGTTCTTGAGAGGGACCATGACGTACTGACCGCGCCTACTAGGGTCGCGGTATCTGATCACGCCTTCGTCATAGATGGCTGGCTGGTAATGAGCAGGGCGGAAGAAGTCATGAACGCTCTCAAGCCATTCTGCCTACACACAGAGGCAAGTCAATTTGAGCTAGTGGCAGGAGGAGGTGGACATGGTCATTCTGACCACGACCACCATCAGGAGATGCCACCCATAGCGTATCAGGAGAGGAGCACAAGCAAACCGATGGAACTGCTTACCGATGCTGTCGGAAGGCCTGCCTATGGCAGAATCGACCCCACTATTTTCATGATGTTCACTTATCCCTTATTCTTTGGAATGATGCTCGGTGACATGGCATATGGCCTCATCACCATGGGGGTCGGCTGGATGGTCATCAGGAACTCCGGCACCAATGACATGCTAATGCTCGGGGGGAAGTTCCTGACATATATCGGATTAGGAACCCTAATTTTCGGCTACATTTATGCAGAATTTGCTGGATGGGAGATTTTCCTTTATGACAAGCTAACCTATGCCGATGGAAGCTACATGAAGGACTCGGCCGGGCATTATATGTACAGTGAAAATCTGTCTCCCGTCGCATTCCTTGCAAATCTCTATCCATTCAATCTAGACCATGGATATGGGCCCGTAGCAGATATAGGCTACGGAATCACACTCTCATTCCCATTCCATAGAGTAGGGACCCATCTAGAGGATCTCATAGTCCTGACCATTTACGTCGGATTCTTCCACATCCTGATGGGTTTGGCCATTGGATTCAGGGACATCCTCCTCTACGGCAACGGGCACGGAGGGGTAGGGCTTGTTTGTGCATTCTTTGAGAAGGGTACTTGGATGGCCCTGCTGATCGGGGGCTGGATGTTTGCATACGGATTCCTCGGTGACAATCAGGGTTGGCTTGGTGCAGAAGAGGCTGAAGCACTTATGGTCCCAGGGGCCGGAATTGTGATTGTCTCGGTAGTGCTACTAATGTGGACCCTCTACAAGTACCATGGAGTACCATTCCCGATTAACGTGGGATTGGCCCCCATTGAAGCAGTTGGTATGATGCCCACGGTGATTTCATATGTCAGGCTATTCGCAGTAGGGATTGTGGGTGTCAAGATAGCTGAGACAGGCAATGAGAAGCTATTCGAGCCTCTCGCACATATCTTGGAGGATATGGCCCACGCATCCACTATGGATTTTGTTTCTATTCCTTTACTACTACTTGGCTGGTTGGCCGTACAAGCCTTTGCATGGGGCCTTGGCGTTTTCAGTCCAAATATCCACGCCGCCAGACTACACTTCGTCGAGTGGATGAGGCAGTACTACGATTCAAGCGGTGAGGAATTCAGACCGTTCGGCCTGAAATCCAAATACGTGGAGGTAGAATAAATCAGATCAGATTCCAAGCATTAGCTTGAAAATAAGGAGGAAAAAAAATGAACAGAAGAAACATGATGAAAGGAATGAGCGCTCTTATGGTGCTGACCTCGTTTGCAATGATTGCATCTGTGGTCGCAGCTCAAGAGGGAGATGTAGAGACGGCAGCCGCACATTGGGATGCGCAGAAGCTTGGTGCTGGATTGGCACTGGGTCTATGTGGTATCGGAACCGGCATGAGCCAGGGTCCAATCGGAGCTGCCGCTGTAGGTATGATATCAGAAGACTCAAGCAAGTTCGTTAGCGGACTAATCTTCACTGCTCTACCTGAGACAATCGTACTTTTCGGTTTCCTAGCATTGTTCCTGCTCTAAGCGGAACTGGAATCGAGAATTCTATAATTGAGGTAAGAAAATGTCACTAGATGCCCTATCCAATGAAATCAGCATGCAAGCTGAAGCCGAGGCAAAGCAGATAATCGATAATGCCAAAGCTGAAGCTAAGAAGATCAAGGACCAAGCCAAGAGCCAGGCGGCCTCAGCGGCTGCAGATGTAGAGGCTCGTGCTTCCAAGGACAGTAAGCAGATTTCTATCGAAGTGGTCGCCGCAGCTAGGCAGGCCAACCAAAAGAGAGCTCTTGTCGCTCGTCGAGAAGAACTAGACATGACATGGGAGTCTGTGAAAGAGAGAGTTTCATCACCTGACCTAGAAGGAAGGAATGAGATTATCCAGTCTCTTGTCAAGGAGGCGAGCTCCTCCGGAGCAGACATGGTAATGAGGCCTGTAAACATAGACAGAAAGGCACTTTCGTCATCTGACTTCTCTCTTGGGGAAGACATAGAGGGACTCGGTGGTTTTGTACTCGAGTCAAAGGATGGATCGGTAGTCTTGGACTACAGGTTCGATAGCCTCCTAGAAGATGCATGGAAGGCTAATCTAGGACCAGTCAATAAAGCACTATTCGGAGAGTGAGAGGTGAAGGTATGGCTAGTGTGAGTTCAGGGCGTTCTAATGTGTATAACGCCTCAGCGAGAGCAAAGGCAAGGAAGGCCTCGCTGATAGACTCCACTAGGATGCGCCAACTTCTCCAACAGGGTCCCGACTCAATAGGTGCCAGCATCGGAGAATTGGGATATAGGGCCGAGATGGACCTCTATGCTTCGAGAATGTCAGGTGCAGACGCTGTAGAAGCCGCACTTTTCCATAATATGGACAACGACGTACACCAAGTTATGAGCTTCTGTCACGGGCATCTCAAATCACTAGTGGCAATCTATGTTGAAAGATTCGACTACGAGAAAGCCAAGACTGTTCTCAGAGCCATAAATGGCGGGGCTTCTGACGAGATTATTGAGAGTCAGATTCTCCCTCCAGAGAACTCTAGGAATGCTCCATGGTTAGCTATAGTTAGATCCACAGAAGGACTGCAAGAAGCTGTTGATTCAATGTCTGGAACCCCTTGGGGAAGAACCCTATCGAAGCTGGAAGGTGAGTTAAACCTAGAAGAAATGGAAAACGCTCTTGACATGCAGTACTTTTCTGACGCCATAAAGGCAGTAAAGTCAGGCAAGGGGCAACCCCAGCTACTGAGATATCTCAGAATGGAAATCGATCATAGAAACATCATTAATCAGCTCAGGGCAATTAGGCTAGATACTTCCCCGGAAAAACGCTCCTCCATAGTGATTCCAGGTGGAAGAATAGATGCATCAGTAATGAAGCAGGCCAGTCAATCGACAAATGATGATGAATTGTTGGAAGCTCTTCGAAGAAGCAACTCCTTCAATGACTCCGGATTCGACGAGGCTCTGAGGAAATCTGAGGAAATGGGCACTTTGGATCCATTCGCAGAACTACTATCTCATCAGAGGCATGCTCTTCTGAAGAAGTTCTCCCATCTGAGTCCGATTTCTCCATTCCCCATCATACATTACATCGAATGCAAGGCACTCGAGGTACGAAACCTCAGGCTACTCGTTCGCGGTAAAGCAGTAGGTCTGCCAGATGATGTAATTGAAGCACACATGGATTACTAGAGGTGAAAAAATGGAAATTGCAGTAGTAGGGCCTCTAGAATTTACACTCGGATTCCAGTTAGCAGGGGTGAAGAACCTGCATAATCCGTCTAATGACGAAGAGCTTTCTGAGCTCCTTAAGTCACTACTTAACCAAGACGAGATCGGGGTTGTAGTAGTAGATAATGAAGATCTCAACAAACTTTCCGATAGACTCCGCTTGCAGTTAACGGAAAGCGTCACTCCAACAGTTTTGGGGATAGGGACCGAAGAAGATAACACTCTTCGAGAGTCCATCAAGTCTGCTTTAGGTGTGGACCTTTGGAAGTAAGCAATTAAACAGGAAGTGAAAATAAATGAGTAATGAGAATGGACTAATCTACCGGATTTCCGGACCAGTTGTGACAGCAGTAGGGATATCGCCAAGAATGTATGAGGTCGTCAGGGTTGGCGACGAGGGACTCATGGGGGAGGTGATTGAGTTGCATGGCGACCAATCCGTTATCCAAGTTTACGAAGAGACGTCCGGGATAAGTCCCGGGGAGCCTGTAATCAGAACTGGTCAGACTCTCTCCGTGCAACTGGGACCGGGTCTGCTAACTCAGATCTATGATGGAATCCAACGGCCTCTTCCTAAGCTTGAGGAGACCATGGGAGTGTTCATCACCAGAGGCGTGGATGCTGACGGCCTAGATCTCGAAAGAGAGTGGGAGTTCAAAGCAACTGTTGACAAAGGAGATGAGGTAAGTTCCGGGCATGTTATCGGTACTGTTCAGGAGACCGAGACCATAGAGCACCGCGTCATGGTCCCTCCTAATGTCAGTGGAAAGGTGAAGAGTATCAAATCAGGTACTTTCAATATCAAAGAGACGGTATGCGTCTTGGAAGATGGCTCAGAGATAGCCATGATGCAAGAGTGGCCTGTAAGGCACCCACGACCATTTGTTCAGAAGTACGCCCCAGATGTTCCTTTGATTACAGGTCAGAGAATCCTGGATTTCTTGTTCCCACTAGCCAAGGGCGGAACTGCAGGAATACCCGGTCCATTCGGATCTGGAAAGACCGTTACCCAGCAACAGTTGGCCAAGTGGTCGGATGCTCAGATTGTCGTATACATTGGTTGTGGCGAGAGAGGAAATGAGATGACGGAGGTTCTGGATGAATTCCCACATCTCATCGATCCGAACACGAACAAACCTTTGATGAATAGAACTGTCATGATAGCAAATACTTCCAACATGCCTGTGGCGGCAAGAGAGGCCTCAGTGTACACTGGAATTACAATTGCCGAATATTTCAGAGATATGGGCTACAATGTAGCACTAATGGCCGACTCCACAAGTAGGTGGGCCGAGGCAATGAGGGAAATTTCGTCTAGGCTTGAAGAAATGCCTGGTGAAGAAGGATACCCTGCATACCTTTCAAGCAGATTAGCTGAGTTCTATGAGAGAGCAGGAAGGGTTCAGACACTTGCAGGGTCAGATGGTTCTGTTTCGGTTATCGGAGCCGTTTCGCCTCCTGGTGGGGATATTTCCGAGCCAGTTAGCCAAGGTACATTGAGGATAGTGAAGGTTTTCTGGGGCCTAGATGCAGGTCTAGCAAGGCAAAGGCACTTCCCTGCGATTAATTGGCTAAACTCATACAGCCTGTACCCGCAAGCTCTGGACCAATGGTATAGAGACAATATCGCTTCCGACTTCCCCGAAGTAAGAACTGAAATCAGTACCTTGCTACAAATCGAATCGGAGCTTCAGGAAATCGTCCAACTAGTGGGTTCCGATGCCCTTCCAATTGATCAGCAACTAACTCTCGAGGTTGCTAGGATGATTAGGGAGTTCTTCCTTCAACAGAAT
>DANL01000031.1 GCA_002499865.1 Euryarchaeota archaeon UBA121 | reverse complement strand
GCCATAGAGATGGAAGACAAAAGATGAAATCCTTCTTCTCTAGCTACATTAGATCCATTCAAAGACAGGCCAATTAGTAACGATACCCCCAGATACCACCTATCTGTATCGGGGGAGCTTTCATCCAGTGCAGAAGAGAGCCAGTCTGATGTCATTTTGAAAATAAGTGCCTCGGATATCTTCTCAGAATTCTCAGAGGTCCACTTTTCTCGTAGTTTCTCTGGATCAATATTTCTCCTAACATAGTCGGGAATCTTATCATCCACAATAGAAGATAGCCTATGGTTGAATCCAGCCCTGTCGTTCAGAAAAATTCCAACCGCTTGGTCGACCAATTTTTCGGAAGTTTCTGGCTGAATCGCAGGGAAGTCCGGAAGCTCAAGAGGTGGGTGGGGAAGAGTGGCGGCTTGGAAGGAGGTCTCAGTTAGCTCCCTGATTAATGCCTCACAGCCCTCCCAAATGAGGGCCCTAGCCTCTCTTCTGGACATATGGCCTCATATCTCAAGTTCAATATTCAGGTTCTGAATAAGTTCCTTGTAGCGATTCCTAATCGTAACCTCAGTCACTCCGGCGACCTCTGCCACCTCTCTTTGGGTTCTCCTCTTACCACAAAGAACGCTTGCGATGTAGATTATTGATGCCGCGATTCCTGTAGGGCCTCTACCGCTGGTCAGCTCTTTCTCCTGTGCGGCACTAATTAGCTCGTATGCCTTTGCTTGAACTTCGGCATCCAAATCTAAACCAGAGCAGAAACGGGGGATATAATCCTCGGGCTTAGTGGGTGGGATCTTCATCTTGAGTTCCCTGACCATGAACCTGTATGTCCTGCCAATTTCCTTTCTGCCGGTTCTACTTGCCTCTCCGATCTCATCCAGCGTTCGTGGATTTTTGCACTGTCTACACGCCGCATAGAGGCTAGCAGCGGCAACTCCCTCAATTGAGCGCCCTCTGATTAGTCTTGCTTCTACTGCTTTCTTGTAGTTGACAGCGGCGGCTTCTCTGATAGACTTGGGCAGATCGAGTCTACTAGCCATTCTATCTAGCTCTGCTAGTGCCATTGCGAGATTTCTCTCTGTAGCGTTGCTGACTCTTGACCTCTTCTGCCACTTCCTCATTCTGTAGAACTGGCTTCTATAACGACTGGAGATTGACTTACCTGAGTAGTCCTTGTTCTGCCAATCTATGTCTGTCGAAAGTCCCTTGTCATGCAACATAACCGTCATTGGGGCTCCGGTTCTAGCTCTCTGATCTCCTTGCTCGGGACTGAAAACTCTCCATTCAGCTCCTTGATCGATTACTTTGTCTTCGAGGACGACCCCACAATCCTCACAACAGACCTCACCACGGGTCTCGTCTCTGAGCAGATTTCTACTTCCGCATTCATTGCATTTCACTGTGTCTTCAACTAGATAGTCAGCCATTTTTTAGTCTCCTTCCTTGAGAAAGGTATAAACTCCCGAAAGAACATGTTATTTAAATTTAACATTTTTCAATGGTATCCCTGAGAGACGATTAGTGGGCTCTAATGTTGTTACCTATCGAGAACCGTGAAATAGAGCAGACTCTTGGATGATTTAGGAGTGGTTAATTTGAGTGAGCGTTGGCCTCCGAAAAATATCAGCCTCACTCCTGGAAAGAGAGTGTTATTCCTGACCAAGGACTTGGAACTCATCAGGAAACAGCTGTATGAAGGTGTTAATCTGAAGATGTCCGATTTATCGGTTGATGACCTTCTCGATGACATAAACACGGATGTGATGACTCCTGCATGGGTATGCTTTGATCATGAGCCGTCAGATATTGCAGACAATGCGTATGCCGGACTCTTACATGAGGGGAGAAGAGTATTCGAGCCCAGGGCTTTGAAAGATGGAGGTTTTGAGGTGATAGTATCGGGACATAGGAAAGGCACTGGTTCTAGCAGGGAAACCGCCCCCCAGTGTGAGAGATGGTCTGGAATCAGAATTGTTATCGCCGAGTCTTTTGCACCGATTCATGAGAGAAACAATCTGAATCTTGGGCAACTGATGGGAGATCATTCGATGCTTGAAAGATTACAGGATGGAGAGAGAATACCTCTAACTGAGTTCACAGAGGGATATGATCCCATAAGTAAACTGATATTGGAGAGTGGAGGAATCCTTCCTTTCGCGAAGAGGCTGAAGTCTGGTGATGTGATTCTTCCAGCCAACGATTGCGCTCCGAGACCAATGAACATGATTGAGAAAATGATTTCGTCTAAATTACTGGGAGGGGGTGATGAGCCTAGTTTTGTAAAACCCGGGGATGCCGTTCTGGCTCAGGTAGACGGAGGCTACTCTCATGAGTTTACCACTGCGCAAGTTCATACTTTCTTATCTGATGAGTATGGAGATGATTATACGCTTCCTAACCCTAGTAAATTCGCTGTTTTTGAGGATCACCTATTGTATGCCACGGGTGTTGCTAGGTTTAGTAAGTTCGAGTCGAAAATACAAACACTGAGAGACATGCAGGTTGAATTCCAGAAACATACTGGAGTCAGAGATTATTCGGCAGTCGGAGGAATAAGTCCCGGGATTTGCCATCAAGTTGCTAGGGAGGAGTTCATAGATGTTGGAGACTTCATCCAAGCCACAGACTCTCACACATGTATGGGAGGGGCGTCAAATGCTCTCTCCTATGGAGTTGGTTCAACAGAATATGCAAATCTTGTGTATAACCAATTTTCATTCGTAAGCGTACCCGAAAGTATCAGATTCAAATTAGTTGGAGAGCTACATCCGGGGTGTACGGCGAAGGATATCATCCTACATATTCTTTGGAAATTTGCTGCGAACTCGGAGACATTGGACAGGAGTATGGAATTCGGTGGACCGGGTTTGGCGAGTCTCTCAATGGATGAGCGGGCTACTCTTTGTAACATGGCTACGGAATGTAGTGCCAAGACAGGGATTTGTGAGCCTGATGATAGGACAGTTGAATGGTTGTTGGATAGGCGACATGATCTTACTGAAAGTGAGATTAGAAGTAGGTTCGTTCTACCTGATGAGGGCGCCCACTATGATGGCGGTACACATGAGATAGACCTCTTGGAAATCCGTCCAATGGTTGCCCATCCTGGAAATCCAGATGAGGGTGTCCCTTCAGACCCAACCAACGGCGCATATATCGATGAGCTGGGAGATGTCAGAATAGATATAGCATATGCTGGATCTTGTACTGCGGGCAAGGATGATGATTTCTCATTCTATGCCATGGTCTGCGAGGCTGCACTCAAAGCTGGACTGAGGGTTGCAGAAGATGTGGATTGCTACATCCAATTTGGTTCCAAGTCAGTTAAGGAGCTCTCAGAGCAGAAGGGATGGACAAAGATATTCGAAGAAGCGGGTGTTCATCTTATTGACCCTGGTTGTGGGGCTTGTATCGGTGCCGGACCAGGAGTGAGCGAGGATTCTGATCAAGTCACAGTTTCTGCTATTAACAGAAATTTCCAAGGGAGATCTGGCCCTGGAAAGCTATACTTGGCTAGTCCATTAACAGTTATGACTAGTGCCTTCACTGGGAGAATCACGGCTTGGAAACCGGATATTTTCTCCCAGTGAAGGGCTTTTTACGTCTACAGATCTGACTTTCTTCCACCGTACATGATTACGGCGGCGGCCAATGCTATTCCAGATAGTCCGGCGGTGAACCCGGGGACGCTATTGCTATCTGAACTGGAGTCTGTTTCTTCGACTACTTCCATGATTCCTGTACCTACAACAACCTTTCCAACCATGTCCATGGTAGCGTGTGGCTCGCAGATATACAGGAAGGTCTGATCCTCGTCGAATGTGACTCTGTAGTCAACAGATGTCATTGCCATTCCGCTGTACTTTCCGCCGAGCATCCTGTTCGTATCTCCCTCGTTCTCAATCTGAGCTACGTTGTGGCCCATAGATTCGTCTTCCCAAATCCAACAGACTGTCTGACCTACGTCTATGGACAGGTCGGTTACATCATATGCATATCCTGACTCATCTACGCCGATAACATAGTCACATCCCTCGGGGAGTGCTGGTTCTTCGACTGGAGGCATGAGGACCTTGTCGATCACGTGGATGACGCCGTTGGACGCAGGGACGTCGGCCAGTACGACGTTAGCGTCGTTGACCATCACTCCCTCACCGACTGCGAAGGATAGATCGTCTCCGTTTACTGCCGCAGCGGACATGCCATCGGTCACTGCGGATGATGGTACTGCCCCTGATACCACGTGGTATAGCAGGATGTCAGTCAGTGTTGCCTTGCCCTCTTCGTTGTCGAGTGCGGCCAGGTCTATTCCAGCAGCTGCGAATGCATCGTCAGTTGGTGCGAAGACCGTGAATGGCCCGTCACCCTG
>DANL01000072.1:6311-9498 GCA_002499865.1 Euryarchaeota archaeon UBA121 | reverse complement strand
GAGCCGGAGCCGGAGCCGGAGGTACAAGAAGACTCTACTAATTGTCCGATATGTGGTACTGAGGCCTCAGTAGGCTCTTCCTCATGTGTGGTCTGTGGGTATTCATTTATCTCATGATTTAGCGTCTATTCCGACCGAAGTGTTGATTGTTGTCTTGTTATGCCGAAGTACATGGCCGAGGCAACAAACCCAGCAGACGCCCAAGTTCAGGCATTGTCTGCAATGATGGGGCCGATGATGGTAATGATGGTCGTAATGGCATCAATGATGTTTTTTCCATTCATCAGAATAGCATTATCCGTCAGTGCCGGATCAGTTATTGAGCCGACTCTACCTTTCCATAGCCAATACTTCGTTCCTACTGTTTTCGTAGTCGGTTCGAGTATAATGGTCGTAAATACAATTATCCGTTCATTTTTTGTTGATTCCCTGAAGCAGGCCCACAATGCTCACAGGGGCAAGCAGATCGGTAAGCAGCTTAGGGAAGCTAGAATGGAACGCGATACCAGTAGAATCAACAAGATGCAAGAGCTTCAGTTGTCTCTAGGGCCAGAAAATATGGCGACACAGGCTGAAATGTTCAGGCCCATGATGTTCACAATAGTTTTCATTATAGCAATATTCAGCTGGATGTCACACTCCATAGAGACATTTAGAGTATCATACGTTAGTCTCCCATGGTCTCCAACATGGAGTTTTACTGAGAGGATTTTCTGGATAATACCGGCATGGATAGCATCATACATTACGATGAGCGCACCTTTAGGCAGGATAATCGACAGGCATATCAAAATTATCAGATATAAGAGACATCCACTGGTTGTAGCGGCGGAACCAATCCCCGAGCCCCTCCTCTATTTGCTTGAGGAGCCAAAGAAGAAATCACGTTCCTCTGCATCAAGAACCAGACAGTCCCAGAGAAGAAGGTCAGGACCGCGAAAAACAGGGCAAAAGAAAGAGGAGCAAGAAAAGACCAGAGGAGGAAATACTCTCGCTGCGCCGCCCATGAAGGGGTCTACATGCCCTACCTGTGGATCTGAATTCATCATGCGTGCATCGAATGGTAAGCTCAGATGTGATGTTTGCAGGTACGAGTGGAGGTGAGTCCTTGCTCAAAATGACAGTAAGCGGGAAGCCAGGTAGCGGTACATCAACGCTAGTGGATTTATTGTCTAAAAATAGAGGATTGAACTCTGTAAATGGAGGGGATATCTTCAGGCAGGAAGCACAGAGAAGAAAACTTAGTGTAGAAGATTTCAGTAGACTGTGTAAAGAGGACTTCGAAGTAGATAGGTCCCTAGATGATGCCCTCAAAGAGATGATTTCATCAACAAACGGGCCATCAATAGTGGAGAGCCGTTTGAGTGGATGGTGGGCCTATTTGGCACGTATAGATTGCCTGAGAATTTGGATTGAAGTCTCAGACGAAGAAAGGGCACGTAGAATCCAGTCTAGAGAGGGCGGTAATTTTGACGATGTTCTTGAATCGTCTCAAAGAAGGAATTCTGACGATATGCAGAGGTATCAAGAACTGTATGGTATTAATTTGGATGACATGTCACCCTACAATATGATTATTGACGCAGACAATCTGGATGCGTTAGAGGTATTGGAAATGGTCCAACGAGAATTGGGGGATTGAAATTGGGAAATATGATCATCCTGCAAGACTCAACAAGCACCGACTCAAAGTCCGGAGGAAATCCATATTCCAGGGACATTTCGGAACTTTTTCAGTCGGGCGTAATCCTGGTTAACAAGCCAAGAGGGCCAACCAGTCACCAACTAGCTTCTTGGGCTAGAAATCTTCTTGGAATAAAGAAACTCGGCCATGGCGGGACATTAGATCCGTTCGCAACTGGAGTCCTAACTCTCCTATGCGGTAGGGCCACCAGGCTAACTGACATCGTCTTAGCAGGGGAAAAAAGATATGTTGGAGTGATGAGATTCTCTAAGGAAGTAAATGAGGATAAGGTAATCACTTCGTTATCGTCTTTAGTAGGGAGATCCTACAATGTGCCACCTAAAGAATCTGCAGTCAAAGTGAGAGTGAGGAGTAGGATTTTCAACTCAATTCAACTCCTAGATTTTGACTCAAAATCAAGAATTGTTGTTGTTGAAATTGATTGTGAGGCAGGTACCTACATCCGTACGTTGGCTAGAGATTTAGGATTGATGGTCGGTTCTAATTGTGAATTGATAGAGCTTCACAGGACTAAAGCTGGAACCTTTGATTCATCGATGGCATGTACTATGCAACAGCTTACCGATGCTTTACACGTGTATAGGGAGCATGGCGATGAGCGAGGTCTTAGGAGGATAATATGCCCCATAGAAAGATTACTTGTTCATCTGCCCAAGGTTGTCATAAAAGACGGTGCAGCCGCTGCTTTGTCACACGGAGCAACTCTAGCAAGACCTGGAATTGTCAAAGCTTCATCAGGTACGAAGGCCGGCTCAACTGTACTAATTGAGACTCTAAAAGGAGAAGCAGTTTCTATCGCTGAGCTGACAGTAGATTCTGACGCTCTTCCAGAGATAGATTCTGGAGAAATTGCAATCCCAAAATCTGTTTTGATGAGTCCCGGGACTTACCCTCAGACATGGACTAAATCGAACTAAGCAATTTCATGCTCTTCGTAAATCCACTCATCAGTCTCTAAGCGAATTATCAGCTTCATCGTGATGCCCTCCATCCCAGTTGGAAATCACGTTCGAAAAAGTAGCATGTATAACCATTATCCGAGAATAACCGATTATCAGCCCTCAGTGCTCTTCATAATCTGCCTATCAACTACTTTCTATCCTTTCTGAAAGGCTTCCTTACTCTGCCAGGTCCAATCTGAATAGCGGCAAGACAGATGACCATTATGCCAATCGCCAGAGCCAACAGAACGGCATCATTACCCTCTCCTATGCCCCTCTCTTCGCCATTTGTAGACTCATGGACTATTATCTCCACTTCCTTGACATTGTTACTTTCGTCAGTCTCGAGGATAGATCCAGAATAATCAACTTCTATCCTTACTAATTGGCTGGAGGGACCCTGGAAAACTGCGTCACATTGTATGTAATCTAGTCCCCCGGATGAAATATGTCCAATGGTTGAGGTCCCAACTAGAGCCCCATCAAGATAACATCTCACTTCAATACCACTCGCATCTCCCATTCCTTGGTTTCGGACATT
>DANL01000072.1:4023-5916 GCA_002499865.1 Euryarchaeota archaeon UBA121 | reverse complement strand
GATACACTCTCAACTAGAAGGTCTGATTTTGACGTGACTATCACATCAATAATCTCCGAATACTCGCTATTGCCGTCATTTACGGTAACCTCTACGGGATGAACGCCGGCCTCAACAGGTGTCAAACTTAGTATTCCATCGGAGAAAATCGCCCACGAACGGCTACTTGTGACCATGAGATTTTCAGAATCGGGATCATATATCTGCAACTCCAAGGTTGCGGTTTCACCAATCTCAACGTATACGCTCATTGGCAATCCCTCGAAAACTGGAGGATCTTCTACTTCAGAAACAAACACTCTGAAGGAGTCCGTCCACTCATTTCCACGCTCGTCTTCTACAGTTAATTGAATCAAAGACTCACCATGCGATTCAGAAACCGGTTGGATAACTAATGAGCTACCTTCTGAATAAACACTTACTATATCTCCTTGAGAGCTAAACGCACTAACAATTAGGTCTTCTTCGGGTGTCAAATCATCCGTACATGTAACGCTAAGGGGGAGTAGAACTCCCCCTCCGTCTTCAACTAGTTGAATATCTTCTAGTCCAATGCACACAGGATCCCTGTCCCATTCCAATAGATAACCTCCTGAGATGCTAACTGAATCGATATGGATGACTAAGGTTTCCGGAGATCCATCAGACGCCCATTGAAATCTTGAGGCGACTCCAAACTCAACAGAGTCTGCGTGACTAGGAAGAGCATGTCCTATTGGAACACTAACAGAAAAACTCCCCAAATTTATCGGCATAGTTTCTATGAGATAGTCGCCCATAGCGAACTTGAGGGAGCTTCCTGCTTGTGATAGTCCTGAAATATTTCCAATAATGGATCCAGTAACTTCCAAATGGGGGTCATTGAGGTCAATCCTTGCAGAACTAATACATCCATCGTAGATTGTCAACCTAACCGAATTAGTTACATCATTCTGGGCCAATAAATCACCATTGCCATATGTCTGCCAATTTTCCATTGATGACTGTCCCTGTGGCGTGACTTCGATTGTGAAATTACCATCGCCGAATACATGAATCCTCCCTAATTCTTGATTGTAAGGAGCCGTAACTGTGAATTCCCATGTACCTGGAGCTTCCTCCTCGGTAGTTAGGCCACAACTCTCTGCTACTAGGCCGTTAACGGCACCGTCGTAAGGCCCGAAGTCTAAGACAGGCACTCCATTTCCAATGAGCTCATTGGTAGCCTTCACATTTTCAAAGGAATACCATGGTTGTAGATACTTAGCTTTCATCCCAACCGCGTCTACCCTTACTTCTGAGTCATCACTACCGCCTCCTTGAGAAACGTAGTCTATTGTGACATAGGCGCCTTCGACCAGTTGCCAAGTCCACTGTGCTTGATCGTCTAGGGGAAGTATTAGTGGATTGTTCATCTTGTAAACTCCCGAAATAGTTCTAGTGTAGGTCTTAACGAGTTTTTCACTGCCGACGCCTCCGAGAATTATTCTCACGGTATCCGAATAAAGCACGTCTGGTATCTCAAAGTGGATTACCAATGATATATTAGTCAGGATTAATGAACTCATTCCCTCGAATTCGAAACCATCCAAAGTGATATTTGGGCCTCTGGACCAAGTGTAGAATCCATCAGGATTGCCTGTGCTGTAATTAGACGAAGTAGGGCTTGAACTGGACCACGATGTTATCTCACCAAAGTTCTCTGGCCTGTCATGAGTAAACGACAACTCGCCATCAGCTACAATTCCTGTTGAGAACTGAGCAGGATTCTGACTAAATCCAGAAGTTGAAGAAATCGACCAAATATCGTCGTTCTCAAAAGAACCCGCCTCGAAAACCTCCATCTCTTCTGCAGTGATTACAGTATCGCCAGCAACAATACTGGGAATTTGAATAGAAATAAGCATTATGAGC
>DANL01000072.1:0-3691 GCA_002499865.1 Euryarchaeota archaeon UBA121 | reverse complement strand
CCATTGAGATGCACCTTCCCAATCCTCTCATATTTCATCCACGAGAACCATAGTGCTTCAACCCGTTGGTCTCTGGCGCCCTCTATGCATAACTGTTCATAAACGGGGCTACTCCCGACAATTCACAGACGGCTGTGATAGTGTAGCGGTTAGCACGGTGGGTTGTGGTCCCGCCGGCCCGGGTTCAAGTCCCGGTCACGGCCCCATTACTAGAGTCGGCTGTTAAGCTCTCCATCTGGGATATCATGCCCCATTTTATCCACCTTAATCGTCATATATTCCCTATTCTCGTCACTAATCCCTACAATTAGTGGCATTCTCTCAGATACATTCGTTCCATTCAATGACAATTGCTTTACTTTATCTGGATTATTTGTCAATAAGCATACATTGTGGATCCCGACGGCCTTAATTATCTTCGATGCAATTCCATAATCTCTAGCATCAGCAGGATGACCAAGTAGAAGATTCGCCTCTACAGTGTCGGCCCCCTTGTCTTGGAGATTGTATGCTTGAATTTTAGCATGCAAACCAATTCCTCGGCCCTCTTGTCTCAGGTATACAATACACCCCCAACCAACTTCCTGAATTTGTCTTATTGCCGCGTTTAATTGTGGTCCGCAGTCACACCGTAGACTGCCGAAAGCATCGCCAGTTAGACACTCAGAATGAACTCTGACAAGTACTGGATTAGGCCCCTCCATCTCCCCTAATGTCAATGCCACATGATCGAGGCCACTCGTAGAATCATGAAAGACCCTGATCCTGAAATCTCCTTGATTAGTAGGTAGTTTGGCATCAGCAGGAACCCCTCCCTTCTCCATAATGCTGATTTCATCCGAAACCATTCAGATATCTCCTAAAAATGATGAATTCTTGATTAAGAATGTGAACTCTCCAGAGTCTTCTTCAATTGATATCAGTGACACGTTCAACCTCTTACAAAGAAGCGGAATATCCCTCAGAGTTTCACGATCATCACAAACCACCTCGATTACATCGCCGTCTGATAACTCGGACAATGCAATCCTAGTCTCATTAATAGGAATCGGACAAAAGAATCCTAGGAGATTCAAAATTTTTCGTTCTGGACCCACTAGACCCACACACTCACCAAGAGGGAGAGCCGTTTGAATCCCTCCCTCAAGCATTTACTATTTCTGGATTTAGAGAAACACCGTCCATCTTTCTTCCCTTGATGACATCGATGACATAAGCAACCTTCTCAACATGAATTTCTACAATCAGACTTTCAGAATCCATGTACGTCTCTCCAATTGCTATTTCAGGAATTCTTGCTTCTGAGACAATCCAATCCACAATCTCTCTACGGGTCTTCTCCGAACCTCCAAGACTCATTCTAACGCATACCATGCCAAAAGCATCTGAGACCTCTTCCCAGTCGTCTCTCCTAGGTACGAAATCTCGCTCTACCCCTGCCGGCAGGGACGGGGGCTCAACAAATGGTATTGTCAAGCCCCAAGTGGAGCAGATTCTGTCTATTGATTGCACTTCTTTGCCAGAAACGAAGCTCCATGATTCCCCCCTGCGGCCCATTCTTCCTGTCCTTCCTATCCGGTGAACATAGACTTCAGTATCGTCAGGGAGGTCGTAATTAATTACGTGAGTAATGCCATCTACATCCAGTCCTCTTGCCGCAACATCAGTAGCAACAACAATTTTTTCAGATCCATCTCTGAATGAATTAAGTATCTTCTCTCTCTTATTCTGTGGCATGTCTCCATGCAGGCCTACCGAATTGAAACGAAACTTCCCTAGCCTCTCGACGATTAAGTCGACCATCCTCTTGGTATTGGAGAAAATCAGTATCTGCGAGTCATCGCCAGCATTTCCAATTATCCTCCCTAATGCCCAGAGTTTATTTGCTCTACCAACTCTAACTGCATATTGATCAATTTCTGGTACTTCCACAACTAGATCCTCGCTCATGACATGAACGGGATCTCGAAGGAATTCCTCTGCCGCATCCAATACTTCCTCAGGAAAGGTCGCACTGAATAGAAGAGTCTGACTTCTATTCACCGTCTTCTCAAAAATCCACAAGACATCTGGGAAGAATCCCATATCTAGCATCCTATCTGCTTCATCTAGACAGAATAGAGAGACGGTTTCCAAGTTAAGATGCCCTCTTTTGGACATATCGATAACTCTCCCGGGGGTGCCCACTACGATATCTGTTCCTTCGTTAAGCTTCTTGGCCTGCTTCTCTAAATCAGTGCCCCCATATACTGTCTGAATGGCTAGTCCCTTTTTTCCCTGTAATATTGATAGCTCCTCGGAGACCTGTACGGCCAACTCCCTAGTTGGACATAGGATAATCGCCTGAATTTTCCCGGAAACTTTACACTTCTCCAGTATTGGTATTCCAAATGCAGCAGTTTTCCCTGAACCAGTCCTAGCTTGTCCTACAATGTCCCTGCCCTTCCTAGCATGTGGGACAGACTCGACCTGTATCTCTGTAGGTTCAGTCCATCCTCTTTCCCTTATTGCACTAGAAATAGGCTCCTCTAAGTCCCATTTGTCAAAACCTGTGGATGAAGTAGTCATGTAAACGCCTCAGAATCAGAAGTTCTCCGATTCTTTGATCTCGGCCTGGAGCTCTCCCATCCAGTACTTCTTGCAGTTCTCCTTGGTAAGGAACTGTTCCTTACTGGAGAAGTTGTGATTGTAGTGATTATCTTGAACAGAGGTAAACTGCGTTGGCTTCCTCTTGTGGAACTTCTGGAGGACGTGTTGTCTCATGTACTGCCTAAACTTGAGGGACTTCGCGCGGTTGTAGCCTTTGGGAGTCATGCCCTCCCACAGGCGCTCAAATCGCTCCGCCTTTTCGTCGACATGCTCACTCATGTGCCACCCTCGCTTTCCGGCCGACTTAACTTGTCTTTATGATGTTCACCCTTCATGATGCTTCCAACCATCTTTAGGTCTGGGGCATTTTCTTCCTCGTCTGGTACATGTTCCAGTGGTGCCAGAAAGCTATTCTTCTGTTCTTCAGTTCCCTCCATCTCCAGGTCGGTAGATAGTGACTCAAGCCTCTTCCTCAAGTCTATTCGAGTCTCCTGACGCAGTAGCTCTTTGGCGGTTTCTCTTAATTCAGTACCACTCAAAATTATTGAAAGAAGATCTATGCACGCCTTCCTCAAATCGTAGTCCCTATCCCGTGCCCCATCTATTACCATCCTTGAAACTCTTGGACTTTCCATATTCAGCTTCTTTAGAGCACCTATGGCAGACTTCCTCACCGCAGCATCATCATCAGACATCGCAACCTCCACTAGGATGGCCGCGATACGTGGTTCTGCTCCTGCTAGAGAGTTAAGGGTCTTTGATGCCCTCCTCCTGACTTCAGCATCCTCATCTTCCAAGCACCATCCAATCAGGTCCCATCCCTCTGCACCTCCTTTGGTCGCCAAAACTCTGAGAATTGAGGAGGCCCTCCTTCGTAGGTCAACGTCTTCCTCTCTAATCAGCTCATCAATGTGAATACACCCTGTTTCTGCCCATCGCTGGGACGTCGATTTCAACGCGATAAAGGCACTATTTCGGTGTTTCTTGACTTTATGCCTAAGCTCTCTTCTCAGAACTTCCTCACAACCGGACGGAAAAACAGGTGCCATTTTGATGAGAGAATTCATGGCCTCCTCCCTGACATCATTAGAGCCGTCCATCA
>DANL01000080.1:24052-27311 GCA_002499865.1 Euryarchaeota archaeon UBA121 | reverse complement strand
CATCTATGCTCATTTTCAGAAATAATATTCCTGAAGAATCCTCGGTCAATGCGACATGATCAGAAACTCTCTCGGACCAGGTCTGACCCCTAAGTGGATCACCCACAGATTGGTTCGATAACAATGAAGATATTGCTGAGGTCAGGTCTCCTTCGATGAATCCATCAGAAATCCCTAGCTCGCCATCAAAAATTGCCAGATGGAATTCTTCTCCGAACGACTGATCGCTATCGACGGCATCTCTCAATATTGGATATAACCCATCATAAGATGGACGATCAGATGAGGTACTCGTCGGATTGACTACTTCGGGGATGCCCGAGATACGCGTATCTAGGAAGTCCATCGCCCTAAGGAGATTCGATTCTCCGGATATTGAATCTTCCCCAATGGGGGGCTCGATGAAAATATCCACAGTTTTCCAGGCCGCCGCATCATATGAATCATAGATATCCTGTCTTACTTGCATTACTTCCATCTCATCTTCAGAGAGGAAATCCGTTAATTCGAAACTAGTATCCAACTCCATCACCGCTATCGACACAGAGCCAGTGGTTATAGCGGCTACAGCCAGCATGACCCATACTGCATTCTTCCTCTGGAACTCTGTGGTATATGTGGCCAACTTGTCAAATTGTAGGCCAGCAGATGTTCCATTTCCTATTCCTCTCTCTGCCACAACATGCACGGCACCTACGGTTACTGTACTAGCCAAGAAAGCAGATATGACCCCAAGCGCTAATGTTGCGCCAAAGGTCCTCAGTGGAGGCAGAGGGGAGAATGAATTCGACAGGAAAGCAAAGACAGTGGTAACTACCGCTAGCATCAAAGCTACGCGAATAGAGTCGAACGACTGAACCCAAGCTGCCGCTGCAGAAGCTGACGACCCTCTGGCCTTCTCGTATCCTCTCTGAAGGTGTATTGAGTAATCTATGCCCAATCCGAGAACTACTGGCGCCACCGCGACTTCCAAAATTGAGAATTTCATGCCCAAGAGGGTAATGGTTCCGTATGTCCAAATCAAAGCTGCTGATAGGCTCAAGAGAGGCGCGGCAACCATGATCACAGATCGGAAAGCCAGTGCTAGAACGGCTACTACAACTGCTATCGATATCACGAATAACCAAATCATTTCATCAAGTGTCTTATCGTTGATATCGCTACTGATTAAATCATCCGAAATTACTCCATAAGATAGGCCAGAATTCCCCTCGGAGTTAAGATGAGACCTAATTTGCTGGGCTACTCCCTCCCTTCCATCCCTATCCAAAGTCCCATTCAACTCGATAACCCAAAGTGTACTTGAAGCAGTAGGGGTAGGGTCTCCATCGCCATCTTCAAGCCAATCGCAGACTTGATCAAACTCAAAATCAGTATGGAGCATTGCAGATGCCGCAAAAGAAGCAGTCGCTAAGGCCCTCTCGTCCCCTGACGCTTCAATACAATCTTCGTCCTCATCCAAAACGACCTCTAATAGGTCTCCCCAATCATCAAATCCTGAGATTCTCGAATCATCACCGGACCTTTCATCGATAGTACGTTGAATCGCATCAGCCGCGTTGATATGGGAGGAAATACTGCCTTCTGGAATTATCGAGTTAATGGCTTCCATATCTTCCAATAATCCTGATAATTGCTGAATTCTTAGAATATTCCCATTATCCTCAGATTTCACATGGACATATACTCGATGGCCAGAGGGGGGAATCATCTCGTCAATCCTATCTACGGCCTGCTCAGATTCGCTATCAGGAGAGAATGACTCCAGATCTGTTGTGAAAGCAGGGAGTGGTATTATCACACTAGCCATGAATACGGTAAGTAGGATACTAATCATCAGTGAAGGCAGAGCTAATCTCTCGAATGCCGAAACCAGCCTATCTCTGTCTTCTCGGTCCCCCATGAGTCCCGGCCAAACCAACTCACTGTTTAACTTAGGCTTACAGCAGGCCCCGTAGGGGCTACTAACTTAGGAAAGCCCTCAAAAGGGAGTGTCCGGTCGGGCGGTTGTCCATGTCGATAAAAGTACTAATGAACGAGGGTCGCGAACTTAGACTTAGGATTTCAGGAGAAACGCACACAACCCTTCAGCTTTTCAGATCAAGGTTGAACGAGAGCCCAAACGTTGAGTATGCAAATTTTTTCCAGAAGCATCCAGATTTGGATGAACCAGAACTTTACGTTAGAGCCGTCAAGGGAAAGAAGGCCGAGAAGGTGTTCAGAGATCTATGCACAGGAATCTCCAAGGAGTTCTCAGGGCTAAAACTCTGAGGATGGTGAGAACGTGCCTACGGATGGCATAGAGGAATCTCTAGGACTCGTTGGATGGGCATTTCCAGACGAGGGTATCGGTGGCCTTCTGAAGGTAAGAGTTGAAGATTTCAGAGTGGAGGAAGTTTCCCGGGTTCCTGCCTTGGATCCAAAAGGAAGATTTACTGTAGCAAGAGTCACGTTAACGAATTGGGAGACCAATAGATTCCTGAACCGACTATCCAAACAGTGTGGAATCAGTAGGAATAGAATTTTTGCCTCAGGATTGAAAGATAAGAGGGCCGTTACCACGCAGATTCTTGTTATTGATGCTAACATCAAGAAAGTAGAGTCAGTTGAAATCCCCGATTGTGATTTAGAAATTCTTGGAAGGACCCATCAGAAAGTTGGAATGAGTGATCATGATGGAAATAGATTCACAATAACAGTCAGAGGTTGCTGTTTTCCCGATGGTAAGCCGATGGATGGAAAAGAGGCACTACTCAGAGTGAATAGGATTCGCGAGGGGCTTTCAGAGAGTTTAGGGGCAGATGTGTTCCCCAACTGGATTGGCCCTCAGAGATTCGGTGCCAACAGGCCAGTAACCCCATTGGTGGGCATGGCAGTCATTCAAGATGACTACGAGACAGCCGTAGACTTGTACCTGGGAATGCCAGGGGGGAGTGCCAGTGAGGAAACATATAATTTCAGGAAAAAATGGAGGGAAACCAGAGACCCGTCTTCATGTCTGGAAATAATCCCAAGCCATCTCGGCTATGAGAGAGAAATGCTAAGGCACCTCGAGAGTAAGCCAGATGACTGGATAGGGTCATTCAAGACTCTTCCCAATTCTCTTCAGTTACTGATGATACACTCTTTACAATCTCTGGCATTTAATCATACACTTTCGAATAGGATTTCTGCCGGGATGAGCATAATTGACCCCGAGATAGGCGACATAGTCGCCCCCACCAAGCCCAATGGAAGAATAGACGTATCTAAGATGGCA
>DANL01000080.1:23010-23663 GCA_002499865.1 Euryarchaeota archaeon UBA121 | reverse complement strand
CCACTGCCTGGTAGCGAATCTACGCAGACTCTCGGAAGGCCAGGGGAGGTCGAGTCAAAGGCGATTAGCGATACTGAACTAGAATCATTGAATTGGAGAGTCAAGAGAATACCCCGGCTCTCTACGAGCGGTACTAGAAGGCCATTAGCAGTTCCATTTGTCGATTTTTCAGTTGAGGAGGCGACAGACATACCGGATTCTTCTGAGAAGTCTAAGAGATGGGATGAGAGCCCTCTGGATGGAGATAGGTGGAATCCAGATGGAGCTTCACTAAGGCTCTCTTTCACTCTTCCGCCTGGGACCTATGCTACAGTCCTCATGAGGGAATTCATGAGATCGCCACTGGATCACTTCTGATCAGAGCCTTCCCATTTCCAAGGTCTCAATCTGACCAACTAGGGGGTCAGTTCCCCTAACTCTTTCTTCAAACTCATCCACAGTCCCCTCTCCGTCTTCAAGAACTGCTTGAACCTCGATGAACATCATCCCGAAAGCCAAGGGCTTAATTTCGAATGTCTGCACTTCTTTGAGCTCCCCTATCCTGGAAGCTATTCCGTCGTAATCCGGACTCCCTTCTTCTGGTTGATCCATAGTAACCTTGTACTTCACCACTACATGCCCCATATCAGTGCCTCCTATGGTCCCTGAAAGCC
>DANL01000080.1:22108-22634 GCA_002499865.1 Euryarchaeota archaeon UBA121 | reverse complement strand
ATCGCATACCCACATGTGGGGCAGGGAAATGACGTGCTCTTGGCGTCAACCAAGGGCAATCCAGATGCTGTGCAAGTGTTTGTCCGTGCTGACATTCTAGTTCCTCGACGTGGCCCCGAGCCACCTCCCCCTTTTAGCGTTGACCGAAAGTGTGGTTGAGTTTATGCAATGATTGAAATGGGGTTACTCCCCACTCAATACTGAGTGGTACAATGACTGAAGAGGAGCTATCTTTGACTGGACAGCAGAACGACCTATCTTCATTCGTCTCTGATGAAGGAGGAATATGGAGTTTGAGACAGGTAGAGAAGGTCAGAGGTTGGAACAATATTGAGTATGGTGCAGGGCTATCAGGCAAGAATACGCCATCTACCGGACTTTCCATGAATAGGGCATATATTCCCCCCGGTGGAATAGCCAAAGCACACATACATGTTGATTTTGACGTGATGATTTACTTGCTTAAGGGAAGCGTTAGGCACGAGTACGGCCCCGGATGCAGGAAATCAGTGGTCCACAACGCAGG
>DANL01000080.1:15071-21726 GCA_002499865.1 Euryarchaeota archaeon UBA121 | reverse complement strand
TGGGTACATGCCATAGTTTCTAGATCGGATGCATCAGAGTGGCAGAACATCACTCCCTATGACAGAGAATCCGAGTGAATTAGCTATCTGTGTTTTACTCTTCTTCTCTCTTGGAGAGCCTGCGGAGGCCCACCATTGTTGGCAAATCCTCCTCATGTTCATTTAGAGTAGTCACGATTCCTAGTTCGGATAGGTGATCAGATACTTGCTCCATAGCGGTTCTTCCCTGTGCCCTTCTCTTTGGCCGAGGGAGCTTATTCCTGCAGATTAGATATGTCTCGGATGATGCATTCCTAGACGCGGTCGGAGCATACCTCTGAACATTTGAGAATCTGTCCTTGGCGGCTTCAACCAGTCCCTCGATACCGGTTCCTTGGAATGTCTTGGTTACGAATGTCCCACCTGGTTGGAGAACTCCCATGGCCACATCAAGAACAGTGGTGGAGAGCTCCAGAGATATGGCTTGATCAGTATCGTATCTACCAGTGAGACTAGGAGAGATATCGCTGATTACGACATTCAACATCCTGCCTTCCAAGAATTCTTCAACCTGCATAATTGCCTCATCATCCGTGGCATCGCCAATGATTAGCTTAGCGCCTTCTACAGGAGAAGTAGCCAGTAAGTCAACGCCAACAACCAATCCATTTTCTCCAACTTCCTCTACGGCAACTTGCGTCCATCCACCTGGGTGACAACCTATGTCGAGAACAGCGTCCCCTTTTCTCATTACTGAGAACCTATCTTGGATTTGTTTGAGTTTGTATGCAGAGCGAGCCCTGTATCCCTTAGATCTGGCTTCTCTCCTCCATGGGTCACGACGATTCTCCTGGTACCATCGCTTGCTCATACACTCTCCGCAGTGGTTTGAGTTATCAACTAAGGGATTGCTGAGGGCACTCAAAGCCCAATCTCAGATATGAGTGCTCGTGCCGTGTGCCTAATGGCCTCTTCAGAGGCTAAATTGGGCTTGAAACCAGTTTCTAGAAGACGACTAACTTCAAGGGAGGTCTTGGGGACATCTCCAGCCCACCCCCTATCTCCTCCAGTATACTCTATTGAAACGCCTTCGAGACCACTCTCCTCTACGACTATCTCAGCTATCCTCCTGACAGAGCAAGTATCTCCAGTTCCAAGGTTGTATAGGTTCACATTTTTATCGCAATGACCTATCAGATGTATCATAGCCTTGACACAATCCTCTGCAGACATGTAAGATTTTTCCTGCATCCCGTTTCCCAGAACTTCTAATCTGCTAGGGTCCCTCTTGAGCTTGTGGATGAAATCAAAAATTACTCCATGAGTGCCCCTCGGTCCCACGATATTGGCGAAGCGATGAATCCATGCTTCAGCCCCAAAGGTGCCTGCCCATGCAGTTATCAGGGCCTCGGAGCCGAGCTTGGAAGCCCCATAGAGGGATATTGGCATTACAGGCCCATAAGTCTCTGGAGTTGGCATCTGATCGGCCTCTCCATAGATCGCTGAAGAGGAGGAGAAGGAAATTCTCGAAACCCCTTCCATACGCATGGCCTCCAAAACATTGTATGTGGCGAGAGTTCCCTGCTTGAGGTCGGTATCTGTTACCTCTGTGCCTAGCCTGATATCTGGGTTTGCGGCTAGATGATGTACCATGTCCACGTCCTGCATGGATTTTTTCACCGCGTCCCTATCTAGAAGATCCGCTCGGAATATTTCCACCCTACCAGAATCCTCGTGGTGAGAAAGGAATTCCTCCCTGCCGCTCGAAAAATTATCAATTACTCTGACTTTTTGTCCAGCGTCTACAAGCGCATCTACTAGATGCGATCCGATAAATCCTGCTCCCCCAGTAACCAAGTGCATGTGCCTTGGAGCAAGCAGACAGACTTGAGTTCATCGGACAGAGTACTAGGACCACGAACTGGTCTCTTTCCTCTGTCTGAGGTAGAAAGCGCTTGCAACCATTCCCAGCAGTGCTATGTGAATTACAGTGCAATAGGGGCAGATATGAGGTGCCCCATCAACCATTGTCAACTCGACCAGCACTAGCCAGAGGACAAAAGGAACACCAGCCAGGCTAACGTAGTACAGCAAATTCACGTAATTGGAAGACCATTTGGCGTGCAAGTCCATTCTTATGGATAGTACAAGGAACCAGATAATTGCGAATGACCCGATACCGATCAGTCCCCAAGGAATTCCGAAAAGATTGTTCCACTGTGGGTCTCCTATTACTGACCCACATTGTACCAAGCCTTCAGTAGCACACATGGAAGAAGACCCGACTAGCATCGAATTGTGAATTGACCAGGTCCATCCAGAGCCCATTATGCCTACTGCCGAGAATCCCATGGAGGCATTCAAGACCCCGATTGTACCTTCTTCTCCAGGGGAATCCTTGGACCTCATGAGTAGGTAAGAAGACACTACTATTCCCAGTAGGAAAATCATCAGTGGAGCGGTAATAACGGCCATTATTGACCACCTACCAGTCTCTGCAAGGCCGCTGACAATTCCTCGCCATCGCCCCCTTGTCCCTGATGTTTATTCTTGTTCCAAGCTACAGTTCCATCTGGCTCAAGAATAAAAGAAACAGGTGTCCCCGAAAGTCCCCACAGATTCATTATCGACATGGACCCATCATCGACATAAGGCCAGTTGTTGGGCGTCCCCGGTCTATCAATACAATCATCTCTGTCACTATTGCAGCCAAAATATGAGGTCTTGTCCCTGAATGCCTCAATTTCCGCTCTAGTACTATCATGATCGGGTATGCTTAGCTCAGCGGCAATTGTGACGAAATTTACTCTATCGGACCACTGAGAGTGAAGTTGGCTCATTTCATCGCCTTCAACCCAGCAATATGGACAATCGGTGTCCATGAAGTAAATGAGGAACCATTTACTATCGGACGACCCGTCCCAGTCCCAGTCGTAATTATCTGAGAGTCTGTACTCGCTCCAGGACGCTCCATTGTAAGAATCAGCGACGAAATCGGGAGCTTGATTCCCTTCATCGGGACCTACCTGGGGTATCGGGGCAAGAATGACTGAAATTACTACCACTAAGCTGATTATTCCTGCAGTAATGAGTCCAGCCATAGTCCGAACATCCTCTTCTTTTCCCTTTGGTAAGGCCTTCGCCCTGCGTCTCGCCATCAACACTCCGAGGCACTAATCAACTTTCAGCGATTCTATTGCATGTGTGTCCGACAGAGCTCGATTACGATATTTTTAGCCTTCATAGAATTGAATGAATGCGAACGCTCATTTGGTTATTGTGATTGCCCGGTACGTGACCGAGGAAACTCCAATCGACAGATTCTCCGTTTCCAGTGATGAATCTGTAGACGATGAGGCCGAATTCTGGCAATCTTTCTTTGAGAGGATTCAGCCGGCTAGGGAGGCATCAAATAGGATTAGAAAGACACTTTCCGAGGGCCCAGTAGGAAATGCATTAGATACTGCAGGGCAACTACTTGACGATGCCGCCGATGTCATGCATTCAGCATATAGGAGACTCAACGAGCTTTCCTACTCTGCCATTCTGAGGAGCCCCGGCATAATTGTCGCCATTCTGTTGCTTCTGACTTCAGTGGTTGGAAAGTATGCCATGGACTTCCAGCAACAGATAAATGGCGATGTTGAGATTTATCTCCCAGAGGGTGCAGACTCTTCCGATTTACTTTCAGAGGTTAGGGAGCAATGGTCAACTGACATCGTAATAATATACATACAAACAGACAATTCGATAAGCTCAATCTCTGATAGGGGGAACGACAATATTACTTCTGCAGAAGTCTTGATGCAAATGTCTTGGATAGAAGGAGACGACTCATCTCCATCAGGGACCTATGCCAAGGGATTGGACTGGGATAAATCAGACAGGGGAGTTAATGACGGAGTAGTCTGGGTACTCTCTCCCGCTCAGATAATCAAGGAAGCAAACTCTTCTTCTTGGAGATTTAATTGTGCCATGGAGAAGTATGGACTTCCGATCAGCGACGGTGAGAACTGCGCCATCGCAGGCTCCAATCCATATTACGGATATGAGATTCCCGACGAGCAAGACAGGATAGACCAATACGTAGAAAATGCTGGTTCACTGATGGAATCGATGGTAAGGGATACTAATGGCGACGGGATATGGGATACCGGCGTCATAATCATGGGAATTTCATTCGATATGTCAACAACTGACATCCCTCCTCGTGACGATCCAAAAAATGGTCTAGTGAAAGATCACAAGGCATTCTTGGCATTTACTGAGGCGTACATCCATGGAATAGGTCCAGATGGCAAGATACTCCCCGATTGTGACAATGATGGCAGTGGAGTATGTGACGAGATTGAGGAGGCAAATTGCTACCTCTGCTACACTACATACGACCTTACTTCAACTATGGGGATAGACCCAGATACCAACACTGTGGATTTGGACAGACTCGATGATATCCCCGATAGAAGGGCGGTCACCGTAACAGGCCTGACTCCAGTTTTACACGATGTTTCTGATGCTATTTACTTGGAGTTGGTAGAGACAATGCTACCAGCAAGCCTAGCTCTGGTGGCTCTTGCGATGCTAATACTCCACCGGAATCCGAAGGTCATATTGATTTGTGGGACTCCAATTGCGATGAGCCTAGCAATAACCTTCGGAGCTACAGTGATCCTGGATATCATGCTGACGCCTATGATAATCTCAGCCGGACCTATTCTCATCGGCCTCGGAGTCGACTATGCACTTCATCTTACCAATAGAATTGAAGAGAACAGGCAGGAGATAATCGAGGAGAAACTCGAAGAGTCCTGGCGATTAAAAAGAGATGGACTGGAACCACTCTCAGTCGACCCATGGGACTCTCTCATCAGCCTAACCGCAACCGTCAGAGCCGCCATGACCACCGGACATGCAATTTTCCTATCCGCCCTGACGACCATATTGGGATTTCACGTCCTTACTTGGGACTCTTTGGTTCCAATACAACCGATGAGGACCGTCGGAACCACACTACTTCTGGGGATTTCAGTGACCTTCGTCCTCTCGATGATAATGGTCCCCGCACTGATTCAGCTATTGAGATATAGGAAGTCGCCCAATAATCTGGAGATGTCTACAAATCAGACATTGTACGTTTCCATATCTCTAGGTGTTCTGGCTGCATTCGCATTATCCTACTCTGAGGCAATGACACCAGTGAACGCCCTGATTATGGCATCAATGCTGTCACTTACTATCGCTCTTGGACTCTTAGACAGCGTTTGGGACGCCATAGGAAAGATTCCTGTCAGAGCCACAATAGTGGTAATGCTGGTGGCAATTATCACTACAGCGTGGGGGGTACTAATCTTGGAGGAAGAACTCGGAAAGGATATCACAGGTTCATCAGACGAGGTGCCTCCGGGACTGGAATCTTATGAGGCCCTCAGGGAGTATAGCTACGAATTCGGTGGTGGACAAACTAATCTATTCATTATCGATGCTACCGAAAGAGGCGCGATGAACCAGACCGCGCCCATTCGGGACATACCTGTGTTAGACTCAATTGATGAAATGCAGGCTAAGGTGGACAATGTCGAATTCACAGATACTACCAGTATTGTTGACATTCTAAAGGCGATACATCTTCAGGATGATATTACCGGTCAACAAGCCTTCGACCGCTCTCTTTGGGATATACTCCACTCATCTTGTTGGGATGACCCCCTTCAACTCGAATGTATAACAAGTGGCGATTTGGCATTTACTACTGTGTCATCTCGGGAGGACATGGTGAATGTAGTCTTCGATACACTCAGCCCTGAAATTAGATCGATGCTGATGAATGCAGATCAAGGATCAGGAGAGACAAAGACGCTTGTATATGCTTGGCAACCTTACATCAATATCAAGGACGCCACTGGCCTGAGGAATACAATTGACGAATTCTTGTCAGAGGGAGGATGCGACGATTCCACGACATGCTATTCCACCACTCTAGCGGAAGAAGGCGTCACTAATTCCAAATTGACCGGAGGACTTCCAATTTCTATCGATATCAACTCTGGCATTCACAAAGCACAGAGCGAAACTACTGTCTGGACTATGATAATTCTACTTTTCACCATGGCCGTATTGTTCCGTTCGCCTAGGCTGGCTATATTCACCATGACCGCCGTCGCAGTAGTGGTACTATGGCAACCCCTTCTAATGAGAGGCGGATCAGTCAACGTCAACGTATTCACGGCAATGATAGGGACCATAGTATTCGGAATCGGGGTCGATGATTCAATACATATTATTGACAGAATAAGGGACGAGGGAGAGACTCCCGCAGGTGTTGTAAGGTCTGTAGTAACTACTGGGAGGACTATTTTCGAGACTACTGCTACAACCTGTGCTGGATTATCCGCCGGGTTATTTGTAGCCATTCCTGGGCTGCAGAATTTCTTCCTCTTGATGATGGCCCTAATTGCCCTAGCGCTACTAACAAGCTCCATTCTCCTTCCCACTATAATCGTTGTATACAATGAATTCAAGTCCAGAATTACTCTAAATGGGCCATGGCTCGATTATGACGATGGCGGAACGATTTCAGAATCCTCAGTCCTGAAGGCAATAGTCGACTCTGACTGAATATAGCTGAAGCTGAGTACTTAGTGAGGGTGCAGGGAATAAGCCCCTTTCTGTTCACCTT
>DANL01000080.1:10822-14748 GCA_002499865.1 Euryarchaeota archaeon UBA121 | reverse complement strand
CGGCTGGTTGCATTCAACTTTGCATCCTACCCGGCCCTGTTGATGCATTACGGGCCTGCTTGGACTTGCTCCAGCGGGGGTGCTCGTTCCAGCTACCTTCGGGAAACCTCCTCCTTTCGGATTCATCGTACTCCCGGGGCAGTTCGTTTCTGTTGCAGAGCCGACCCTCTCGGATCCCCGACTTGCATCGGGCCACTCGCATCATGGAGAGGGGACTTTCCTCAGTGTCGTACACTGTCAGCAACCCTCCTGCTCCCTCAGACATCCCGAGAAGTCAATGCCAATGAACCCAACGGTCCCCTTCTCATTTACCATTATGGGAAATAATCATCTGCAAACCTGCTTACAGGACCCCATGGACGACGTCGAGGCGCTGAAGAAAGAAGCAGGGATCGCGGCATGTCGATATGTAAAAAGTGGAATGAATGTTGGACTAGGAACTGGATCGACTGTCAAGTATACGATAGTTGAGATTGGAAGAAGGGTATCCGAAGAAGGACTAGAGATAATCGGTGTGCCCACTAGCGAAGCTACAAGGGAACTGGCACAGGAACTAGGAATACCTCTTATGGAAATTTCCGATGCCAAATCGTTGGATTTAACAATCGACGGAGCAGATGAATTTGACAGTCATTTCTCTCTAATAAAAGGAGGAGGAGGAGCCCTTACAAGAGAGAAAATAGTGGCTAATCTCTCAAAATCAATGATTGTCGTTGCCGATGATAGCAAGAGGGTAGATGTCCTTGGTAAATTCAATCTTCCAGTTGAAGTCAGTCCCGAAAAATACCTATCTGTAATTGAAGAGATATCAACCATATGCCCAGGAAAGATCCTTTTGAGACGTAAAATCACAAATCTCCGAGACGAACAGAAAATCTATGTCACTGATAATGATGGTTATATCTTAGATTGCGAGTTTGGCCCCACTATTACTAATCCTGGTGAAATGGAACGTATGATATCTGTAATTGATGGTGTAGTTGAGGTCGGTCTGTTCGTGGGGATATGTGATGCAGTATTCGTCGCCTCGCCTTCAGGAGTGGATATTATGGTCAATCCCAAAGGAAGACTCTCCTAAGTTTGTCACCCGTGGCCATTAAATCGGAATAGCCATTCGGAAGGCCGGGTCTGTAGCTTAGTCAGGTAGAGCACCCGGCTCTTAACCGGGCGGTCGCGGGTTCGAACCCCGTCAGACCCGCCAAACACAGCTTGCGAGGCAACCATATACCACGGGCCACCTGAGGTGAGCGGGGGAGACCATGAGCAAGGAGTTCTGGATAGGTGAAGTACTGTCCGGGAAATACGATGATGCAGAAGTCGAGCTATGTGGCTGGGTGCATAGAACTAGGGGCTCCAAGAAAATTAGATTCGTGGTACTCAGAGACTCAACAGGTACACTTCAATGCGTGATCAAGAGGGAAACAGTAGGAGACGAGTGCTTCGAATCACTTTCCAACGCACTAATAGAATCGAGTATACGTGTCAAGGGTACTGTAAAAAATACGGATAGGGAACACGGTCACGAGCTTGTCATCGAAACGGGAACAGTTATCGGACACGTCAATCCAGAAAATCCATTTCCAATCACAGAATCTGCAATGGCCGAGGCTGACGGAGGGGAAACGGAGTTTTTACTCGATAATAGGCACTTGTATCTGAGAACAGGTAGGATGACCAAGATGCTCAAGATCAGGTCCACAGTTTTCGGTGCCGTACACTCCTACTTTAGAGAACGCGAATTCATAGAGTATCAGGCCCCAAACTTTGTTGCCGGAGCAGTGGAGGGAGGGAGTACTCTCTTCGAAGTCCCATACTTTGGAAAGAAGGCCTATCTGACTCAATCGTGGCAACTTTACGCTGAGGCGGCAATGCCCGCATTAGAGAGGCTCTACACAATCGCGCCGTCTTTTAGAGCCGAGAAAAGCAGAACAAGACGCCATCTGACCGAGTTCTGGCACGCCGAGATGGAAATAGCATGGGGCGGTAATGATGAGGTAATGAATCATGGAGAGGCCCTAGTTAGAAGTATAGCGAGTTCCCTTTTGGAGGAAAGAGAAGCCGAGTTATCCGAACTAGGTAGGGACCTTGGTCTAATTCAGAACTATGCCGACTCTAGCTATCCGAGAATGAGGTATGACGAGGCTATCGAGTCTCTACAGCAGAAGGGAGTTAATGTGGAGTGGGGACAGGACCTTGACTACACCAAGGAAAAGATCCTTACTCAAGATTTCGAGGTTCCACACTTCCTTACTCACTACCCACGAATTGCTAAGCCATTCTACCACAGGCCAGATCCAGAAGATCCCAAGTATGTACTATGCCATGATCTACTCGCCCCAGAGGGCTATGGGGAGATAATAGGCGGAGGGGAGAGGACATGGTCCGAATCTGAGATTCTTGAGAGGATCGATGAAGAGGGCACACCGAGGGAGCCCTACGAATTCTACATAGATGTCAGGAGATACGGGGGAGTCCCACATGGTGGATTCGGGATGGGGGTAGACAGAGTCTGCGCATGGCTTTCTGGAGCGGATCACATCAGGGAGACAATACCATTTCCAAGAGACAGTAGACGCGTCACGCCATAGGCGTGTCACCCGAATCACTCTTACGCCTTAGCCATCTGGGATATTCATGACGGACGACTGGAGGACTCTTGACATCGCCAATCCAACAGACGAACACTCTATGCTAAGAGAGATGGTAAGGGCTTTCGTCTCTGACGAAGTCGAACCACAGGCACTGGAATTCAATAGAGATGAGAAATTCAATACTGATTTATTCAGAACACTCGGAGACTCCGGTCTCCTGGGTATTTCTGTCCCCTCAGAGTATGGCGGAGGAGGAATGGATGCTACGGCGGTCGCAATAATCAATGAAGAGCTTTCATACTCCGATCCCGCATTCTGTCTAGCATATCTCGCTCATGACCAGCTAATGGTCAACAACCTGGCTCAGAACGGAAGCCATGAACAGAAATCAAGGATCCTTCCCAAAGTGTGTAGCGGGGAGTGGATTGGGTGCATGGCAATGAGCGAACCAGATCATGGCACAGACGTAATGGCGATGGAGACTAATGCAATTCAGAGAGACGACGGAAATTGGGTAATCAATGGTACGAAGATGTGGATAACGAATGGGGCCATCGATGATGATGGAACGCCTGCGGACATAGTCTGGCTTTACGCAAGAACCGGAACCGACTCCAAGGGCCGAGCAGAGATTACAACATTCCTTGTAGAGAGGGGCATGGAGGGATTCTCCGTGGGCCAGAAAATTATCGATAAGCTAGGAATGAGGGCTAGCAACACTGCTGAGCTTGTTTTCGAGGACTGCGTCGTTCCACCAGAGAATGTTGTGGGCTTGCCAGGGGAGTCAATGTCTCATATGATGAGGAATCTAGAATTGGAGAGACTGGGACTCGCCGCAATGGCTCTGGGAATTTCCAGGAGATGTCTGTCGGTAATGAACGGCTATGCTAGTGAAAGGAAGGCTTTCGGCAGAAGCATACGTGAATTCGGACAGATTCAGAGATACATTGGAGAGTCATGGGCAGAGTATAGGGCAATGAGGGCGTATGTTTACGACACCGCGAGACTAATCGATCTATCCAAATCGGGAAATAGGCTCGATTCCGATGGAGTGAAGCTATTTGGAACTACAATATCAAAGAACATCGCCGATAGAGCCATCCAAGTTCTGGGGGGTTACGGATATGTTGGAGAATACATCGTCGAAAGGCTATGGAGGGACGCAAAGCTCCTGGAGATAGGTGGTGGAACCCTAGAGGGGCATCAGAAGAACATCACCAGAGACCTAAACGCAAGCCCTGAGGCTATTGAGAGATAATTGGTAGTCCCGCCCGGATTCGAACCAGGGTCCCCAGGACCAAAACCTGAGATGATGGACCACTACACTACGGGACT
>DANL01000080.1:0-10539 GCA_002499865.1 Euryarchaeota archaeon UBA121 | reverse complement strand
GACCACTACACTACGGGACTCCGTGCTCTGGCATGAGATATCTGCTTTGGACTTGACGGGCGAGAATGTAGTGGGCGAGAGGCCGGCAGAATGAAAGAAGCATCTACGCACGATACACTGTATGGCTCGTAATCAGGCATTAGCACTAGTGCTTATCATGATTCTGCAAACAGTCTCTATCACTGTGGGCGATTCAGATTACGAAGGAACCATGGGGACGAATAGTGATCCGGATTTCCATCATGATGATGCTAATCTTCAGGAGCTGGAATCTAGTCCGTGGTTCGATCCAGAGCTACTAGAAGAGATCCACTCAGAGAATGGAAACTCGAGGGTAACCGTAATCACCAATTCACTTCAGAATCTTGAGTTCTGGCAGATTGAAAACGATGCTCTAGAAGAGCAGGCTGGACCAGGGCCCGGCGAGTCCCTAGTTCAACAGGAGACATCTGACGGCAGAATAGATCACAGAACCTTCTGGGTTGATTCAGATCTTGTCCAAAAAATCCCAGGTATCCCCGGAGTTATCGCAGTAATCAATGCTGAGAGAGCTCCCGAACCTTACTCCATAGAGCCTTTCGATAAGCCAGATTTTCTCCCAAGCACCGTGACTACCGGTCAGCTACACGGGGCTACCGATGCCTGGGAAAGTGGCTACACGGGAGAGGGCCTCATAGTCGCTGTAGCTGATACAGGAGTAGATTTCGCGCATCCCGACTTGAACGGGACACAGGCCAGAGTGACCTTCCATGATTCCCCCTACTTTGGATGGCCATTGATGTTAGATCACAGTAGCATGTACAATTGGATGGTACATGGAGAGGCATATCCGGAGAGATCATCTTGGTATGCAGATACCTCGACCATAGATTTGGACAATAATTCGGATGGTCTACTGGATAATTCAGGATTGAATATCACAGGCGTAAATATTTCTATTTCGGGAGAGTATCACCTAGGCGAGCATCCAGATTCCACATTGAGATCTAGACAGGGAGGAGACGTTCCCATACTTGTCGTGGATGATCAGGAATACGGGCATTACAAGACTGTCTATGCTGACCTTGACAGAGATGGTGAGTTCGGAGATGAAGTTCCAATGAGGCCGGGAGAGGAAACCTCAGGATTGGACACCAACGGAGATGGCCTATGGGATGTATCTGGAGGACTAGTTTACTGGGTTTCAGATGGGACATTAGGAGTTCCATACGGAGATACATATGCAGCTAGGCATGGCTACTCGGATAGGGTAGCAGGACCTGGAAATCTAACTTTGTTCATGCTGGAATCAGGTAGCCATGGGACCTTGTGCGCTAGTGCGATTTCTGCTCAAGGAGTGGTGAGTGACGGGAAGGTACTGGGGATGGCGCCCAATGCCACTATCTCTTCGATAGGCAACCATTACTCTGGAGGGCACTCACTTGATGCTTGGAGGTTCATAGCTGAGGGATATGACGGCCATACCGACACTCCAGACCAGCCCAATATAGGCTCCTTCTCATTCGGATACTCATCTGTGGATGAAGCGGGTGCCGATGCCTACTCGCTATACCTAGACTGGCTAACTAGATTCTACAACGAGAATACGTCTTACGCCGTTGCAATTGGCAATGGGGGGCATGGCTTTGGAACTACCAAGTCCCCGGGTGCATCCAACGGAGTTTTCTCTGTCGGGGCATTTAGCAGCCGTAGTAGCGGAACTTGGGGGCAAATAGCCCCTTGGTCTAACAGAGGACCTAATGCTCTTGGAAGAATGGATCCAGATGTTGTTGCGGTAGGCTGGTCAGCGACCGGTGATATACCTCTGAATTCCAGAGATGATGCGAACTCTGCTTGGAGAAGCTGGGGGGGAACCAGTCTAGCTACGCCTATCACGGCTGGCCTAATGGCTCTAGTCGCTGAGGCATGGATGTACAATCTGGGTGACTATCCAGATTCTCAGGAGTTCAGAGATCTGGTGATGTCAACTTCAGATGACAGGGGATACGAGCCATTCACTCAAGGAGGGGGTTGGTTCAATGTCTCAAAGGCAACTAGAACTTTAGATGGCGAGAACGGCACTTGGTGGGCGACACCTTCTCATTGGAATAGTGGTACATTTCAGGGTCAACACAGAGAAGCAAATCTGAATCTCCTCAGACCAGGTGAGTCCCAGACGACAGAGTTGGTGTTCACTAACCCCGGCGACTCTGAGATAAGTCTACAACTATCCCCTACTTCTTTCTCTCCCCTTTCTCATGAAACCAGAATCTGGAACAGTACTGGAAATGGGACAGATGAAGGTGAGAACTCCTCATGGGACGGGCATCAAAGTAGTAGGCCAGACCTGCTTATTCCCATACATCTGAATAACGACTCAAACTACCGTTTAGACCCAGAAACTAGACAATTCAGAGCCCGGGCTACGATAGATTACTCAAACTTCGACAATAATCAGGACAGGGATTCAGAAGAGAGAGTATTCTTGGAGATAATGAAGTGGGAGGATGAAGACCAAGATGGAATCTACGTACTGGACATAGATAACGACTCAATGGTGGACTCTGAAGACTGGACCGAGGAAGACGAGCTCAAGGAAGTAACATATTGGCGTTCTGACGGCCCAAACGCTGAGGTCCGAATGGGGAATCCATTCGAGGACTCTGGCGACGGCTTGATGTTAGCAGTATGGAATTACAATGGTCAGCTTTCAGATGAACCAGTAAGAATCGAGATAGATTGGACGACATTCGGAACTGATTCAGATGAGTGGATTACCGTGCCATCCGAGATTATACTGCAGGCAAACGAATCAAGCAAGGTCCCTATGACCATCACAGTCCCTATTGACGAGAATCCAGGCCTACATCAGCATGGATTACTTATCTCATCAAATGATTTGTATCCTAATGGGACCGCCACTCAGTCCAGCAATGACCGTTCATGGACGCTTCCTATTGTTACGAACGTCCCATGGGTGGGTCCTTTCACATTAAATGCCAGGCCCGTGGATGGCAACGTCTCCAATCAGACTCTTTACTCAGAGGAATGGATCTCAGGTGCGACCAGATGGGACTGGAGGGCAGAGAGTGGCGATTGGAGGTTCTTGTCCATTGAATGGCCCGAAGAGTGGGCCACTGGAGGAACCGCAGTAATCGACGTAGACTGGGATGATAACCCCTACACTGACATAGATGTATTGTGGCTATCCGAAACCCCCCATGGCTACTCCAGCGAGAACTCCACTCCCTATGGCAACTCGACATTCTTCATCGAAGAGAGGTCGACAAACAACTACGCTGGTTCGGGCTCTCACAACTGGGGGACATACACAGGTGAATCTCGAGAAGTCTTCGCAGTGCCCGTCACGCCTGGGGTTCACCAACTGGCCCTCCATACCGCCCTACATGGCGTGAACTCCAATGATAATCCTCTGAACATATCTGTAGGGTACATCGCTGCAGAGCAGTCTGGCTTCGAGAGAGTAGTGACAGATTGGAATGAAGCTAGTGGCGTAGATGCAGTCCATCTGGTCTCTACCGTCCCTCTTCCAATCGAATCCGTGAACTCCTTCGGCTGGTCCCAACCAATCAACCTGTACAATGAGTCCGTTTCCCAAGATACTCGTGGCGATAAGATGACTGCATCATGGTGGAAAAATCTAACCATCAACAACTCAGAGTCTATTTCCATTGAAATTGACGCAGAGGGACATCATGCAGATTCAGATATTGATCTATACCTATTCAGGGACTCAAATGGAGATGGTGATTTCAGTAGCGGTGAGGAGATAAAGAAGTCAACATCAGGCGACTCTTCAGAGAAAGTCGAAGTCAGTAATCCCGAAGACGGCTTTTATGGGGTGGCCGTCCATGGATACGACGTCCCGGGGGACTCGATCAATTTCTGGATATCAATTGAAGAGGTTGGAGGTAGCGAACTCAGAGTAACCAATCAGATGCCTCTCAGTGATAATGAGATATCATCTATCTGGCCGAACGGATCAGTTGCTCTCGCAGGTGAAAGCCCCTCGGCAGCTATCCAAGTAAGCCTTGAGTTCGAAAGGCCCGATTACGCAGGTACATGGCAGGGTTTCGTCGATGTGGAGCTAGTTGGCGGGATTGAAATCAGACTGCCATACACTTACGATCTCGTCGAACTAGACCCAGAGGTAAATTTTGTTATGCCGGAAAATATGTCTCATCATAATCAATCCACTCCCGTGCTTGCACATGCGATAGATAGAGGAATAGGTTTCAGGCTGGATCAAGTTAATCTGTCGGCAACCGACAATAGCACGGAAGTTCCTCATGCGGACTCAGTGCATGCATTGGACACCCAAGGAAACCATCACAACCTCACAACTTTGTGGAATCACGGCAACCACTCTTCAGTACCAGATAATCTAACCTTCAGGGAGATTTGGATTAACTCGACCCTTCCAGAGATAGAGAAATGGCACGACTACTCGATAACGGTCACAGACATCTCTGGACTTTACGCGCAAGATTTCTTGTCGGTATCCTATGATATCACATCTCCCGAAGTCTCCATCAGCAGTATCCCTATGGTAACCAGCAACCCTGTAATGACATATCAGATATGGACTGAACCAGATGCAACGCTCACACACTCTGGGACAATAGTGGAGCTCGACGAAAACGGAATGGCAGAGCACTCATTTCTCCTCGACAAAGCAGAGATAGGATTTGACGAATCATCAAACTCCTCCTACTACTTCCTTTACGGCTCCAGCGTTTTCACCATCTCGGTTTCTGACGAAGCTGGAAATACCGTAAACAGGGAATTCCAGGTTATTTTCGATCCAGATCCTCCGTCCGACTCAGAATTCCTCATGTTGAATGATCAGGATGGAAACCATTACTCCCCTGAAGATTTGATATCACCAGTCAATCTTACTAGTGGTGATTTGGATGTAGAAATCCCCTCGGACACTAAGAGTTGGTGCCTTTCGATACACTCCGAAATCGGAGATTATCATACGGAGGAATGCGGAGATAACCTCAGTATGCCATCTTCCTACAATTCCTCTCTTGGCCATCCCGAACCCGATGAGCAAGGAGGTGATCAAGAGTACTACGCCACCACCCTGCCACTCTCCACGATCGGTTTGCCGGATGGAGACTACACAATACGTCTCCATCTGATGGATTGGGCCAACTCCACTGCCTCCGAAACTTGGCCAATTTCAATAGACAAATCCGTTCCCGAGGTCCAGTGGAGTACATCTCCCTCGCACAACATATCTTTGTTCGATCACAGGCAAGAGCTATCCTGGTCTTCCTCTGAGCTAGTGACCTACGAATTCACATTAGATGGAGAGCAAATAATGCAGGGCAAGGGGGAATCAGGAATGTGGCCCTTCGAGCTCTCCAAAACTGGTATTCACGAACTATGCTTTTACGCAGTTGATGAGACTCAAAACAGAACTAATAGCAACTATTTCAGCGAATGTAGGACAATGGAGCTGAGCTCAACAATCTACGATACACTGATTCTGGCTAACTGGAATGGCGGAATAGTTTCCTCGGAGGAAGTCATCGCAAAGATTCAGCTTGGTCCCGACCAGAAAATAAGATGGTCAGAAGAGGGATCAGCCGAATTCAACTTGATAATCCCATCATCCGTTATCGAGGATGTCACATTTGTCCTGAATGAAGGAGAGAACAAATTCACTGTTGAAGTAGACTCACTAAACGAGACCGATACATACTACCTCACAGTCGTCAGGGACACGATTCCCCCAGTCATAAGTTTAGAAGAGAGAGTTAATCGGACAACCACACTGGCCCAAACCAGGGTTTTAGAAGGCATCTGCGAGAGGGGTGCCAATGTACTGGTTTGGAGCGAAATTGACTCTACTGCCCTCACATGCCCTTCTTCCGGAACCTTTTCTGTAGAGATCCAGATCCTGGACCCGCCTGGGAAGTACGATATCCATGTCATCTCCTCTGATCACGCGAATAACGAAGCCAGAGAAGTAACTACAGTCCTAATGCAAGACTGGCCGGATTGGGCTTTAGATGATGCCAAGAACATGGGCCCGATGCTGGGCTGGTTTTCCCTTGCAGGATTACTAGTGATTGCATGCATGTTCTTCACCGTCAGACGCATTTTCTCCAAGAATGAATACTCCTCACTGCCAGTAGATGAATCGTACGCAGATTCCTACGAAGATAACATGCTCCTTAATTGACAGCCTCTTTACACGGTCAATCTTTACTAGACAAGTATAATCGTAGAACCCCACTCAGATATTTATGGAGATAGGAAGTATAGCCGTTCTTGGAGCTGGTCAGATGGGTGCTGGAATAGCCCAAGTGGCCTCATGCGCCGGTTTCCCCGTAGTAATGATTGATGTCGAACAGAAATATATCGATAGGGGAATTCAAACTATCGAAAAATCCCTTTCTAAACTAGTCTCCAAGCAGAGGATGACCCAGGAAGAGGCCGATGTTGCAATCTCCTTAGTGTCTACCTCGATATCAAGGGAGGCGGCCGCAGATGTCGATCTGGTAATAGAGGCGATTCCAGAAGTTCCCGAACTAAAGTTCTCGGCCTTCAGAGAGCTGGATTCGATTTGTAAGGAATCTACCATACTAGCCACAAACACGTCTAGCATATCGATAAACGAAATCTCCAATTCTACAAACCGTCCAGATCGAGTCATTGGTATGCATTTCATGAATCCAGTGCCGATAATGAATCTAGTTGAGATAATCAATGGGAGAGAAACAAGCCCTGAAGTCACCAAGGCCATCATTTCGGCCTCACAGAGTATGGGGAAGACGCCTCTTCAGTGTAACGACTCTCCCGGATTCATTAGCAATAGGATACTATGTCCGATGCTGAACGAGGCCATCCTTGCTTTCCAAGAGGGCGTAGCAGAGCCTGAAGCTATTGATGGCATTATGAAACTAGGAATGAACCACCCTATAGGCCCACTTGCTCTTGCTGACTTGATAGGCTTAGACACTGTGCTTCATATCATGAATGTCCTTCATGAAGGGCTGAACGACGACAAGTACTCCCCAGCACCACTCTTGATTAGCATGGTATCTGATGGAAAGCTAGGTAGGAAATCGGGGGAAGGATTCTACAAATACTGAAAAATTGAATCAATCGAACAACGTTAATGTCACCTACGATTTAAGAGACCCGGCCTCCACGAACCCCCATGAACGTCACGGTAAAAAAGCTCCAATCTCATTCTAGACAGGCCTCTTCAGCCTTGATTTGCTCCGTTTTACTGATTTCAATGTTCTCAGGGGCCGCGCTGGCGAATGATGCTGGCTCGGGTTCGGACGCTGGAAACTCAATGTCCAACGCGACCTACCTGTCTTCCAACAACTCCTCGGTAATTTACTACGGGAACCTTACACAAGGAAATGACACAGACGATTACTATGCAATCAATATGTCATCCGGAACAGGGCTAGCCGTAACCATAAATATACCATCAAGCAGCGATTTCGACCTCATCCTTCGAACTTCGGGTGGGGCCCAAATTGACGCGAGTACCAATGGGACCGGGCAATCCGACCATGTCACCTCCAATGGAACAAACGTAGGTGGGACTACAGTTTACATCTGGGTGGACCAGTACATTGGATCCGGGCAATATTCGATGCAGGTCTGGATTTTCTCAGTCGGCAATGGATCTGGCGGAGGCGGAGGCGGAGGCGTCGGAAACGATGCAGGAAGTGGTCAGGACGCAGGAGGTTCATTGTCCAACGCCCTGAGTGTAAACATCACTAATCTAACGACATTCCAAGGAAATCTCTCGACCTCCAATGATGATGACTGGTACTCAATTTACGTCCCCTCGGGATATGGGATTTATATCGAGATGTACCACAACACAAACGCAGACTTCGATATGTGGCTATACGACTCAAATGGAACCCAGATAGATATCGCCTATACTGGGTCAGTTCCAGAGACAGTCGGGAGCAATGGTACTGATGTCAGCTCTTCAAACGTCTACTTAGAAATCAAGGATTGGCCACAAGTTCCATCGTACGGATCCTACAACGTCACATTGAGCTTGTTCTCTATAGTAGGTAATCCCGCATACAACCAGAACGATGCAGGCTCGGGAGACGATGCAGGTGATGACTACCTCAATGCGACGAATCTTTCAATTCCACAATTAACTAACAGCTCTTCAACGTACTCCGGATGGAAGTCATCCAGCGATGACGGCGACGACTACTACATTTTCTCTGTCCCCGATGAGCATGGCGTCGAGATTAACATGACTTCGACAAATGTTACTGGTTACTTGGTCATATACTGGGAGTCAAACCTCACCTTGATAGACTCCTCACTCAATAACAATGGAGCCGAATACGTGACTTCAGACGGTCCAGAGGTCAGCGGCCTGAACGTCATCATGAGGGCCATGGCATTATCCGGTGATGGATACTACAACTTCACCGTGACTATTTTCTCTCTAGACTCAGATAATGACGGATGGCAGGATAACACTGAGATCCAGTGTGGGACCGACCCCCAGGACTACAACTCCACCCCCTCGGACTTCGATAGCGACGGAGTTTGCGATACAATGGACTCTGACGACGACAATGACGGGACTCCCGATAACGAAGATGACTTCCCTCAAGACCCCAGTGAAACAACCGATACAGACAATGATGGATTGGGTAACAATGCAGATTATGATGATGACGGAGACGGTTGGAATGATACCTCAGAGGCAGATTGCAACACCGATCCACTTGACTACTCCAGTCAGCCATCCGACACAGACGGCGATACTATCTGTAATTGGCTAGACGGCGATGACGATGATGACGGCTATCTTGACGGCGATGACGACTTCCCTTTGGACAGTACCGAGTGGATCGACACCGACAATGACGGCCTTGGAAACAATATAGACACAAATGATGATGCCGATGGATTCTCAGACGCAGATGAGATACTCTGTGGGTCAGACCCCCTCTCATACAGCTCGGTCCCACCGGACTCCGACTCTGATGGCATCTGTGACGTTATGGACGACGATGACGATGACGACGGATATCCCGATGATATCGATCATTTCCCTAACAACCCACAGGAGTGGCTAGACACAGATTCAGACGGACAGGGAGATAACTCCGACTTCGATGATGACAATGATGGAGTTATCGACGAATACGACGCATTCGACACCGACCCAACCGAGCAGTATGACTTCGATGGAGACGGGATAGGGGATAACGCAGATACCGACGACGATGGTGATGGGTGGTCCGATTCAGATGAATCTACCTGCCAGTCCAATCATCAGGACTCCGCTTCTCTACCTGATGATTTCGACTCAGATTATATCTGCGACATCATGGATTCGGATGATGACGGAGATGGTTATGAAGATGCCGAAGACTCATTCCAGTTCGATGCCTCAGAGTGGGAGGACACCGACTCTGACGGTATCGGAAACAACCAGGATTACGATGATGACGGAGACGGCTGGACCGATATTATAGAGCCGAACTGTGGTACAGATCCTCTGAACGCACTATCATCGCCCTTGGACACGGACAATGACGGCTCGTGCGACTTCCTAGACCCGGACAATGACAACGATTCTGTAATGGACGTGGATGACGATTTCCCTGAAGATCCGAGCGAATCAAAAGACACCGACGGCGATGGAATTGGAAACAACGCGGACATGGACGATGACGATGACGGTTGGCCCGACTCTTCGGAGGCGCTTTGCGACACATCACCCCTTTCTGATCAGTCCGTGCCCGAAGACACCGACTTGGACGGAAATTGCGACTTACTCGACTTGGACGATGATAACGATGGAGTTCCAGATAGTGGAGACGTGTTTCCCAAAGACCCGAATGAGTGGGAGGATCTCAATAACGACGGCCTAGGCGATAATGGGAATCCCCTATCTCTAGTCGACAGGATGAAGCTGAGTCCAGGAATATCCGCTCTAGCAGTTTTGGCAATACTTGCCCTCTTGGGAGTGCTGATGTACTCGACCAAATTCTCTGGCATGGGCGCATTACCAATATCCAATGTCTTCGCTAAAAAGCAGGATTCAGCTGAGGGACCAGGACATTCAAACATCCAGATAGAAAACTCTCCTCCTCCAGTGCCTCCCGGTTTGGAAGAAGAGTCGGAAAATGTTCAAAACTATGCCGAGTCATGGGAAGATCTTCCTCCTGGTGGCCAATACACTGACACCATCCCAATGAGATACGAAGGGGAGGATTGTGGAATTTGGGAACAGAGGGACGATGAAAGCTGGGTGAAGAAGTAGTTATTTTTTATCAAATTTGATTACATTTCTCATGTTCAGTTGAATTTTATGCCTTCAGGCCCCAAACACACCCTTAAAGGGTGATAATTCGATATGTTTACTTAGAGGAGCATGTAACGGTATTGTTATATCATTCACATCTTCTCATGAACGCCAGTGACGCCCATGCGAAGCGATGTAGCCCGTTCGATTGCCCTAGTAATGCTAATGATTGTCTCGGTACAAATGCCGATGTTTGATAACGCGGAAGA
>DANL01000066.1 GCA_002499865.1 Euryarchaeota archaeon UBA121 | reverse complement strand
CGCCTCTCGATAGAATCAGAATAGAGGCTCTTCGTAGTCATCATCTTCGCCTGATCTTTCCTTCCATAGGGAAACCGGGACATCTTCATACACATCTGAGTAAGGGTCCTTTTCTTTCTGGTTCAGTAATGCCGCTTCTGCGGCTGCCCTAGCAAACTCCTCTGCATTGGCTTTAAACTTCCAATAGTGAATCCTCCACTCTCTTCCATCCCAGAGAGTTGTTTCCTCTGACTCCGTTGTCAGTAGATCGTAGTCTTGGAGTTGATAGAATAGATTTCTATCAGTAGGCTCCAGAGCATTGTCAATAATCCTATTTGAGAAGCCGAAGAAACCTAGGGCGTGCTCAGCGATTGACTCTGCGACGACTATTTCCATATCGGAGTCTACCTTGCTTCTGATTGCAGAAGTAAGTTGTGCTAGTGTCAAACCCATCGCGACGCCTCCAGACATGCATACAGGGGAGGGCGCTCTATTTCAACGGTCTCACTGAACTCTTCAAAATCGGGTGATTATGTATGCGAAGTCGTTATTCTACATTGCAGAGACGCGGGTGCATGGAGGATGATGGGCGAACTGGTTTCCTGGGGCTTGAGGAGAGCGATGAAGGACCATGGGACGTTGTAATTCTTCCAATACCTTTTGAGATGACCACTAGCTGGATTGAAGGCACAAAGATGGGCCCTTCGGCTTGCATAGATGCCAGTTCTCAAGTCGAATTATATGATCCTCTACTTCAAGAAGAGCTCCCCTGTGGGCTTTCATTCCATACTGCAGAGCCATGGAGTTCTGAAGCTGGAACCCTAATGGAGCAGTTGAACTCAATTCGTGAATACTTCTCGGAGTGGGTCGGGGATATATTTCCTCTGATACTCGGAGGTGAGCACGGGATCTTGCCTCCGATAATGGAAGCGTTATCAGGTCACCCAGAATTACAGGGAGACCTCTCTCGTTTGACACTGATCCAAATTGATGCCCATGCTGACCTCAGAGATGAGCTTCAAGGAGAGAGATACTCCCATGGTACTGCCATCAGGAGGTCTCTCGATGCAGGCGTTGGCAAGGTCATTCAGATTGGTACCAGAGCACTGTCTAAGGATGAGGCGAAATTCTCATTGGAAGACGAAAGGGTGGAGACATGGTATGCCAGAGATATACTAGGCATCCTAGAGGGAGTCGGAGGTTGGAAGGACATGCTCGAGAGTATTTCTGAAATTGATGGGGCGGTCTGGATTACCTTCGATATAGATGGGCTTGATGGGAAATTAGTACCATCTACCGGTACGCCTGTTCCTGGAGGCCTTTCTCATTGGGCAGCAGTTGAAGTAATAGAGAGTGTCTTTTCTTCTTCTGGCGTCAAGGTTCTGGGAGCAGATGTAAACGAGATAGCGCCTGGGAAAGATGGCCCTCTGACCGAATTCAATGCCGCCTTGATTGCAACTAAGATTATTTCATGTCATATTGCGAGCTTTCTGAGCAAAACAGGAGAATGATTGTATCTTGATACCTTCTCAGTGAGGTATGCGTCAATGGTTGGCTTCCTTAGTTCTGTCATCGTTGATAGTGACCTTAGCATCCCCTATGGTTTCTTCTCAAATTGGTCAGCCGGATATTATCCAGGAGCATTGGTATCATTCCTACGCAACCCTAACTCTAGATCTCAACGAGTGGTCCGATGACTATCCTGAAATTGTCGAGATGTTCAGCATAGGACAGACTGAACTGGGAAGAGAAATTTGGATGCTACAGATCTCTGATTGGGAGGGTGGTGCTTGTTTGTCGAGCCAATTCGAGGGTTGTGAGCACTTCAAGGAAATAGACGAAGCTGGGCTGGAACGGAAAGAAGTAGTGTACATAGATGGTGGCCATCATGGAAATGAGCACTTGGGTACTGAGCTCGCCTTCCTAGTTGCTGAATACTACATCGAGGGATGGGCAAATGGGGATCAAGCGGTAATTGATCTATTGGCGACGACTGAGTTACATATCCTGATCATGCTTAATGCAGACGGAAATGACTTTGATACAAGATGGAATGTCAATCAGGTTGATTTGAACAGGAACTACGACCACTACTGGAACACCTGTGATTCCACTCAACCTGGAAGTTCGGCATTCAGTGAGTCTGAGACTCTTGCTAATTCAATTTACATGAATGAAGTAGTTCCTGATGCCGACCTGTACATCACTATGCACACTGGGGTTTGGATCATGCTCTACCCATGGGGAAAGTGGCCAGAGCAACCTTCTGACTGGGAAATGTACCACCATATTAGAGATGAGGTGAATTCAAATATTTCTGAAATCCCTATTCGTAACGCTAATCAAGGTCTCTATCCCAACTGTGGAACCAGTCGAGATTACGGCTACGGTGTGATGGGATACCCGACGTTCACCTTCGAGACCGATGACGAGCAGTTTCTACTAGGGACAGTAGAAGCCCTCTCAGACAGATTAGGCGAGGAGCTGGATGTGATGCATTACCTCATAGAGAATGTATGGTACTGGAGAGCTCGTCTTGTTGTCGACTCCTTAGAGGTGGAAGACGGAAAAGTGCGTCTAAGCGTTTCTAACCTAGGTCATTCGAGTACGTCAAATGCAACTCTCATATATTTCGAGGATGAGGATTCGATGGAGTTTTGGCTTCCAGGATCGAATGAACCTTTGGAAGTGACTGGATCCATGGACATTCATGAGAGGGAGTCAGATTTCAACTTCTCTTCCTCCGGTTACGGCTTCGCGGTCAATGCCACGAACAGCACTGTCACGATCCTCGATTTCACAGGTGCTCCGATTTCTAGCGACGGGGTTTGGGCCCTCTACTATCAGAAGAGAGTGATAGATTCGTCCATGTGGACTAGCGAATTAGTCGACGAGGGCGTTGCAGAGATGAAGGTTGACGAATCGGGCCTTCTTCCAGCTCCTTCTATGCTGCTCGTCTTCATCGCATTCGCTCTCGCATCAATTAATGGAAGAAATACTAGATTTGATTAATAATTTATTTTCTAGTCTAATAATTAGAGCTCTAAACTGATATTTTGAGACAGAATTATTTGTAAACTAGTTACTAATCGGGTAGTTCGGGCTATTTATGAAGATAAGCAATAGTGAATTTAACGATTTAGGCGCGCAATTGATTTTACCAGTATTTGAAGATACTAAGAAAGCCCCTAATAACTCACTTAATGGGCTAAATAGGAGCCAGAGAGGGCTAGTCAGGGACGCACTCGGTTCGGGTGGTTTCGAAGGAAAGAAGGGGACTAGAATGTCCTTGTGGACGCCTAGTTGTAACATCATCCTAGTGGGCATGGGTGATAGAGAAAGTATGAGTCACAAGATGGCGAGGAATTCTGGAGCCAGACTAATCTCATCTTTGTCGAAGAAGAAGGGAACTGATCTGACTGTTAGATTCACCACTGGCTGGAACGCAGATAGAATGGTGGATTTTGCTGAGGGTATGATGCTTCGGGACTATGATTTCTTGGAGCATCAGGAAAAACCAGATGATCATATCGAGGAAGAATGGAAAGTTGATTTTCAAGCCAGTAGACGGTACCATGAGAAGCTCAGTGTTGAGCTTCTAACTGTACAGTCTGTGGTAAAAGGAGTCCATACGGCTCGTGATTTGGGTAACGAGCCTGCTAATGTTCTCTATCCAATGGAATACGCCAGAAGAGCGCAAGAATGGGCCGAGGGTAAGGAAAACGTAAGAGTTGAGGTTTATGATTGGGAAAAACTGCATGAGCTTGGAATGGGCGGACTAATCAACGTCGGGAAGGGGAGCGATCAGAAGCCCTGTATGGTCTTATTTACATTGAATCCTGATGAGGACGAGGGAGTCCGGAGACCATGTATCGTAGGCAAGGGAATTACATTCGATACTGGAGGCATCTCTATCAAACCCACTAGTGGAATGTGGGATATGAAGTATGATATGTGTGGGGCTGCTACTGTTTTTGGCCTTATGGAAGCACTCTATGAAACTGGATATCCCAGGCGAGTAAATGGAATATCCTGTCTTGCTGAGAATATGCCAGGATCTGGTGCTTACAGACCGGGTGATGTATTCAAAACATATTCCGGGAAAACTGTAGAAGTCTTCAGTACAGATGCTGAAGGGAGAAATGTCCTCTCAGATGGGCTTTGGAAGGCGGGTGAGCTTGATCCTGAATACATCGTAGACCTAGCCACACTAACTGGTGCGGTTATTGTGGCATTGGGTAACCAGATTTCCGGGATGTGGTCAAACAATGATGATTTGGCCAAGAGTCTAAAATCTGCCGCAGAAAGAAGTGGCGAGCCGGTTTGGAGGATGCCTTTGAATAGCCAATTCCGTAAGTACATGACTGACTCGGCATTCGCAGACATAAGAAATGGTTCCATCGGTGGAAGAGCTGGTTCTTCTAATACCGCTGCCTCATTCTTGGAGTTTTTCGTCCCAAATAGAGGATTTACCGAGGAAGGAGAAAAGATTCCTTGGGCTCATCTTGACATTGCAGGATCAGCATGGGGCCCCGGTTCCAAAGCCCGTTCAGAGGGAGAAAACCCACTATTCCAGTTTGGTACCTCGGGAATACATGTTAGGACTCTGCACAGGATGATCACAGAAAGCTAACTACTCGTCACTGTCTTCTGATTCGACCTCTTCGAAGTCGGCCTCGACGACGTCGTCTGAGCCTTCACTTTCTTGTTGTTCGGCCATTTCGGCCGCGGCTGCCTCGTAGAGCTTTGCCGATACTTCATGTAATGACTCCTCAACCTCTGACATCTTAGCCTGCACGGCAGCCTCGTCCAAATCGTCTACGTCTATCGTCTTGTCATCCTTTGTTATCAAGGCCCTCAATTCCTCGAGCTTAGCATGTATTGGCTCTGCATTCAAGTCTGAGATTTTCTCTGCCGCCTCATTGAGCATTTTCGTAGCCTGATATACCATTCCATCAGCGGAATTAATCAGAGTAACGCCAGCCTTTCTTCTCTTATCTTCAGAAGCAAATTCTTCAGCTTCTGCTACCTTAGCATTAATTTCATCCTCACTAAGGGATGTTTGGCTCTCTATCTTGATCGATTGCTCTGTTCCCGTCCCCAAATCCTTGGCAGACACATTTACAATTCCATTAGCATCGATATCAAAGGTCACCTCGATTTGTGGAATTCCTCTTGGAGAAGGGGGAATTCCCATTAAGTGAAATCTTCCAAGAGTAATGTTATCCTTAGCAAATTCTCTCTCACCCTGTAGAACATGTACCTCTACCGCTGGTTGATTGTCAGCAGCAGTGGAGAATGTTTCTGATCTTCTAGTCGGTATTGTAGTATTCCTCTCGATCATTGTCGTCATGATTCCCCCTAGTGTTTCGATACCAAGAGTAAGTGGCGTAACATCGAGCAGTAGTACGTCGGTGACTCCCTCATCTCCAGTTATTATCCCTGCCTGGAGGACTGCTCCGACTGCGACTGCTTCGTCTGGGTTTATGCCCTTGAAGGGTGGCTTACCGACTTCTTTCTCTATAGCTTCTTGAACTGCTGGGACTCTCGTAGATCCACCTACTAGGATGACCTTGTCTACGTTTCCTTTCTTAATTCCAGCATCCTTCATGGCCCTTCTGGTCGGGCCCATGGTCCTCTCTACAAGATCGGAAATAAGATCCTCGAATTTGGCCTTAGACAGAGAGATATCCAGATGCTCTGGTTGACCGTCACCACTCATTGTGATAAATGGAAGATTGATTTGGGTAGTACTAGTACCTGAAAGTTCGATCTTGGCCTTCTCGGCGGCTTCTCGAAGTCTTGTTATTGCTGTCATATCGCTCGACAGATCGATTCCGGTTGATTTCTTGAATTCTGAAACCAGCCAGTCTATGACTACCTCATCAAAGTCATCGCCACCAAGACGATTGTCTCCACTCGTAGCCTTGACCTCAATTTGGGGCTGACCATCTACCTGGTATATCTCCAAGACTGAGACATCGAAAGTTCCTCCTCCCAAGTCATATACCAATATTGTCTGATCGTCATCCTTATCGACGCCGTAGGCCAGTGCCGCCGCCGTAGGTTCGTTGATAATTCTGAGAACTTCGAGACCAGCTATCCTCCCGGCATCCTTCGTTGCCTGGCGTTGTGCATCTGTGAAGTATGCTGGACACGTAATCACTGCTTGATTTACCTCTCTGCCTAGGTAGTCCTCAGCATCTGACTTTAGCTTCTGCAAGATAAACGCTGAAATCTCCTGTGGGGTATACTCGGAGTCATCTATCTCCTTCTTCCAATCAGTACCCATCTCCCTCTTTACGGACATAATGGTCCTTTCAGAATTAGTAACAGCCTGTCTCTTAGCGGTTATACCGACCACTCTGTCGCCCCCATTCTTAGAGAATGCAACAACACTGGGAGTGGTTCTCGAGCCTTCTGAATTGGGAATAACCACTGGTTTACCCGCCTCCAATGTTGCCACGCAGCTGTTTGTTGTTCCCAAATCTATTCCAATTACTGGTCCAGTCATTTTTTTTCCTCCTATGATAGGCTAAGCCGTATCGAAAGTGATGTCTAGTATGCCATTATTCAGGTTCCAGTCGGAAACTGAGCTGGCCGCCTGTGGGAGATTGATACTCTTGATAGGCCTGAGCTGAGTTCTCCTCATTAGTTGTAGCACCTTTCCTCCATGGGACAGTATGAGCTCGAAGGTTCCCTCATCTAGATCCACAATATTCGAGACATCGATAGTAACATACATCGAGGTTCCATCGAGGTAGGTATCCTCTAGAGGAACATCTGACTCATCCTCTTGTTCTTCTTCCACCACTACTTCAGCTGGCTCGTTGTCAGGGCCTACTTGGACATTTATGCCCATGTTCTTGAAAATCTCTGAAAATCCTTCAGGGTGGTTCATGAAAGATTCCATCTGCTTCCGGAAGTTTTCCGGGTCACCTTGAAAATTCATTTTTACGTTACTATTGTAGATACTCTCTGCATCTATACCCATATTGTCAAACTGCTGACGGATTCTTGAAATCGTATCCTCTAGTTCCGATTTATCTATCGGCATGCCCATCTGATTGAACAGATTGAGCATCTGCTCAATCATTTTTTCCTCCCATTCATCGGAATTTGAACTGCTCATTTCAATCACTAGTTAACTCTCGGTTGTATAGTGCGATAATAGTACCATATATGAATATACGCATTGGAATAGGAGCCCTTTCATAGAATTAGGAATACAATGTTAATGGAGTAGTTCAAATCTAGGACTAGATTCCGAGTGTCATGGTGCAGGCTGAGCATGATGTTGCGTTGCAGGACACCGATAGGCTGGAAGGGCGTGCTGCTCTAGTGAATAACGTCAAGGCAGCTGTAGCTCTTGCAGGGGCGGTCAGATCTACCCTTGGCCCCAGGGGGTTGGATAAGATGCTAGTTTCTGACGATGGAAATTGCCTGGTAACTAACGATGGAGTTACGGTAATTGAGGCCGCAAAGGTAGAGCATCCAACGGCCAGGCTTCTCATCTCCGCCTCATCCTCACAGGACAAGTCAGCTAGAGATGGGACTACCTCAACGGTGATCCTTACTGCAGAGCTTCTGCAGAATTCTCTTGAACTAGTCAGAATGGGGATTCATCCGTCCGTTGTGATTAATGGATTTCTTCTGGCGGAGAGAGAGGCAATTTCGGAGTTAGATAGAGTTTCAAGAAAGGCGGATTCAACGGAAGAGTTGAAGTCTGTAATCTCCACTACACTAGCCGGTAAGATTGGCGAATCATTAGCTTCTCATATGACTGAAATCGCTTTTGATGCTGCTGATTTACTATCAGATGAGGAAGGTGGTGATGACTTGGAAAGGCTGAGAATTAAGAGACTGCAAGTCAGCGGAGGGTCCACTATCGATAGTCGTCTAGTAAATGGTCTGATGATTGCCAAAACTAGGGTCGATATCTCAACCCCTTCCTCTTCCGATGGTGGCATCATTGCGATACTTGACGGTGGCCTCGAGAATGCCAAGCTTGAGATGGATGCGGAGATAGAGGTCAGTAGTCCGGGGGTCCTCAAGGGATTCCATGACAGGTCTTTGGAAAAATTGAGAGAAGCGGTCATTCATCTTTCATCATTGGGAGTTGAGCTATTAATTGTCAGAGATGGGATTTCAGATGATGCTATTTCTATGCTAAGTGAAGCGGGGATAACCTCCTACAGGAGGTTTGAGAGAGAAGATTTGGAGCGTCTCTCAAAAATAACAGGAACCCGTATGGTCAGGAGACCAACCAGGATTTCAGAAGATGACCTAGGAAGATTCACTAGCAGGGGAGAAGAAACAGTGGCGGGAATAACCCATACTGTGATTGAAGGATCTGAAGGAGGTGCATTAACTGCGGTCATCCGTGGAACATCTCCTCAGATTAGAGAGGAGGCAGTTAGGGCGTTTGATGACGCCATGGGTGTATCCTTTAGGGTCATAAGAGACTCAAGAATAATACCAGGAGGGGGTGCGATTCAAACACATTTAGCAAGGCACCTGAGGTCTTTCGCTCTAGGAAATCCAGGCAGGGAGCAATTGGCGATAGAGGGCTATGCGGCGGCACTAGAGGTGATACCCAGGACTCTTGCAGAAAATGCCGGACTAGATCCAATCGATGTAGTTCTGGATTTGTCTGCGGCGCAAACGTCCGATGAGGAAAATGGCCATTGGATAGGGCTTGATGCAATGACGGGGAGAAAAACAAGGATGGACGAGATGGGGATCCTGGATCCTTTGTTTGTAACTAGGCATTCTATCTCAGGATCTACCGAGGCCGCAATAAGCGTACTCAGGATTAATGACGTACTATGGGCGAAGCAGGACCCTACAACTCCTGAATGGAATGATGAGGAAGGCCTAGAGGAATGACTAGCTAATGTTGGAAATCATCTCATCGACCATTCTTCCCAAATCGTAATCTGCTTTCCAGCCCCAATCATCTCTAGCCGGCTGATCGTCAACATCATTTGGCCAAGAGTCTGCTACCTTCTGTCTGAAATCTGGGATAAAATCACAAGTGAATTCAGGTATTCTCTCGGCTATTTTATCAGCTAATTCCCCCGCAGTAAAGGATATTCCCTTGATATTATATCCTGCCCTAGAATCCCCCAGGCTTTCTGAATCAGCCTGCATGATACTTTCAGTAGCTCTAATCGCATCGTCCATGTACATCATGGGCAATCTGGTATCTTCACTGACAAAGCACTCGTAGTGCCCGTATTCTACGGCGGCTCTGAAAATATCTACTGCGTAGTCGGTAGTACCTCCCCCAGCGGGTGCTTTCCATGAAATCAATCCTGGAAACCTAAGTCCACGTACATCTACACCATACTGTTTCCAGTAGTTCAAGCCCAATATCTCACCAGTTACCTTTGTCTTACCATACATTGTAGTTGGGTTAAGAGGACTGGATTGGAGAGCAATATCTGGAGAGTCGGGGCCAAATACTGCAATTGAAGAGGGCGCGAAGACCTTCAAATCGAAATCTCTAGCCGCCTCCAGAACACATACTGTACCACCTACATTCACTCTTTGACACAGGTCAGGATCTTTCTCACCTGTCGCGGAAAGTATAGCTGCTAAGTGGAAAACTGTTCCTATTCCCTCTTCCAGAATTAGATTTTCCATCCCTGTCCCATCCAGAACACTGAGGTTTGAGAATGGTCCATCGGGAAAGCCTGATCCTTCTTTGGGGACCCTTATGTCTGTGGCGAGTACGTTGTCTTTACCATAACTCTCCCTCAGTGACGATACTAGCTCAGTCCCGATTTGTCCTAGTGCCCCTGTTACTAGGATTCTGTCTCCGGGTGGCTCTGCCATGCTACGTCGTAAAGCTGGAGATACTTGGTCATTGATGTACAATAAAGTGGGATTACTGTCCCAATGTTGATATGCGAGGCTCAATGGCTTCAGACCCCGTTGGTTGCATGAAGTATGTCGTAGTTACAGGGGGAGTTCTGTCTGGATTGGGCAAAGGAGTGACTGCTAGTAGTATCGGAGTTCTTCTCAAATCAGCCGGACTAAGAGTAACATCAATCAAGATCGATCCGTACTTGAATAGCGATGCGGGGACGATGTCTCCATTCGAACATGGCGAAGTTTTTGTCTTGGATGATGGAGGCGAAGTGGACTTGGACTTGGGCAATTATGAGAGATTCTTGGACGTGGCCCTAACAAGGGATAATAATATCACTACTGGGAAAGTTTATGCGAAAGTGATTGAGAAAGAAAGGAAGGGTGACTATTTAGGAAAAACAGTCCAAGTAGTTCCACACATTACTAATGAGATCCAAGATTGGATAGAAGCAGTTGCTCATGTACCTGCAGATGGAACACCGAATACTCCGGATGCTTGTGTAATTGAGCTAGGGGGAACTGTTGGGGATATAGAGAGCGCTCCCTTCATTGAAGCACTTAGACAGTTCCAATTCAGAGCTGGCAAGGGTAACGTTTGCTTTGTTCATGTTAGTCTGGTTCCAGTAATGGGCCCTGTTGGTGAGCAGAAGACCAAGCCTACTCAACATACGGTAAAGGAGTTACGTGGACTAGGCATAATCCCGGACATACTAGTCTGTCGATCGGAGAATCCTCTGGACTCTGAAACAAAATCAAAATTAGCAGCATTCTGCCATGTTGGAGAAGATGCCGTGGTCTCTGCACATGATGTTTCCAATCTTTATCAGATTCCAATTTCATTACATAATCAATCTGTTCTTGGAATGGTGTCCGATAATCTAGGATTCAGTGTCCCAGAAAGTCTTCCACTTCTCGATGAATGGAAGGTAATGGCTGACAAGTTCGATATGCTGGAAGATGAAGTTAGAATAGCAATGGTGGGCAAGTATACTGGACTATCTGATTCTTATCTTTCAGTCATTAAGGCACTCCAGCACAGTGCCCTAGCCGTGAATAGAAAGCTTGTAATCGACTGGATAGAGTCCACCAACTTAGATCCTATAGAGAAGACTCAGGAGCACGACGATGCGTGGGCAACTCTGAAGTCGGCTGATGGAATCTTGGTTCCTGGCGGATTTGGAAATAGAGGAGTGGAGGGGAAGATTGCAGCTGCCAACTACGCTAGAGTCAACAATGTGCCCTATCTTGGAGTGTGCCTTGGTCTTCAAATAGCTACGATAGAGTTCTGTCGAAACGTACTGGGCCTCGAAGGAGCCAATTCGGCTGAATTTGATGAGAGTTCCCCTGTTCATGCTGTTGTCTTCATGCCAGAGATATCCAAGACCCATATGGGGGGAACTATGAGACTGGGGACAAAACCAACTCCCTTCTTAGTGGATGACTGTAAGGTTCGGAGATTGTATGGAGGCACGAGCCATGTAGATGAGCGTCACAGGCATCGATATGAGGTAAATCCTGATCTTATAGAGAGGATTGAGTCCGCTGGAATGGTGTACGTTGGCAAGGATGAGACTGGGAAAAGATGCGAGATAATGGAGCTTGAAGGGCATCCATACTATGTCGGGACACAGTATCATCCGGAGTTCAAATCCAGGCCCGGAAAACCTAGTCCACCATTTCTTGGACTGCTAAAAGCCTCCTGCGGTCAGGAAATATGAGGCTCATCTCTATCTGTTATTAGGCAAGACTAGCAACAACTGTTGTCTACACTGTCCTGGGCACAAAAGCAGGTCTTCGCAGGCATGATATCTGCACGAGAGCTTCTCTCATTGAATAACGAGGTGACTTCAGCAAGCTCTTCAGGTGCATCTCCCCTCTCCTCGAGACAGAGTTTGAGCCCCAATAATCCCCACATATTATTCTTCCAAAGTTTGATATCTTCACGGTATACGGCCTCTGCTTCCTCGACTTCTCCTTGCTCCAGAAGTAATGCCCCTAGAATATGACGAACTGGTTGCATCTGGCCCCATGGCTCGTTATAGGCTAAGTTAAGTGATAGGTCAACACCTCTGCGTAGATGGTCGAATGCCTCTGAGAAGTCGTAATCCTCGCCTCTGGCCTTGGCTTGAAATTGTCTCCTATATTCTATCTCACCAGCAAGTACGGCATCATTCACTAAGAGAATACATGGACCCTCACTTGGATCTTGATACATTAGATTGTTATGAAGAACTCTGCCCTGAAGAGCTGGATTATCAAGGGCTTCCTCGAATAGTAACTGCTCTGCCTCAGCCTCTGGAACCATGCCTTTGGAAGCATAAGCCACTCCTCTGGCATAATGCTGAGTAGCTATTGCTGCAGGGAAAACCTCCCTATCTGTGTGGAGTGGCTCATTGAGTATCTCATCCCACTTTCCAAACCTGATCATGACATGCCAAGGCATTGTTACATACGACTCCAAGAAGATTGCTCCCATCGGGATTATTCCTGCAAGCATAAACTGAACACCTGAGTCGGAATCCCCAGCCGGCAATGTACTGACTGCTTTGCGCGCATACTTCAGTGCTGTTTCGTACTGTCCATCGAACATTGCACACCAGACTACGAAGTGATGATTATGCATTCTATAGAATTTGTAGAATTGGGATTCATTACCAGTTATCTCTACATACCTATCATCTGCTTCTACGGCTGCGATGTTGCAATCTATAGCCTCCTTCCACTGACCGACCCATGCATCGATATGCGACGGCATATGGACTAGATGACCGAGCCCGGGCATCAATGTCCTGAGTACATCAGCCGCAGGAAGTGCCTTCTCAGGGAATGGCGAAAGTTCCAGTGCGTGACAGTATAGGTGACAAAGTGCAGGATGTACCTTAGCTTCCTCACTGGTCTCGAAGGCGTCTTCCAATATTTTCACCAGAAGTAGGGTATTTTCGTCGGCAGGCGTAATTTCACCAGTCTTGGTATCTTTATCCCACAGTTGCCATGCCTTCAGATTCATTAGTGCTTCAACATAGATTGCGGTAACATCTAGGTTTCCACTATATTTCTCATAAAGGGGAGCCATTGCTTCAGCGAATGCGATATTTAGCTCAGCGCTATTTCCCATGTTGAGTACGGATGGGTCGGCGGCATCTCTTGCTTCCTCTGAATGCCTCTCCGCCAAGGCATCGATGAGATCTTGTTCCATCTCTGAGCATCCTTCTTTGAGAGAAATTGCCATCTGAATAGGGTCATATCCCGAGCCAAGTCCTGGAGTCCAATTGTAGTTCGATGATACGCAATAAGCAATTCCCCACCATGCCATAGCACAGTCTGGATCTAATTCAGCACATTTTGAGAAGCATGCAATAGCTTCCTCATGGTTATAATTTAGCATGTGCCCATATGCAAGTATGAACATTTTTCTTGCTTCATCATTTGAGCAGGTTACTTCCATTGCGAAAGAATAATTCTCTATATTTCCAAAATCGTAGTCATCGGGTGCTAGGTTCATATCTCGACGAGTAATTGTTCATGTATAACTCAATCTGAAGTAATCAATGATTTTCGCATTTTTTGATCTTTTTGGATAATAATTAGACCTTAATTTAGTCTACTGATACCTTAAGAACTCTTGTTGTTCTATATCCCTGCAATACCTTGAGATACTTCTTATCAGAGAATCTTTCATCCATCTCAGGATCGCCTGTCTCTATCCTGAGACTACGCAATGTGAGCATCTTAGCAGGAGTTACAATTCCTAGGACCCTGTCCACTCCAATTATCCTGAGGACATCAGGAGAGAGTTGAAGATTTCCTCTTCCGATAAGGAAGCCTTGTCCGCCCATTGGCGAGAGGAGTAATATCACATCACCTTGATGCTCCTTCAATGCAGACAATATCTCGTTTTCATTTAGATCCGAACCAATAATATTGCCACCGACAGTAATGTCAATGCCCAGAGTATTCAACTCAAACCCAAGTATGCCGCCAATTGTTCTAAGAGTCCCTCCTGAGCCCCATACAATCATCATTCGATCATCAATCAATGTCTCCCTAACATGATCTGCTAGGCCCTGAATAATTTCTTCTTCTCCTGAGGCCTCTACTCTCATCTTAGAACCCTGCATCCATCGAGGACTTGCCGGAGTAATTGCCTCGGCGTAGAGTCTGACAACCCACTTTCCCTGTCTGTAAAGATCTTCATCTAGGTCTAGGACCTCTGTGGAAGACAAAAGGAGGTCCCCCTCTAGCCATGCACTGAGGACCTCGGCGGCTGCCTTGGGAGAGGATGCGAAACAACCTGAATGCATCTTCACTCCTGTCGGAACACCGATGATGGGCAATTCAGGCCTGCCATATTCCGATAGGGAAGCCACTACGTCCCTAGTCGTGCCGTCTCCTCCGGCATAGACGAGTAGATCGATATCAGACCCTATCATAGATCCGACTAATTGGCTGGTATCATCGGCATCTGTGGAGCTACTCGAAGAGTGGATGGCTTCAAGTGAAGAAATTGCTGGTGGAATCCAATCAGTACCCATTCTTCCTTCGCTTACGTACCACTGGATTCCCTCTAAATTTTTCTTACTGATTGTTATTAGGTGATCCAACATTGCCCTCATCCTCGGGCCTGATCTATCCTGTGCTCCCCTCGATCTCGCTATTTCCGCTTGCCCATCTGATCCCTTCAAACCCAGTCTTCCGCCTAGTCCTGCATCCGGATTTACAAGAAGTCCCAACCTGACCATGTCCATGGCAAGGGGGCACTGGTCTTATCGGTTCGTAATTTAATTGCTCTTTTTCCCGGTTGCAGATTTACAAGAACAGATATTTGTACGAATATTTCAATTTAGGACAGACGCCTTCAAACGCGATTGCGTGACCGGCCATATCAGGAGGAGTGTCTATGATAACGGTCGAAGTTGGCGATAGTGATGTTCACGAGTATGCGAGTGGAATTTCTGCTGGCGAGGTTATCACAAACGTCCATGGGAGGAAATCTGGCGCTGTTGCTGCTCTTGTAGATGGCATTGAGAGGGATATGTCCTATGAGCTAGATTCTGATTGCTCTGTAATGCCAATTTTTGGAAGCTCTCCAGAAGGGCTCTATATTCTGAGGCATTCTTGTGCTCATCTACTGGCTCAAGCAGTTACTGAAATGTTCCCTGATGCTAAGCCAACCATTGGGCCTCCTATAGATCATGGATTCTACTATGATTTCTACATGGACCCGATTTCTGAAGACGACCTCAAAAAGATAGAAAAGAGGATGAAGGAGCTTGTGAAGAGTAATATATCTATTTCCAGAGAGGAATATGATAATGATGGGCTACGTTCAATTTTCAGAGATAACAAGTTCAAACTTGAGATAATGGACGACAAGATAGGGCATGATGTCGGTTCCTCTGCTTACAGGCAAGGTGACTTCATAGATCTCTGTAGAGGACCCCATGTTCCTAGCACTTCACATCTCAGATGGTTCAAACTCTCGAGTACCAGCCAGGCATATTGGAGAGCTGATAGCAAGAGGGAGTCTCTCACTAGGATATACGGGATGTGCTATCCAGATAAGGCCGGTCTACAAGAGAGGATGAGACAACTCGAGGAGGCTGCAAAGAGAGACCACAAGAAGATTGGTAAGGAAATGGAGCTCTACATGACTGACGAGATGATAGGGAAGGGGCTTCCTGTCTGGTTGCCAAATGGTGAGACTTTGAAAGGAGAGATTGAGAAGTTCGCGGTGGAGACTGAGGAGGCTTACGGATACTTACGTGTAACAACTCCAGTACTCGGAAAGAAGGAGCTTTTCGAGACTAGTGGACATCTTCCACACTACGCTGAGGGGATGTATCCGCCTATGGAAATGGATGATGGCGAGTATTACATGAAGGCGATGAATTGTCCTTTCCATCATCTAGTGTATGGAAACAAAAGAAGATCATACCGAGAATTGCCAATGAGAATCGCTGAATATGGAACTGTTTACAGGAATGAGCTATCTGGAACATTGGCTGGCTTACTCAGAGTCAGGATGCTTACAATGAACGATGCTCACATTTACTGCACCCTTGAGCAGGTTGCCTCTGAGGTTGCTGATAACATCAGGATGGTCCAGGATTACTACTCCGCCTTTGGATTCGATGATTACTACTTCCGGTTATCATTATGGGATCCAGATAATGTTGACAAATACATTGATCAGCCTGAGAACTGGGAAACCACACAGAACCATCTCAGAAAAATTCTCGATAATCTAGGAGTGAATTATGTAGAGGCGGTCGGAGAAGCCGCTTTCTATGGGCCCAAAATTGACATTCAGTTCAGGACTCTTCTTGGGCGGGAGGAATCTATGTCGACAATACAGCTAGACTTCGCTGCTAAGGAGAGATTCGAGCTAACATACACTGACGAGACCGGGCATGAGAACGGTGAGGTGTTCGTGATTCACAGGGCTCCACTTTCTACCCATGAGAGGTTTGTGGCATTCCTAACAGAGCATTGGGCAGGCAACTTCCCTACTTGGCTATCACCAGTTCAGGTTCAAATCATAACCATATCTGAGAAGCATAAGATTCACGCTGCCACAGTTGCAAATACATTATACGAATCTGGAGTGAGGGTGAAAGTTGATGATTCGGACAATACAGTAGGGAAGAAGATAAGGACTCATAGAAAAATGAGGCCCGCATATATGGTCATTATTGGCGATGAAGAGACTGAAAATGGAACAGTTTCCATTAGATCCAGAGGAGGCGAGCAACTTAATGGAGTTCCAATGGAGGAGTTTGTGGCTGGAATTTATGCCGAGATTACGACACGGGATAGGAATCTTTCTCTTGTCCCCTCGGAGTGATCTAATTGAGTTCAAGAATTAGTAGTCGTTCGCCGATGACCGTATTGTTCCTAGTTGTCCTAGTGGACATGTTAGGTTTCACTATCGTCATTCCTTTCCTCACTTATTTTGTTCAGGATCTGGCGTCTGGTCAAGGAATCAATGATGTGGGAAGCAGGGACTTCTGGGTCGGAGTAGTGATTGCGGTTTACTCACTAGCCCAGTTCCTGTTTACACCCATTCTGGGATCACTGAGCGACAGACTTGGTAGAAGGCCTGTAATCATGTTTGGTCTAGTATCGAACTCGGTCTTCTTCATAGTTTTCGGGCTTTCAAATAGTCTTGAGATGGCCATTATTGCGAGGTTCTTATCAGGGGCTGGAAATGGAAATATTGCAGTAGCTAGGGCATATATCGGAGATATCAGCACTACTGAAATGATACCTAGAAGAATGGGCATGCTGGGAGCTGCATTCGGCCTTGGATTCATGATTGGTCCGTTCATAGGCGGTATTCTTTCAGATCCTGCAACCGGTATTGGAGGAGTTTTTGATTCTAATTTTTGGAGAGATTATGAATATCTCCTGCCCTGTATTTTCTCAAGTATTCTTTCTCTGATATCTCTCGGTCTTGCTTACTTCTGGTTAGAAGAGAGCTTGGATCCAAAGGAAGAGTCTGGGTCCCGAGAGAGTTCATTGAAGAAACTGAGCGATACATTCTCCAACATCATAGGTGTTTTGAAGATACCCGTTATTTCCACACTTGTACTGATTAACTTCCTTTTCCTGATGGCATTCAGTATGATGCATGGTACATTCATTCTATTCACTGCCATGTCTGTTGACAGTGGAGGACTGGGATGGGGCGAGATGGAGAATGGGTGGATATTCGCTTTTATTGGACTCCTAGGAGTGATAGTGCAAGGTGGCCTGATAGGCCCGCTCAGTGATAGATTCGGAATGCATAGGCTGATGATATTAGGTACTGTACTATGTGGTCTCGGGATAGCTAGTCTACCCTATGTTCCCTCGGAATCCGCCTGGCTAATTCTAGGCTCTTCAGCAGGTTTAGCTATCGGCAATGGACTATTCTCACCTACTCAATCTTCTCTTCTGACTTTTGAAGCCCAGAATGGGGGACATGAATTGGGGATGGTCATGGGAGCTCAAGAAGGATACGGCGCACTTGCTAGGATTCTAGGGCCATTGCTAGCGGCATTCCTATGGTCGGTTACTGTCGAAGGTACTGGGATTTGGTCATTCCACACGTGCTTCAGAGTCGCGGGAGTGATATTCATGTTCGCGGTTGCACTGCAATTAACCCTAAGAGTGAAAGAAGAGCCATCCTAAATCCATACATCATTAGATGCGGTCAAATCGTTATTGATATTCCCAGTATTCAGTACACCTCTGGGCTCTACTATCATCACTTTACACTCCTCGAGAGCATATGGCTTGTGATTCACGCCTTTAGGAACCACGAACATCTCTCCCTCATTCAACTCCACGGTCTCGTCTTCTAACTCAATGAACATCGACCCCTCAAGAACAATGAACGTCTCGTCTGTGTCGGCGTGATTGTGCCAAACGAAATCCCCCTCTATCTTTACCAGCTTAAATTGGTAGTTGTTCATCTCAGCGATTACCTTTGGAGACCAATGATCCGAGAACTCCGATAGCTTCTCAGAGAAATTGATCTTCTTCATACCAGACCAACCAACCTATCGTAGCAGAATGGACAGTACTCCTCAACAGAGTACTTGTCAGATTCTATATCCTCAGGAGAAAGGGGCTCTCTACACTTGAAACACATCTCATGATCGGCCTCATGAAGATTCTTGTCGAGTGCTACGCGTTGATCGAATACGAAGCAGTCTCCATTCCAATGAGAACCTCCAGTTTCTCTGAAGTACCCTAGCACTCCTCCTTTGATTTGATAAACCTCTTCCCAACCTTTCCTCTCCATTACCATGCTCGCTTTCTCGCACCTTATCCCTCCTGTACAGAACATCACTACTGGAGTTGATTTGTCATATTCAAGCTCTTCCACGGCATTGGGAAAATCTCTGAATGACTTGATATCAAGGTCTACGGCATTTTCGAAAGTTCCAACTCTGAGCTCGTAGTCATTCCGAGTATCGAGGACAATCACCTCCCGGCCCTCGTCAAGCCATTTCTTAAATTCAATTGGTTGGATATACTTACCTTCATTATCAGCAGGCCTTATTTCATCGATTCCTAATGAGATAATCTCCTTCTTGAGTCTGACCAGCATTCTACGAAATGGTTGATAATCTGAGTTTGAAACATGCATAGGAATTCCTCTTAATCTGACATCTTCTTCCAAGAATGATGTATATTCATCAATTGATTCCTTTTTCCCAGCGAGAAAGAAATTGATTCCATTGTGACTTAGAAGAATAGTTCCCTTGAGTCCCAGGCTCTTGCACTTCTCTCTGAAGGGCTCTCTCAGAGAGTCTCTGTCAGGGAGATCTACAAATCTGTATCCTGCGATATTAACAAACATACAATCACTCAAGGTACTTCTGAAAGCCATTTCTTCATTGTGCATGACTGACACACAGGTCTAGATGTTGGCTCTCCACAAAGGGAGCAACTACCAATCTTGCTATTAGAATCTGGATGTACCTCCCTATGAATCTCTCTAATCTGATCAAGAGAGTGGAGCAGGCCATGCCGTGCTCCGGGAGTGTGTGACTCTAGCTGGGCTACTATTGCTCTGCTCTGTTGTCTCTGGGCACCTGGTGCATGAGGACAGTCACCATGGTGGATCGGTAAAGAGTTGAATATAGCGAAGGCGTGGATTTCCTGTTCTGGTATCCATCTTAGTGGAACTATCCTTGGAACCATACCTTCGATTGGCGCGGATGTATGAGGGGCCAATCTGACTGACCTCTCTATCTCTCCTTTTTGGAGATTCATCAATATTGATTGGGCCATGTCGTCCAAATTATGGCCTAATGCCATCACATCCGCCCCTACCTTGTCTGCGAGAGAGTTTAGACTCTGTCTTCTGAAAACACCACAGAACGAGCAGGGCATCATTCCACTGGCCTCATCATGAAGCTCCCCCATTCCTGGAATCTTGGATACTACCTTATCCATCCTGTCATATTCCATTTCCTCATAGCTCAAGGTTACGAAATCAACTCCGAGATCTTCAGAAAGATCTCTTGCACACTCCAAGGAGGGGGACCTGTATCCATCGATTCCCTCGTCTACACAGCCAGCTACGATCCTGATGTCCCTCCTGCTTCCAATGATATCCTTGATCATAGTGAGTAGGACTGCAGAGTCTTTGCCTCCTGAAACAGCCACTAACACAACGAAGGGGCTCCCATCTTCCTTTCTTGCATCCTTTGGGAGGCTTAGTTGCCTCCTCAACTCACGGGATGTTCTCCTTCGAACAGAATCTGATAGGTGCCTACCACAGAGGTGCTGTCCACTATATGGTTGGTGAACAATGGAAGGTAGCTTGCATCGACTACACTTGGTAACTGATATGGCTCCGTCCATGACCCTTCCCGGGAGGGGCTTGACTTGAACCCAATGTGTATCAGATTTGTAAATCAGGGGCATTTTTGATATTGGTAGTTGTTTTCAACGTGGTAATGCAAGCGCGGGGGACCTTACTAGGACGGAAGTTCACAGAAGGAAGGCGATATTCTTCATGGCCTGAGAGAGCTGTTGTAGTAGCTGTATTTTGTTCGGCTTTAATTTTCTTCGAGGAAATCAATTCGGCTGTTGGATCTTCCTTCGAAATGGAAAGTAAATTTCTCACGGTTGTTCTTTTGATTTTTGTGATACCTCTTGTATCTGACTTTATCTTCAGAATGATTAGCTCGTTGATTGGAGTCAAATAGCTAGTTATCAGTTGATCTGAATCTGAGAAAGGCTGTTTCAACCATTCCGGTGACTCTCTGCCAAGGTAGAATAAATCTCATTCCAGCCACAACTACCAGGAATAGGCCTGCGGAGATTACCTTCCCATATGTCAGTTGTAGCTCTAGTGACTCCTTCACCTGTCCGGCCCATTGCCCTCCAGAAAGAGCACTCACTGTGGAGATCAGGAAATCATCGAATTCAAGAGCAATTGCCGTAGTTAGAGCTACGAGAGCCATTACACCAATCAGATGAGCTATGTGGCCATTTACAACATTGTTGAACTGCCGCACGTATTCTGGATCTCTTCTTGCATCTCCTGGAAGCATTGAGGCATACTCCATATTAGATATGACAGCAGAGCCAGATTCTAGATACACCAGTAGAAGTATGGCTACTTGCATCAAGCTCAGAGACAGTGGAGATACCAATCCACCTAGCAAGGTAGCCTCCCCTATCTGAGCTGGAAGTGGTGAAAGGCCAAGATCGACTGATTCGGTAATGCCTTCAAAAGTCAAGATAGCATGTATTCCGATTACTGTCAAATAATATCCAACGGTCCATGTCAGAAGTTTCCTAGATAGGCCCCAAATTCCCATAAATCCAGAAAGTACTGGAGCGAATACTATGCCCAAGAAAACTAGCTCTATTATGAAGAGAAGTGGTTCCCAGAGATTGTCCAAATGATTCAGATCTTCTGTTGGGCCCCAAGGTAGGTGGATTCCAAAGTTAGATATCGCAACCAGCCAAGATACAACAAACGGAAGTAGACCCCATGCTAGCATTCCCCCGATGACTACTCTCTTGATATTCTTGCTAATATTTTCCTTAGCGGTGAGAGTGTAAATCCAGATAGCTGTTAAAATCGCACATATTATCAACGGGGCGACGAGTGACATGTTTCCAGTTTGGTCTAATCCGTGAACTACATCCGGGAGAACGAGAGAGCCGGTTTGCTCTTGGAACCAAATTAGTCCCCTAGTATGCTCATATGATGGGCACCAATAGTTAGAGCCATCATATGATTCAACAAATGTATCAGAGCAGGAGCCGTATAATTTGATCATTCTATTCATCAGCGCAAGTAGAGCGGCAGTTGAGATGAGTTGCAGGAAAATTATTTTCCATCTTCTTCTCAGACTTGAAATTTCTAGAGAGGAATTCTCTGAAACTTTTTTGTCTACCATATCTATCCATCCTAACTCAAATTTATCTGTAATAGTGCCTGAGAGAGCTCGACATCCGGAGTCCAATCTATGACCTTAGCACCATAACCGGCTATCGCTGTGAGCCTGTTCTGTCTTTCAAGTTTCAGAACTTCATAAGACATTCGAGGAATTCTACTGACTAGCCTCTCCAGGTCTATGCTACTCGGAGATAGTACAATGACCTCGTGCCCTTTCCCGGAGAGACTTCTGATTGCTGGCAGAGTTGTGCCATCTCCCTCAAGACTACTTATGATGAAAACTGGGGAGCCCCGACTGATTCTGGGAGATAGAGCATTAGTGACTGCTTGCAGAGGCATTGAGCCTTTGGACTGGACAGATGCGAGGCCACTAAGAATCTTGAAGTACTGCTTATCTCCAGTTTCTGGAGGAAGGTAATCCATTCTTGAGCCATAAGTAACGAGAGAGACGGAGTCTCTTCTCTTGAGGAAATAATTGGAGACTGAGGCTGCTGCTACAGTGCCCATTTCCAAAGGATTCTTGAGTACAGTGCCTATTCTGGAAACATCTCTAGTGTCAACAATGACGAATACATCGGTAACTGCATCTCTTGTCTTCTCATTGACCATCATCTCCCCAGTTCTCGCTAGAGCCTTCCAATTAATGGATCTGAAAGAGTCTCCTGGAAGATACTCCCTGAGAGCATAGAATTCCATACCTGGCCCTGGAGTTTTCAGAGTTGTCGCTCCTGAATACATCTTTGGAACATCAGATCTTAGAAGTGCTTCCTCTATATCCCTAATTTGAGGGAAGACTGTGATATCGGACCTATCATCAACCTTGGTTTCGCTCACGAAGAGATTGAATGCATTGCGATATCTTACAGATACCGGACCTACAGTATAATGCCCCCTGAGTGGACAACGGACTACATACTTCATCGTGGTCGACTGCCTAGGCCCTAGGTTCATCCTCATTTGATTGATTCCTTTACGCATCTTCATCTCATGAGGTACATTATCGAAAAGCTCCAATTGTTGAGTTCTGCGATATGAATTATTGGTTATGGTTAGAGATACAACAATGTCATCACCTTTGTAGACGTTTGTCGCGGAGGTCTCTCTAATTATTGTTAGATCGGAATGACCAGCTACCCAGCCATTGATCGCTAACATCGAGATAAAGGATAGGCCAATTATCATCAGTTGAAAATTAGAAATCATCATTCCAACCAGAATCAAACTGATTCCACTGGTCAACATAATGGCGGCTTTTCTAGTCCACATACTACGCAACTCCTTCTGTATCAGTATTTCCCCAGTCCTTAATTCTCTTCACGATACCCACCAATTCGTCGGTTTTGTATCTCCTGTCATTGAATATGAAATCTGTCAGAACCTTATCATCTACCATCCTCTGAAGTTCGGCCGCTGGAAGAGCGTCAAACTCTTCCCTTGACATGGCGTTTACATTTCTTATCCTGGTGAGAAGGACCTGTCTAATCTTTTGTGGCCTTTGATAGTACTCATACCTTCTTGCATCTCCGAATCCGTAGTAAATAATTCTGAAAACGTGCCTCCACTCATCAGGGTCTTCTTTCCTGATTAGAACGGCCTCAAGCGAGATGAAAAGACCTAGGAATAGTATTAGCATCGCCATCCAGTCATTTGTGAAGTAAATCAGAAGATAGTAGAGTAGATTGTATGTATCTCCACCAATATTTGATTGTTGGTGTCTACTTTCATCGAAGATGACTATTGCGTTTTCTGTCGCTAGAGTGCTAGAATTGCCAATTAGGAGGGCCTCTGCGATGATATCAAGAGCCCATTTTCGATTATCGTTGCTTGGGACTAATCCAGAGTAATCTGAGTCGAAATCAGGATCATATAGTGAATTAATCAACAGAGAACCGTCAGAAACAAAGTGAACTCTGCCTGAATCAGAATCTATGCATAGACGGTCGGAGCAGTACCTCACATAGACTGCGAAGGGCCCCTGTTCGTCATCCTCAATTCCTGCGGCTTCGAAGCCAACGGTCAGATTTCCATCATCATTGGTATCTAGATAAGAGTCTAGAGTCGATCGCCCAATTGCATATCTATTTTCAACAGGATTGTAGGAGCTGTCTTTCTCGAAGGCTGATGGGCCGTTGGTCAGGATATCATAGTTCTCTGAGAAGTCCCAAGTTGAAGTGATCGGATCGAATCTGTGTGAGCAGAGTCCGGCATCGCCAAGTGATATCCCAGAAGTGGTGATATCTGTGTTAAAAGGCTCAATATCTAGTAAATCGATTACTCCATCGCTATCAGAGTCCTTCAGGCAGGGGTTGACGGAAGAGAGTGATCCAGAGTTGGTTGTGAAGTTATAGGCAGAGGTTGTGTTAATCCATACATAGTTGTAATCTAGCTCGTGAGCATAAGCTTGACCATCGTACAGTCTATGTCCAGAGTAATCGAGTCCAAATTGACTGGCTAATTGAGCTGAGTAGCCAAAGTCATCCATAAGGATAACAGTTCCTCCTCTCTGGACGAAATTCTCGATTGCCAAAATCTCAGAATTTGTGTAGCCATCGCTTTCGGTAAGTTCGATAACACTCTCGTCACCCGTAAATCTTGGCAGAGAAATAGTGTCTCTCTCGACTCCTGAGACAACGAATACGGCCTCTTCCGGATAATCTATCTCACTGAGTAACAGTGGACTAGATACCAAGGCATTTGTCTCAATGCCCATATCATTGATATCTGATCTAAATGACCCTAAATCATTCCAGTCATCACCATATGCAGATTGCTGGGTTTCCCCATCAACCAAGTATGTCTGGAGGATTTCTGCGGCGAGGACTCCTATCAGAATCCAGAAGGCGGCAATCGATGCGCCTCTCCTAAATTTAGGAGATGACAGCCTTCTGATTGATGCGTTAAAGTCTGCCATGCCTATACCTCCATCTATAGGAATGGCTATCGAGCCTTAACTTCGTATTAATACCGTTGTGGGGCCATGAACACTCACGCATCAGGAGTTCAACGTGATAGCTGTATCGCAGAACCTATGTTTGCTACTTCTGAAACCGGGACCGACAAAAGTCCATCTGCAGTTGGCCAAGGAAGGAACTTAGGGTCTATTCCATGGTCTATTACCACTAAAAGAGCAACAATTGAGCCGGTATCCATATCTACGCTGAAATCTGCCATTGTCCCAAGCTTATCGCTTGAAGCATCCAATACATCCCTGCCGAGGAGCTCTCTGCCGAATGTTGTTGGCATCTTTTCCACCTCATACAGATTCTATTCCTGCGAGACTGTCAGGTAGCCTTCTAACTGACTGCAGACCGCTGGTTAGGAGATCTTCCATCCTGTTGTAGTAGAGCATCATCTCATCAGTAACAGTAGGCCGGACTCTTTCGACTGCTTCTTCGAAGTGCTTCTTACTGACCGTTTTCCTATCCGCCCTCATAGCGATAAGTCCCGCTTCTCTACAAACTGCTTCGATATCTGCACCGGTATAATTCTCAAGCTTAGAGGCTATCTCATCAAGTGAGAATTTTCCAAGAGGCATGTTTTCTGTATGAATCTCCAAAATTGCCTTTAGTGCCTCTGGATCAGGAGGAGGAACGTGCATGACTCTCTCAAATCTTCCACTCCTCAGGAGAGCTGGATCAATCATTTCTGGACGATTAGTGGCTGCAACAACTATCACTCCTTCCATGCCCTCAACACCATCCATGCTACTTAGCAACTGATTCACCACTCTGTTGATGACGTCAGAGCCTTCTCCCGAGCTAGATCTCCTAATTCCGGCTATACTCTCAAACTCGTCTAAGAATATAATCGAAGGACTAGACTGCTTGGCTTTCTTGAATACCTCTCTGACGGCTTTCTCCGATTCACCGACCCATTTTGAAATTAGCTCTGGCCCCTTGATGGTGATGAAGTTAGCTTTGGCTTCATTGGCTATGGCCTTGGCAAGGAGTGTTTTTCCTGTTCCGGGAGCACCAAACAATACTATTCCTCTGGGCGGGTTAATACCAAAGTGTTCGAATAATTCTGGCTTAGTGAGTGGCCATTCAATACTTTCCTTGAGTCTATCTTTGATCTCTTGTAACCCTCCTACTTCGTCCCACGATACCTCCGGTACTTCCAAGTAAATCTCTCTAAGCGCGCTTGGCTCAACTTCCTTAATGGCCATCCTGAAATCAGCCATAATTACTGCCATCTTTTCCAGTACTTCTGGAGGTATATGCTCCTCATCTAGATCGATTTCGGGCAGGTACCTTCTGAGAGCCTTCATTGCGGACTCTCTAACAAGTGCAGAGATATCAGCCCCAACGAATCCATTGGTATTATCAAGTAGCCATTCTACGTCAAAATCGTCACTTATTGGCATACCACGTGTGTGGATTCCAATTATCTCAGCTCTTCCATTCTTGTCGGGAACGCCAATCTCTATCTCGCGGTCAAATCTTCCGGGCCTCCTGAGAGCTGGATCAATAGCGTCTTGCCTGTTGGTAGCGCCTATGACAACAACATTGTCTCTACCCTGCATACCATCGAGTAGGGTCAGCAATTGAGCGACCACCCTTCTCTCCACCTCTCCACTTACATCTTCCCTCTTAGGAGCAATACTGTCTAGCTCGTCGATGAAAATTATAGCTGGAGTATTGGCGGCTGCTTCCTCAAATATTTCTCTTAACTGCTTCTCACTTTCTCCGTAATACTTTGAGATAATCTCAGGACCATTGATGGAAGTGAAATGCGCATTAGTCTCTGATGCTACGGCCTTGGCGATGAGAGTTTTTCCAGTGCCTGGAGGTCCGTGAAGCAATACTCCCCTTGGAGGATCTATTCCTAATCTCCTGAACAAAATAGGATGTTTGAGAGGGAGTTCTATCATTTCCCTGACCTTCTGGAGCTGGTCACCCAGGCCACCGATGTCCTCATAGGAAATTGTCTGAACATCCCCCTGCTCTTCCTCGTCTACTGCATCCTCTTTGATTACAATATCAGTATCTGGTAAGACTTGAACGATACCTTTTGGCTTGGTTGAGACAATTGCAAATGGGAGAGCTTCCGCGAACAGAGTCATTCCTGGGATAAATATCCTATCGCCAGCTACAACAGGCCTCTTGTTTAGTCCCCTGCGTGCGAATCCCTCTATCCCGGGACCGAATCTTACCTTCTGCTGCTTAGCCATGACTGGACTGAGAACTAGTCTTTGACAAGGCTGTGTCTCGACTTTCTTGATATCGACTCTATCCCCGAGACTGACTCCAGCGTTCTTACGGATGATTCCATCCACTCTTATTACCCCGAGGTTCGCATCTTCTGGTCTACACCTCCAGACAATCGCTGCAGTTTTTCTCTCTCCAGAGACCTCTATTATGTCCCCAGGTTTGAGGTTCAAATCATTATCGAATGGGACACGCGCTCTACCGTGTCCAACGTCGCTCGGTATGGCCTTAGCCACTCTAAGTGTAAGGGAATCAGAATTGTCATCGGTCATGTACTTAGGCTCCTAGCGGACACACCTCGAAGGCACATTAGTTAAACCCTCCAGACAAAGCATGTCCAAAATTGCGATTGGTTATCAGAACGATGTGTCTCGATGAGTAGCATTATGTCTGTTGGGTGATTCGGTGCATACATGACTCATGTACTGGAAACTGGCTTCGAGACAATGAAATTAGAAAATCCAAATGGTAGCCCCGCGATTAGAGGATACAATATTATCGCAGGAAGGCTTTGTAATTCAGGCGATGGTAAGACATTTGTCAGTAAAAATCCAGCCTGGTTGGAGGATACTCTAGGAGAGTTTCCCCTCTCTACTAAGGAAGATGTACATGATGCTCTCCGGGCTGCTCGAAAGGCGTTTCCATCTTGGTCTTCCACTCCTGCTCCCACTAGGGGCCAAGTTATCGGAAATATGGGTAGATTATTGATGGAGAGGAAAGAAGATCTTGTTCGCTTACAGGCGCGGGAGATCGGGAAGACCATGAAGGAATGCGGAGGTGAGATTCAAGAGGCCATCGATACTTGTCTGTTCTTCCAATCAGAGGGAAGAAGGTTGTATGGGCAGACTGTTAATTCCGAGCTTCCTGACAAAGAGTTGTTCACGTACAGGAGGCCCTTGGGCGTCTGTGGGATTATCAATGCCTGTAATTTCCCCTCGGCTGTTCCTTTCTGGAAGATGATTCCTGCTATAATGTGTGGAAATACGTGTGTGTGGAAGTCCCCTCAGGATTCTCCACTACTTTCATTTGCTCTTGCACGAATCATGCATGAGGCGGGTCTTCCTGATGGCGTCATTAATCTCATCCATGGAAAGGGAAGTGGCGCTGGACAGTATCTTGTAGATGCGGCAGACTTAGGGATGGTAGACAAAATTTCATTCACTGGGAGTACCCCAGTAGGGAAAATGATCGGTGAGACATGCGGGAGGAACCTTGTGAGTGCATCACTAGAGCTAGGTGGAAAGAATCCCCTGGTAGTCATGCCTTCAGCTAACATTGAAAATGCTGTCGAGGGAGCTTATTGGGCCGCTTTCGGGACCGGTGGCCAAAGATGCACTAGTCTTGGGAACCTGATAATACATGAAGACGTATATGATGACTTCATGTCCAAGTTTATGGATAAGGTTTCAACAACTCAGATAGGAGACTCAATGCGTCATGAAGGGGTGCTTTACGGTTCTATGCTCTCTGAGAAATATGGAGAAGACTTCCTCAAGGGACTAGAGATTTGTGAAAGTGATGGGGCCATCAAATCATGGGGATCTGGGAGAATTACAAATCATAATCTTCCTGATGGATTCCATGGAGATGCGGATGAAGGGGTGTACATGTGGCCACATGTGTATGAGAATGTCACTGAAGACATGAAATGCTTCCATGAGGAAATTTTTGGCCCGGTAGTCACGGTAGTTAAGGCGAAAGACTTCGATGACGCTCTTCGCTTGGCTAATGCTTCTCCATTCGGACTCTCTAGTGCTTGCTACACAAATGATAGGCTAGAGGCTTTCAGATTCAAGACAGGGATTAAAGCTGGAATGACCGGAATAAACAACTCAACTACTGGTGCAGAGGCCCACCTACCTTTCGGAGGGGTAAAGGAAAGCGGCAATGGAAGCAGAGAGTCTGGGATATGGGTAATCGAGTCATACTCTTATTGGCATGCAGTTAATGATGAGCTTTCTGGGAAGCTCCAGTTGGCACAGATGGATGTTGAAGAAATAGAGATGGAAGAAGCCGAGGCTGACTACTCCAGTCTTGCTTAGAGGAGTATCTCGCCACATTCTGGGCATGGTAAGCCTGGAAGCCACGCCCCTGGAAGGTAGCCACAGTTGTAGCAAACCGATGTCTCCAATCCATGGTCATCCATGTTTCTCCAAGTAGAGTTTCGTCTTTCAACGTTGAGTGTAATCGAA
>DANL01000033.1 GCA_002499865.1 Euryarchaeota archaeon UBA121 | reverse complement strand
CTAGAAGCCGATCCGGGATTCTTCGTCTCTGAATCGGGTCAGTCACAACAGACCCCAGCACCACTCGATCAGTTTGTATCATCCGCACGGAGCATAGTCGCCGAATCTTGCCCAGAAAATACGATAACTCTCCAAGAATCCTCTACGTCAGAGGATGAATGCCTCACTGACTCAGATGGAGACAGGCTCCATGACGAAGTAGACATGGATGATGATGGGGACGGTATCGACGATATAATCGATAGATGCCCATTGGGCCTAGTAGGGTGGTCTAGCACTGTAGATGTGGATAACGACTCTGACGGTTGTAATGACTTTGAAGAGGATGAGGATGATGATAATGACGGATTCCCAGATTTGCAAGATGCGCTCCCACTCGATTCGACCGAATGGAACGACAATGACATGGATGGAATAGGGGATAACTCGGATACAGATGACGATAATGATGGTTCGTCCGATATAGAGGAAGATGAGAGAAATACCAGTGCTACCGATCCAGATTCAGATGATGATGGATTCATGGACGGCGTTGACGACTTCCCTCTAGATCCATTTGAGTGGGAGGACTCTGATCTTGATGGAGTGGGGGACAATGGAGACGCATTCCCTAATGATCCCGACAGGCAAGAAGCCGAGGAATCAACAACCATGCTAATCTTCGTTGCATTAGTCTCTGTAGTAGTGATTGGCGCACTTGGAGGATTACTGATTATTAGGCGTAGGGGGCAAAACGATGAGTCATTATTCGCCCTTTCAGGAGATTCTGGAATGGAAAATAATGAGGCTAAAATTTACTCAAATGTCTCAGTCCCCGGATCTACATCTGTCACTTCAGAGGAGATTAGAACCGATTCAATCAGTCCCCCTAGTGATGCAAAGATGAATGAAAATGGACAACTTGTATGGGTTGACGAATCAGGAAATGTGTACTGTCAGAATCCAGACGGAACAATCCTATCCTTCGATCAGAATACCGGTTCTTGGGGTCCAGTAAACTAGAATTGAATTAGATTAGCTCCCCATGCCAAGCCACCACCAAAGGCAACTGTGACGACCAAGTCTCCTTCTCTTATCCTATTTTCTTCAAAGGCCTCGTGCATGGCAATTGGAACACTGGCCCCGGCCGTATTTCCATACTTGTGGAGATTAGTGAAAGTCTTACCCATCGGCAATCCTAGTTTCTCCATTCCCTTCTCGATGATGTTTATGTTAGCTTGATGGGGAATAATGAGGTCAACTTCATCTATGGTTTTGCCACACCTTTCTAATACGGATAATACTGCTTGAGGAAAGGCTTCGATTGCAAAATCCCAAACGGCCCTCCCGTCCATGTGAAAATATTGCATCCCATCTTTGAATTCTTCACTAGGAATAGGAATTCTGGTCCCTCCGGCAGGAATCTCAATGACACTAGAGCCAGAACCGTCGCTCATCATCCAAGAACCAATAATTCCCTTCCCCTCTGGAACCTTGGAAAGTACCACGGCCCCTGCACCGTCTCCAAATAATACACAAGTCGAACGATCTCTCCAATTCAATATCCTAGAGTAGACCTCAGATCCAACAACTAGGACATTCTCATATCCATCAGATCCAGCAAATCTAGATCCTATGTCAAGTGCATGAACCCAACCAGCACAAACTGCATTGACGTCAAAGGCAACGCAATCGGTGCAACCTAGCTTATCTTGAACTATCCCAGCCGTCGAGGACATAGGAACATCGGGCGAAGATGTTGCTAAGATGATCAAATCGATATCGGATACTTTCAGTCCAGAATTTTCTAATGCAACCTTACAGGCCTCTACAGCCAAGTCAGATGTGCACACATCAGAGTCGGCAATCCTCCTTTTTTTCATCCCGGTCTTGGTAGTTATCCATTCGTCACTAGTATCTACTAATTCCGCCCAATCGTCATTACTCATTTCATGAGGCGGGACGTACGAACCAACTCCGATGATTCCAATATGCGCCATTCTAATCGATGTTCCGACTACATGCCTGTCTTACAGTCTTGCGCATCAATCATGCCTGACGCATACATTAAGGGGCTCTGAGAAGAATCCCAGGCTCCATTTTCCTCCTTCTCTACCAACTCCACTATCCTTCACTCCCCCGAAAGGTACTCGAAGATCTCTGTGTAGCCAAGTATTAACCCAAACCATGCCAGAATGGATCTTCTCGGCTACTCTCCTCCCCTTTTCCAAGTCTAATGTCCAAACACTACCAGCCAAACCATATCTCGTATTATTTGCAATTTCTATGGCTTCATCCTCTGAATTGAATCGATGTACAGTTACAAAGGGGCCAAAGACCTCCTCAGTTGAACACCTCGTTTCAGTTCCAAGGCCCGTTATTACAGTGGGGGACATCCAATTGCCACCTTCCAACTCTTTCGGTAAGCATGGCTTCCCTCCGGTTACTACCTGCCCCCCCTCCTCCAGAGCTAGTGATACGTAACTCTCAACTTTATCCAGATGTTGCTTGGAAATCAACGCCCCTAGTTCTGTACCATCATCCATTGGATCACCTATGGCCATAGACTCAACGGACTCTATGAACATCTCCATGAATTGGTCATAAATAGAGTCCTCAACTAGTATCCTAGAGCCACACAAGCAAACCTGACCCTGATTTAGAAATGCAGCCCTTGTCACTCCTTTGACGGTTTCTTCTAAATCACAGTCTGAGAATACTATGCTCGCATTCTTGCCTCCCAGCTCCAAACTCAACTTCTTGAATTGAGGGGATGCAGACTGCGCAACTTTGGCGCCAGTCGATGTTCCTCCAGTGAATGAGACAAGGTCTACATCAGGACTTTCAGTAAGTATTGATCCTGAATTTCCATTTCCATGAACAAGATTAACCACTCCTGAAGGTAATCCAACCTCATCAATGACCCTCATTAGAAGATCGGCAGTAAGTGGGGTCAGCTCACTCGGTTTACAAACTACGGTATTTCCCATTCCAATGGCCGGAGCGACCTTCCAAGAAAGCAGGTATAGGGGAAGATTCCATGGAGTGATAAGTGCACCAACTCCAACTGCCCTGAGCTTCACTGTGTTGGTAGCATCTTCCATCTCGTAGATTTCATCTTCCATATCTCTAATCATTTCTGAGAAGAACCTGAAATTTGAGACTGACCTGGTCGCATCAACTGAGCGAGCTAGTGATATGGGCTTACCAGTATCCAAGCTCTCCAAGTAAGCAATCTCCTCAAATTTTTCTTCTAGGCAGTCAGCAATCTTATCCAGCCACCCGGCTCTATCAGAAGGATCCATTCCACTCCATTCTGGGAGTGCTTCCCTCGCAGCGTCTATCGCCAATCTCACATCACTTTCTCCCGATAGAGGGACACTTCCGATGACGTTCCCGGTGGAAGGCGAAAGATTGTCCATCCATTCTGCTGATTCTGGCTCCTCAAATTTACCTTTGATATAGTTCAGTAATTTCATCAGGACCCCTCATTAGCAAAGGGATTTTGTCGAGTGACGCCCTCGGAATATTCCTTCCAATCCATGGAGAATCTGTCTCTATCGGGGTCCCATTCATCCCAAGTGACAACTTCCTCGAGAGCCTCACGCATCATTTCTGGAACTATTCCCGGAACGATAAACGCCTTCTGACGGTGTAGGGGGTATGGGTTCCTCAGTTCAAATCCTAATACCCCCAAGACGGCTCTGGCAACGTACCAAGTAGCCTGACTGTTCCATCCATGAGCTATTTTGATCACTATTCCTAGGCCTTTAGGCCAGTCTGGATGGTCCACGGAAATCCCTAGTAGGCCATCCGCACCTTCCTTCGCCAGGATTTTCCCTTCTCCTGCCTTGAGACAGGTTGAATCCAGTCTATTGAAACCTCCAACCAGATCTGGATGTTTTGTCATTGCATCCCAGATCCAGTCATCATCCTTCTCGGCCGCAAGTCCAGCCATCATTACTGCCAACTCATCCACAGTATTGGAAACCGTGGGCAGGCCACACCCATCTTTAGCAACTCTCAGTGGCTCCCAATCAGGCTTACCCATCATTCTCCTGAGTACATCCAGATATAGCGGAAACCAACCGGAGCTTGGGAGGGTGTAACCCGCTCTACTAATTCCCATCAGCCTCATTCCTTTGAGCATCGCGGCATGTTCGCCGGAGCACGTATGGAACCATCTTCGAGGCCTCCTAACCTGTCTTCCGAACTGTATTAATGGAACATCCAGTGGACATTGCATTAGTCCCCATTCCGATTCGCTAAGCATGGATTGAGCTGCCGCAACATGCTCTGTATCGCCATTATGAGATGAGCATGAAATTGCCATCTGTTCCGAACTCAGTCCAGCTTTAGAGAGGGCTTCAGTGAATATTTTCATCGTAAATGGCTTCATCATAGATCTGCCGTAAATCAGAACATTACCACCGAAAGAGTGTACGATTTCATCCCCATGGGCCCAAGCTATGGCACCATGTATGGTATTCTCTGAGATATCCATTCTTCGAAAATCTACCAAAGGCTCCCACTCGACATCTCTTCCCGTAGCTATTCCGTCATGCCTTTCTCCCAATGGATTTGAAGGATAAAGGGATGACCCCGGTCTTCCGGGGGATACCGATGAAGGAACGTTTTCTCTGCCCTCCATCTATTCGCCTCCATTAATCCGGGGGACTACCTTAGTCATGAATGCAGTCATGTTCCTCATTACCCTTTCACTGTCATGGTTGAAGAAATCAAACCAGCACATCAAACGATCATTAGGATCGAATCTTTCAATAATTTGTTGTGCGACTTCCTCAGCGTTTCCTATCACTGCATTATCCACGGCCCTGTCAACTTTTGATGGGTCAATTGTTCCCTCTAGGGCGCTCCAGTATGTCGAAAGAGCTGATTTTGCCTCATTCTTAGCCTCAGCGCTCCTTTCTTCAGAACTCAAAGAATCCTCTTCGTTGATGAAAACCATGACTGTTCTGGGCATCATAGATCTCTTCCAAAGACCACCGTCCCTATGGTAAGACTCCTCCATCCTCTGATGGGTCTCCTCAATTATCCTAGGAGGGGTAATCGAGAGATTGAATACCTGAACAGGAAGCCATCTGTTAACTTCCTTCTGTAATATCGGGTCATGACTGCCGAGAACCAAATTGAGAAGACTTTGATTCCAATCTTGAGGAATTATCTTTATTTCCTCGAAATCATATCTATTTCTTATTTCTATTGAATCGGGTAAATCATTCAAACCGCGATGTGAAACCGCCTTTTCTTGAACCTCGGACCAATCCTCATCGCTCCTGAAGCTTGACCTAGTCAAGACGGTCTTTCCAATCATATCACTGGATATCACGTCTCCCCTAAGTAGTCGGAGGAATATCTCAGATGCCTCTGCGAAAATCCTTCCCCTAAGTGCTGGCCATGCAGCTTCTTCAACTGGGTCTCTTGGAACAATCCCATATGGCCTGGCCATGAACTCAAATCTGCCTGCACTGAATCCGATATGCAACCTCCTTCTTTCATCAGAGTCAAGTCCATGTAAGGATAAGAATGACCCCACTCTCTCTGCTTGGGCTATTGGGCCTCCAGAAGCTAAGATACTCATTACGGCACTGCCTACCTCCATTCTTTCAGTTCTAGAAAGGACCTTTTGAGCAATCTGGAAGAAGTCTGTACAAAGTCCAACCTCTCCCGGATAATGTGGAACTACTGGATTATTATTCCTTTTCTGAATCTCAGTAGATAGATGAGCTTGAGCTATCCAACCAATTCCAAATCCAAGCTCATCAGCATGCTCAGCCTGATCTAGGAAGTTGGAGAACATCTCCCTCTCACTGGGAACAAAGCCAGAGGTATCCGGGGTCTGAGAAATGGAGAAGAAAATATCGAACTCCATATTATCCCTCATATGGAACGCATTCTGCCACCGTCCACGGCAAGACTCACTCCTCGCACAGCGCCACTGGAAGGTAGACAGAGCCATACGACTGCAATTGCCGTCTCTAGCGGATCAATCAGCCTCTGAATTGGAACGCTATTAATCCAGTTTTCCTGAACTTCTTCGATCTTCTTGCCTGTCTTAGATGATATGGAACTGGCAAGGGATCCTAGCCTGTCGGTATCGGTGAATCCGGGGAGGATATTGTTGATTGTGATACAAGCTGGTAATTCTCTGGACAGAGACTTAGACCACGATGCCATAGCCCCTCTCAAAGTGTTTGAGAGTCCTATATTGTCAATAGGCTCCCTAACTGATGTGGAAATAATATTCACAATCCTGCCGCTTCCAGACCTCTCCATTCCTGGTACGAGCTCCTTTGTTAGGATGTGAGAAGCATGTAGGTGCCTAGCGAACGGCCCCTCAAAATCCTCTATCGAATTGCCTAGTAATGGCCCTCCGGGAGGGCCACCAGAGTTATTCACGAGTATATCCACAGGGCCCAACTCTGAAACCGAACCATAAATTGACTCCAAACTCTCCATATCCAAAACCATTTTCTCATGACCAGATCCATGCATTTCTTCGATAAGAGAATCAAGATCACCGACTGATCTCGCGCATGCGATGACTCTACATCCAGCCCTAGCTAGGACCAATGCCGTAGCTCTGCCAATTCCTTTGGAGGCCCCACATACCAATGCCGTCTTTCCATCGAGAATACCATCGGCAAAGGGGAAATCACGTCCCAAAAGATTTTTTTCCATTTTATCACCTAATCAACGTAGTGTACATATTCCTGCCTACTGAGCCTTTCTCTGACCACTTCGAGTACTTCCTCTGGAGCGTTCCTAAAAGTTGGGAAATCACTAGCTCCCTGTGGACGGCGCATCTCAGTCCACTCTCCCTTGTCATACGCAATCAGTGCCTCCTTCATCAACACTCCTGAAAGAACTAGTGTCCCATAGCAAAGGTCCTCATAGGTCATACCGCGCTTCACCTGGAACTCCCTTCTCAAGAGAATCTCCCCCGTATCAATTCCGTTATCACAGAAGTGACACGTCGACCCTACTCGAATATCATGATAAACAGACCACGCCGGAGATGCAGATCCCCTACATTCTGGAAGAAGTCCCGGATGTGAATTGACAACTCCATCCTTTGGGAAATCAAGGATCTCTCCTCTGATTATCCTAGTCCCTCCAAATACAATTAGATCAAGGTCCATTCCTTCGATGTGTGGCATGACCTCTGATGAATTATGAATCGGCACTGTAACTACTGGGATTCCATTTCCAATCGATAGTTGATCTATAGTAGGAGCTATTTCGTTACCCTCAATCCTTTTTAGAAACTTCTCCCTCTCTTCATCAGCCACTGGCGAATCCTCCTCAATGATCAGCTCAGGAGAATAGCCAGCGGAGAGTATCTGGTGAAGCATCTCACGACCATACGGATGTTCTTTCAATAGTAGAAATACAAACCTCGGCTTGGCCATGTCTCTCATGTTCCGCAGGGGCCATACATACCCCTTATTTTCGGTCCTGTGATGAGTGAATAAAAATGACCTAGAGGTAGCTCATTCAGGCCATCATCCTCTAAAATCAGTCATTTTCTCTATCTCACGATCAATTTTAGCGTATGAAAGTCTGTAAATTCCCGGGGTCTTATGATATCCATCAAGTCCCGAAATAGTGACTCCTCCAAGACTACTCAGATCAACATATCCGTCCTCTTCCATGCCCCCTGACTCTAACTCGAACCATTTGACCGCACAGGTCATGAACCTACACCCATTAACCAGCTCTGTTTCATCTACCAGGGTTAGCCCCATCCTTACTCTGGCCTCCTCCACACAAGGGGCCGGCCAATCTCCGATCCTCCTAGGCGTTAAGCCTACTTCATCAAACTCGCTACTGCCTCTGGGATATCTTGCACTGGTCTGATGAGCCCTCTCAATTATGTTCTCATTAACATGACTGAAAGTACAGATTCCCGTGGACTTGATATTTTTGTAAGTATGTGCATCCTCTCCCGGAGGCCTTAGTACAAATCCCATCAATGGGGGAGTTGAACCTAGGTGCACAACGGAGGATACGATCGATAGATTATCTCCAAATTCAGGATGGTATGTCCCTATGAGAGTAGCACTTTTGAATCCACTGAGGCTATTCACAAACCTAGCTCTTTTCCTATCTTCCCAATCCATGATGTCTTCGGACTGAATGAATGTGTATTCCATTGAACCACCAATCAGGGGGTAACTCTACTTCTGTCCCTTGGGAACAGTACTACTTCCCTGACATTTCCTGCTCCAGTAAGGACCATCAATAATCTAGCAACGCCCAATCCCCATCCTGCATGAGGAGGGGCCCCATAGCGAAATCCATCCGTATAGAACGAAAAGTCCTCAGGATCCAATCCCATATTCCTCAGATTTTGCTCTAAAATATCGACTCTGTGCTCCCTGGCTCCTCCACTGGTCATCTCATCTCTTCCATAGTTTAGATCAAACCCTCTACTTAGTTGTCCACCAGAGGCACCCTCTTCTCCTTCCTTATGGTGAATGTAAAATGGCTTCATGGCCATTGGCCATCTGGGAATAAAGTGGAATCCTGGGAACTTGGCCGCTATCAAATCACAATGGTGACTCTCAATATCGTCCCCCCATTCTATTTCACCGCCACCCTCTTTCACGATTTCAATAGCATCGCAATATGGAATTCTGGGAAATGGCAAGGTCGGAACCTCCACGACCACCGGCTCTTTCTCCTGTGATATTCTATATTCATTTACTGCATCGATTAGGTGCTGATCATTCTTCTTGACCTCAGACCAGATGTGGAAAATCATCCTCTCCTGTACGCCCATCACGTCTTCATCATCCATCCATGCCCCTTCAATATCGAATGAAATGAACTCGTTGAGGTGCCTGTAAGTATCATGCTTCTCAGCCCTGAAGGCAGGGCCTATCTCGAAAACTCTCTCAAGTCCACCTAAGATGGCTAATTGCTTGTACAACTGCGGACTCTGAGACAGGTATGCATCTGTGTCGAAGTATTTCATAGGGAATAGATTCGTACCACCTTCGGCAGCGGCTGCTATTATCTTAGGACTATTGATTTCTTGGAAACCCTCCGATATTAGGTGTTCTCTGCCATATTGGAGAACCCTTGATCTTAGCTGGAACATGGCATTAACATGGTCTCTCCTAAGGTCTAGATGTCTGTTATCCAATCTAATGTCTAGTCCTACTTGAACATCATCAATAACTCCCACAGGAAGTGGGGTGGATGCCTGTGCAAGAACCTCTCCCGACGAGACATTCACCTCATATTCGGGAGGAGGAGACGGCGCGCCTTCCTCGACCTTAGGGGGCCTCTTCTGAGCTACTATTCCCGATACTCGTATAGTTGACTCTCTTGAAGCGGACTGAATTGAGTCGAACAAACTTTCATCCATATTGTCCTTTTTGAGAAATGCTTGAATCTTACCCGTACCGTCCCTAAGCATTAGAAAGCATATCGCACCCCTCCCTCTGACAGTCTCAGCATACCCGCAAATAGTTACTTCAGTACCTATCAGAGAGTTGCCAAGTTCGATAACCTGACCAATTGTATGGCTTCTGTAAGAAGTCGCCCTCCACTCTTTGCTGTCACGCATGTTTGGCCGAAAAGGGTCCGAGTTATCAACGGTGCTACTCCTCTTCAATCGCAGCTACCTTGGCAGAAATGAGTAGAAAGGCAGTATGCCCAATGGGAGTGTTACCTGGCCTGACCCCTCCTCTGCTGGCCTTTACCCATCTTCTCTCAATCATCTCCCCTGCCCATTCGACCTTCAAGCCACTGCTCTCAGCGGCCTCCCAGCACTTTTCCAATTGGATTGTTGTGGGGCAGTAACATGCCAACCTTCCGCCTGCCCTGAGTAGAGGCTCTATCTCAGTAATCACTTCCCAAGGCTCCGCGATATCGATGATGGCCGAATCAAGCCATCCGCACTTGTCGACTACCAATTCTCCAATATCCGACATATTTCCTTCAATTAGGTGCCAATCAGGGAATTCATGGAGGACCTCGGACAGTCTTTCCATGTTCTTCCTACCTACCTCCGCATGTTCGGCTCTAGATTCTACAGAAATCAAAGTTCCACTTGATCCCATTACATTGGCCAAATGCATTGCTAGTCCTGCAGAGCCATGCCCTCCCTCAAGTACCTTTGAACCGGTTCCAATCCCCATCCAAGATATTAGAAATCCTGAGTCCTTAGCCCCAATAACTTGGGCCCTCCTCGCCATATTCCTCCTTGCTTCAGGGAGCGAGGGCTTGACAATTGTCAATGACTTCTGCCCCACTGTGATCCTGTCGCCTGCTGAATATCCCTTGAGGAGCTCATAGGCATCAAACCTGCCAAGACCCTTCACTTTGACTTCACCCGGGGTCCTTTGTAGAAGATAGGCTCTGCCATCATCTTCCCTCAATGCCAGCCATTCACCTTCCTCACTATTCTCCACATGTCCCGGAATGCAACTTAACCTATCAAGTAAACCACAGCTGACAATCGTATTACGCACCATTAAGGAACATGATTATACCACAATTCACTTCGCTAAACACAATGAGGAATACTACACCCTATGCCTTAGTTTCTTCTTTGACTTTAGTTTCCTTGATGATTTTGTCTTGTTTCGTATCTTTCTGTATTGTAGAAGAAGTCCCGCAAGACAGGCAAGAATTAGAGCAGATTGAAGCAAAGATGTTTGCAACAAGCCCGGGTCATCCCGTTTTCGGAGAATATGTGGGTGCTCACTGGTGTGGTCCTTGCATGAGTAGCGCATCCCCCTCTCTAGATAATCTCAAAACTTCCAATCCAGAAGATTTTACCTTTGTTTCGTTTTTCCAGTCCAGCTCTGGTGGCTATCCGGACGATAGCCCAATCAACCGTCGAAGTCACGTCTCAGCAGCCGCTTCCGGAATTCCTGTATTTTCATTTGCTGACAAGCAAACTGGAACGTGTTACAAAGTCGGAGCAGGGGGGTCAAACTACTATGATTCAGATTATTCAAACGGCGGTTGCATGGATTCTGACACATCTAACTACGCCATGCAGTTAGAGACCCAATACGACCAGTCTTCAGATCAAGTTACGGTTACTGTAAACTCGATGTATACGGGCTCTCTGAGTTCAGTATCTGTTTTCCTTTATGCCGCGATTACTGAGAAGGTCAGTCCAGACTCATATGATAATGGCGTAAAGCCTCACCACAGTTTTAGAGAATGGATGCTGGCCAGTCACAACAATGGTTTCGAACAACTCACATTAACTCCCAACACCCCAGTTGAGAGCTCCTGGCAAGTTCCACTAAGTGCTGTCAGAGCCGGTGGAGGATACAGTCAGTTCGAGAATTTCTGGCCTGTTTTCGCCTTGATGGACGGCCCTCACACCAGCTACAACAACTTCCTTTCTGCCGTAGATTTGGATATGATCCCTCTAGTTGACATAGGAGTGGACGAAATAACAATCTCAAACAGAAATGGCAACTTAGGATTTGTCACAGGAGACGTCATAGATATCTCCTGCAGGGTTTCCAACAACGGAGTTGAGGAGTATGAAGGAGGGGGGCAACTATCAATCAGTTGGATGGATGGCCTGTCAGAGATTGAGATATCTACCTTCAACATTGGCGATTTCTCAGTAGGCGGTTCCCAGGCATACAATACTTTCTTGGATACCTCAGGGATAGATATCACTGCACTCGGATCAACTACAATCAGAGCGAAGATTTCTGGAAATTCTGGAGACCGTGCACCTTCCAATGATTTGTCAGACGCGGCCGCCCTTCATGACATGCCACCAACTGCCAGTCAGCCTTCTTCAAGTAGCTCAACTTCAGTAGACAGGGGTTCTGCGATAAGCTTCGAGGTCTCAGCAATCTCCAATGATCTAGTTGATGATATCAATACAATGCAACCTACCTTGCAGTATTCTCCCTCTTCCTCTTCAACATGGAGCAACGATTGGATCACCAACCACGCTATCGTTGGTTTGGGGGATAATGCTAGGCATTCTTTCGATATCGACACTCCCTTGGATGCTACATTGGGGCACTATGACCTGAGGGTCAAGTGGACTGACTCCTCTGGGCAGACAAGCGACTGGCTTACCTCAGAGAACGCCTTCTATCTACAGAACTCCCTTCCAAGAGTACTTGGTAATAGCGATATGACTTATGCCGGGGTCCCCACTGTTAAGGTACAGACCACTGAGATGGTATCAGTTGTCGGTCTAGTTTCCGATGCCGAAACCTCACTTTTCAATTTAGAAATCTCAAGCTCTGAGCCAGAGTTCTTGGCATGGAATCCTTCTTCTCTTGAAATAGAGGTAAGATTCGATAATCTATTGCTCGATAGCCAAGGCTCACCAATCCCTCAGGGCATACAAGTTACCGTTCACGATGGAGATGAGGCCAATACAGGAATGATGATGTTCAATGTAGTGGAGAACGGTGCGCCAAGGTGGTCACCCATACCAATCCAGTCCTTCCATGAAGGCGGGTCCGCCAGCCTAGGTCTCACTGACTATCTCTCCGACACCAATAACAACGGCCAAGTGGTTCCAGTTTCAGGGGTGACAGTGGAAATATTATCGATATCCAATGAAAATCTGGTGGAAGCTAGTATTTTCGGTCAAACTATCAATGTCAACTCACTAGATGATGACTCAAACGGTCTCGTTGAGATCTCCCTCAGGGCCAGTGATGGCGACAAGTCCTCCGATACAACTGTAACTTTCCACGTCCTAAACGTTAATGACGCGCCTATTATCGATACCTCGGGTATCGATGATGTCACACTCAAGCTAGGAGTCCCCACAGAAATAGACCTAATCAGCAGAATCACGGACATAGATGATCCAGATGAAGAGATTTGGATTACCGCGACTAGCTATTATCCGGGTGCGGTGTATTACGACCCTATAACCGGGATTATGTCTGCTGACTGGCCCGAGGAAGGCTCAGATAGCATAAAAATAACTGCCGAGGATCGCCACGGGGCATCCACTACTGTCTCATTGACCTACACAATCGTGGACGATATACCACTTGATTGGGAAGAAAATTTCGAGGTAGAGGTAGACTCATTCGACATCGGTTCTACTCCTACTGTGGTGATTTCAAACATAGGTGACGAGCAACTGAGTGATATCAGAGTCACATGGACTGTTTGCAACAAGATAACAGGGATTTGCCACAGTGCTGGCTCCTCATTCAGTTTGGGCCCATTCATCATTCTTCCAGTCACAGGGAGTGGCCTCAGTACCGGGGATTACTTCACATTGAGTGTCCAAGGGGTCGACGAAAACGGCTTCGATAGGAGAACACCGGAGCAGATGAAGTACGATGCCGTATCTCCACAAGAAGACGATCAAAGCCAATCTTCCGGGAACCAGCCCAGTGCAGATGAGGGTTCTTCTAACGTCATGTTCCTCGCGGGAGCTTCCGTAATGGCTCTGATTTCCCTAGTTGCTGTAATCATAGGGATCAACTCTGTCTTTAGGAGGGGCCCCAAGGGAAACTCTATCCTTCATCAGGAACCCCAAACTGTAACCGTTAGATCTCCACCGACTGCTATTCATCCAATGCCCGTCAAGAGCTCGTCACCCCCTCCTCCCCCACCCATGATCGCTCCTCTACCTCCGGGGGGACTTCCTCCAGGGTGGACCATGGAACAGTGGCATTACTATGGGGAGGAGTATCTGGAAAAATTCTATGGCGGCGTCAATTTTAGAGATAGATGACGCTCTTTTTTTCGCCAACGTGACTAACGCACCTTCAAGAAGGTGCTATCGTCAGGGAGGTATGAGGAATGTCCATGGGAGATGAGGATCAGACCGGCTCAGATGCTGAGTCAGATGTCAATGATAATCTCGATACGTGGGAAGAAGGCCCTGCATTCGGAGTAGGAGAGGACAAGGACCCTATATGCGATATTCCTGTTGAAGAGTGGGTTTTAGACCTGAAAGTGTCTTCTACGGAAGAGGTCCCAATCCCAGAAAATCTCGTCGATCAAGTAATCGGCCAAGAGGCGGCTTCCATAGTTGTAAGAAAGGCCGCCGAGCAAAGAAGGCACATGATAATGGTCGGTGAACCGGGTACTGGTAAATCGATGCTAGCCAGGTCAATGACAGAGTTTCTCCCCAAGGACAGTATGGAAGATGTTCTGGTATACAGGAATACAGAAGATGAGAACGAACCCAGGGTTCGTACAGTTCCCGCTGGCAGAGGTTCCGCCATCATATCTGAGAGAAAGGCCCAGATTAGGATTCAGAGGGAGAGGACTAACAGGACCCTCCTGTTTGTAGTAATGGTAATCGGTGCCGCGCTTCTTCTTGCGGTTTTACAGACAGGGGACATCATGACACTAATTTTTGGAGCATTCCTACTAATTTTTGGATACTTCTTCCTCAGGACCAGACTCACAGCAGGAGATGAGTCTAACATACCAAAACTCCTCATCAAGAGAGGTAGAAATGACGATCCACCCTTCATCGACGCCACCGGGACTCTTGCTGGAGCCCTTCTTGGAGACGTCAGACACGATCCATTCCAGTCAGGTGCTGACCTAGCCACCCCTGCCCATGAGAGAGTCGAGCCAGGAGCAGTCCACAGGGCAAACAAGGGAGTACTCTACATTGATGAGATTAGGATGCTCAGGATGGAGGAGCAACAAGCACTACTGGTGGCAATGCAAGAAGGAGAACTATCCATCAGCGGTCGCTCTGAGAGGTCCTCTGGGGCACTCACCAAGTCAGAGCCAGTCCCTACTAACTTCATTCTTGTAGCCGCAGGAAATCTTGATAGCATTCAGCAGATGCATCCGGCCCTCAGGAGTAGGATCAGGGGATATGGTTACGAGGTGTATGTGAATACAGATATGAGGGACACCGAGAGGAATAGGAGAAGGCTAGTGAGATTCATCGCTCAAGAGGTCAAGAATGAGAAAGGAAAGGAGTCTGGCAGAGCAATACCTCATTTCAATAGGGAGTCGATAGGGCTCATTCTGAAGGAAGCTCAGAGAAGAAGCGGTAGAAGGGGTAGGCTTTCACTGAGGCTAAGGGAGCTTGGCGGATTAGTAAGGATCGCTGGTGATTTAGCGTCCGAGGAAGGTGCCGAGCTGGTAAGGGCTGAACACATTTCTAGAGCCAGGGCAATAGCTAAACCACTCGAACAGCAAATAGCTGATAGGTATCTCGAGAGGCAGTCAGAGTATGCGATGCTTGTAAACCGTGGAACCAGAGTTGGTAGGGTGAACGGACTAGCAGTACTGGGTGCCGATAGTGGCCTTTCGGACTTCTCAGGAGTAGTGCTTCCCGTCGAGGCCATGGTCACGCCTTCTCAGGGAAGATCCGGACAGGTAATAGCGACTGGAGGACTTTCAGATTTGGCCAAGGAGAGCGTAACTAACATCAGTGCAGTGGTGAAGAAGCTCACTGGCAAAGACATCAAGGATTTCGATCTTCATGTTCAATTCCCAGGTACTCACAACGTTGATGGCGACAGCGCTTCAATAACAATGGCCACCGCCATCATTAGCGCATTCGAGGGAGTCCCAATAGAGCAGAATCTAGCTATGACTGGCTCACTCTCTGTTAGGGGCGAGGTTTTACCTATAGGAGGGGTTACTGCTAAGATTGAAGCCGCCGCTAAGGCAGGTATTGAGACAATAATCATCCCTCGGTCAAATCTTCAGGACGTCCTCATAGATGAGAAGTATGAGTCAATGGTAACCATACGGCCAGTCGACTCTCTGGACGAAGTACTCCAATATGCTTTGGTAGGCGCAGAAGAAAAGGTAAGCCTAGTGGAAAGGCTCGCGAACGTGATTGATACCTTCTCCTCCCCGCATGACAAGCAACCCTCTGCCTGACCGTTCTAACTAAGTCCCTCCTCCTTCACGCAATGCGGGGCATACAATGGGGAAGATGGCAGTCATCGCACACGGGGGAGCTGGACCAGGCCCCGAAAGACAAGAAAATATACAGAAGGCAGTAGACGTAGCCACAGAACTACTTCTATCAGGGGCTTCCGCAATAGAGGCAGCAGTCGAAGCCTGTGTCGTTATGGAGGACGATCCGGCATTCAACGCTGGAACGGGCGGGGTATTCAGGAATGATGGCTCAGTCCTCCTCGACGCGTCTATACAGACCAGTGATGGCAGGATAGGTTTTGTTATAGCGATGTCAGACACGCCAAATCCGATACGAGTTGCCGCCGACCTTCTGGACGAGCCCATCAATGGCCTCACTGGCCCAGGGGCAAGAAAATGGGCCGACAATAGAGGGCATGCCAATAGGCCTGTTGAGGGCAGAGAGCCGATTGAGGGAGACGGAGATACCGTAGGGGTAATCGTCAGAGACTCATCAGGGGCGATGGCCTGTGCGACCAGCACGGGCGGTTGTAGTCACAGGCCACCCGGAAGAGTAGGTGATGTCCCCCTCCCCGGATCAGGATTCTGGATCGACGAAACCAGATCAGTAGCCGCGACGGGCGAGGGAGAGGAGATTACCAGGGCCCTTCTGAGCTACAGAGTCAGTAGTAGGGCAGAATCTCCACAATGCGACTCACTAATGGATGCGATGCATTGGGGGCTGAACGAGCTAATACCAGACGGTGCTTCTGTAGGCTTGATAGCACTGGGCAAAGAGGGAGCAGGAGTCGGTTTGTCGAATACTGTGATGCCTTGGGCTTCATGGACTGAGGACTAACCCTAGGGGGATGCGCTTAAGGAGGGCCCTTTGCTCGAAGAGCTGGTGGTAACTTGTCAGACGTAGAGACCAGGATTCAGCAGATAGCCCAAGTATTGGGCCAGTTAGACGATACGCAGGTCCCCAGAAATATCAGGGCCTCTGCCAAGGAGGCAGTAGAACAATGGCTCCTCAACAAGGGCAAAGATATGGACGTGAGGCTGGGGATGACAGCTTCAAAGCTCGATGACATATTCAATGATGCAAATCTGCCAATACATTACGGTCCGCTTTGTCTGCAGATTCAGACTGCCTTAGAGACTTTAATGGCAGAGCACAAGAGGAACAAGTGAGACTCAAGTCTTCCTTCTCTCAGCGGCCTTCTGTCTGAAGTTCTTGTAGCCACACTTTCTACATGCTCGAGGAGCCTTTGCTCCCCTGTGAGTTGCAGAGCACTTCATGCATATCCACTTCTTCAGTAGACGTGCTTCTGCTACCGCGTGTCTCTGTGCCATCAACCCGCCGACCTACCAGACCTACATAACCACTTCGTGACAATTTTCAGTGTCTCTATCGCCCTTTCTCTTCCAAAGCATTCAAACACCCCCTGCATTGGAGCCCGTCCGGTGCCTGCCAGCGTAGTACTCGGAGCCCAGTGGGGGGATGAGGGAAAGGGCAAGGCCATAGACCAACTCGCAGCTGACTCAACATGGGCCGTCAGGTTCCAAGGAGGAAACAATGCTGGCCACACAATCGTACTCGGAGATACGACGCTAAAGCTTCATCAGATACCCTCCGGAGTTACCTCTCCCAACTGTAACCTTATTCTCGGAGATGGGATGGTCATCGATCCTTGGGTATTGGAGGAAGAGCTCGACAGGTGGTACGCCCTGACAAAAGAGAGGCCAGAGGGAGAGAGGCTGTTCATCAGCGAGAGGGCGTCAGTGATACTCCCTTTCCATAGGATGTACGATAGCGCTGACAAGGTAGTGGGCACAACAGGAAGGGGGATAGGGCCAGCCTACAGGGACCGTATCGAGAGAGTGGGCATCAGATTCGTCGATATTCCATACTTCCTCGATGACGATTCGAAGATGGAAGAAACCGTCTCCAGAATGAATAAGCAGCTAGACTCGGTAGGCGTATCAGATAGAGTGGAGAAAGAAGATCTAGTATCTCATTTGAGATGGATATTGGAGAGGTACGGAGGTGCCATCAGGCAAACTGGCAGGATGATTCACATGGCCTTGGAGAACGG
>DANL01000056.1:8280-10930 GCA_002499865.1 Euryarchaeota archaeon UBA121 | reverse complement strand
CCGGGAATGCCTATTGGCTGAGAGTTGGGTAAATCTCCATTTCCATCAGAGTTAGTGTCGACCTGCATGCAGGAGTCTGGAATCCCGTCATTGTCATCATCGACATCCCACATGTCGAGGAGCCCATCGTTGTCATCGTCTGTGTCTGCAGAATCTGGGGACCCATCATTGTCATTGTCTGGGTCTACGAAATTAGGAATGCCATCCCCATCTAGATCTCCATCTATGACCTGAGTGAACGTTTGACCTCTGGGGTGCCAAACTGTTCTTTCCTTGGTGACGAAGTTGAATTTGTCGGTTCCATAAATATCCTCGTCCAAGTTGAATGCGTCTGGCAGTGTCTGGCTTGTCTCCGCGCCAACTGTGACTCTTCCTTCAAACTGGGAAAGTCCGGTCGAGGGATCGGTGAATGTCCAAGTCCCCTGGGATGAGAATGTGAATGAGAACGTGTCTCCTGTACTCATAGAGCCACTGTCGAAGGAGCCGTCGTCAGCTGTGACATTGTGAGTCTCGGAGTCGTCATTAGTCCAGACTACTGTATCTCCCTCCTCAATGGTCACTCTATCAGGACTCAATCCGTTCTCTCCGATCGATATCGAAACTGTCTCGGTTGCTCCCCATTCTGTTGCAGTGTCCCAGTCTGATGCAGTAGTGGTGATGTTGGTGGTAATCGAAGAATCCCATGGATGGGAGTCCCAGAGATCCTCGACACCATCATCATCATCGTCCTCGTCGAAGTAGTCCTGAGTTCCGTCTGAGTCAAAATCGCACGGCCATACGAATTGATCTATTCTGCCGTCGTTGTCATCGTCCTCGTCGAAGGAATCTGGTCCTGAACCGTCAGTATCATCATCGGTGATTCCATCATTGTCGTGATCCAGGGGGTTCTGATCTACTCTATAGCCCACTCCAACAGGGGTTCCAGTCCAAGGGTGTACTGTTGTTGGTTCCACATATCTGTCCATGGATACGTTTCTTGGGTCTGCCCCTTGACTGTAGTCAATCGGCCCCTCTAGAATTCCATCGTTGTCGTCATCAAAGTCGAATTCATCTAACTGTCCATCGTTGTCGTGATCGAATGGATGGGTTCCAAAACAACCGTCGAACATCTCTATCAGGTCGTTAATCCCATCATTGTCATCGTCTAGGTCGCTGAGATCCCCAATACCGTCATTATCGTGATCCTCTGCATCGGTCTCCTCCAGGAAGAAGGCATATTCTGGTTGCATCATCAGTGCGGATGGATCCGAAACCTTACCGTAGTAGGACATCTGATCATGGAAGGAGGGGTCCGTGAATGCTGGATGATTGAAAAAGTGCTGTTGGACTCTCGTTGGCTGGGAGATGTCGCTCGGCGGCCACTCTGCTTGACCGCTCTGTTGGAATGGCTGCCTATCTTGACCATCGCTCACTACTGAAGACTTCTCATCATATGTTTCAAAATCTTGGAAAGAGTACATTTGCGTACTGAAGAGCATTATGCCCACCAACATTACTGCAGTGAGTGCTTTTCTATGGTCTCCACTAAACTTTCCTAGAACTTTCCCAACAGACATGCCAACACCAGTAACGTAGTTAGGAGCTGTTTGACTTATGAAGAGATACCCCCGATTCTGAAATAGAGTATCAATGAGGGCTTGGAGTATCAGTCGTGACTAGTTGGGTTGAAATCTACCGGTGACTTCGGAGCGTCATGGGAAGAATGCGATGGATGCTTACTTCGAAGATTCACAGAGCCACGGTGACTGCGGCCGATCTGGATTATGTTGGATCAATCAAAATAGACAGGGACTTGATGGATGCGTCCGGGCTGGTTGAGTGGGAGGGAGTCCACGTTCTTGACATAACAAACGGAAATCGGCTGGAGACATACGTAATTGAGGGCCCCAGAGGATCAGGAGAGATATGCATCAATGGCGCTGCTGCCCACCTGATATATCCCGGTGACTTGGTGATTATACTCGCGTACTCAGGAGTTGAGGAGATTATGGTGGGGGAGACGCACCCGAAGGTGGTTCATGTGGATGAAAATAATCGACCAACTCATACTCTGTGATACGATGAACCCCTATTTATCTCAGAGGCCCTGTACAGTTGCTCTAACAGAATGGCCGAAGCCATTTCATGGGTGAGAGTCATTCTTGATATCGAAATCATCCTGTGTCTGGACTTGAATTCCTCACTGAACCCATCGACAGGGCCGATAGCGAAGTTTAGGTTCTCTCCAGAGATAGCTACATCCGATAGAAGGCTCGCGACCTCTAAACTGGTGAATTGATTGCCAGACTCGTCTAGGATGATTAGTTTGCCACCCCTGGTTTCTATCCTGTCCTGGTAATCCGAGGTAGTTACCTTGTCCGGGTGAATCTCAATGTCTATTCCAGATGAGGAGATCCTCTTACTATAGCTCTCTATCAGATCCTTGGTACCGAGTCCCTTTGGTCGGCCATGGAGATGTACGATGACACGTCCCATGATTTGATGGTACGTAAGGAGGACTTTGGACATTCGTAATAATGAATAGAGGGGACCCCTTGGTTGAATTGAGATTTATGGGATGGTGGCCCTTTGGTAAGCGTGACAGGGCTGTAGTCGAGGATTCGCCACATGTAAAGGGGACTAGGATGTGGCTCCAGGAGCTCAGATCGGT
>DANL01000056.1:0-7886 GCA_002499865.1 Euryarchaeota archaeon UBA121 | reverse complement strand
AGAGGAGACCTAGATGATATGTTGTTACAGGGACTTGACAGGAGGGCCTTCAGACTACTAAGAGCGAGTGCCGAAGAATGGATTGGTTGGCTAGATAATGAAAAGTTCTGGGAGCCTGGATGGAAAGGCGGTTTCGAAACGGAGTGATGGATGTGTGGTTCTGGATTATTGTTTTCGCGATAGTGGGTTCTGCATGCCTCTGGTATAGCAGACATCAACCATTTCCAGAAATTAGTGGGAGATTCTCAGCCTTGTTGTTGACGATATCTGTTCTTCTATGGTTGTCCAGCACGGCTCCTAGGGCGACGTCAGAAGAGGTTCCGGCGATTGTAGCCGCCGTCATAGGTGGTCTCGGTGTGGTTTTTGGAGTCAGACATATGACAACTACGCACAGAGATGTAGTTGTGGCTCCTTTTGGGGGAGTGCTACTATGTTTGGGGTCAATAAGCCTACTTTCAGGAAGATGGAGCGATTATGATCAGACTGAGCAACTAGTTTCTTTCGCTCTGGCTTCGGTTCTCGTGACGCTTGAGATATATCTGTCATTCAGAGGACTGGTAATAGGTGTTCAGGGGATTTCATGGTCTAAGTCTGGTCTGAGGCAGGTAAGGAGAGGTTTGCTGAAAGGCCCAAGAGGTGCCGTTTCTCATTTTGAGAAGTCTTGGCATTCAGAGGATCAGTGGTTAACTGCAATGAGTCATGCGGCCCTAGTATTGATCCACAGACATATGGGAGATACTGAAAATGAGGAGTATCACGATTTGGAGCTTGAGAAACTGGGAGGTTGGGATTCAGTAGACGAGTCCTGGACGGGCGCTATTCGGGATGGTCTTTCGGAGCTGTGATTTAGGGACTTTGATATTCTTGCGCCTGTCCGCACGGTTCGATGGTCCGAATAACGAAGGTTCACACAGGTGGCGGAGATGGAGGGGAAACCTCTCTTGTTGATGGCTCGCGTGTAGGAAAGGAGCACCCCAGAGTCGCTATTTACGGTACAATAGACGAGGCTAATTCGGCAATCGGCATCGTGCGTTCGGAGATAAATCACAGACCCAAGGGGAATGACCGTCGTCTGGCTGAAGCTGATCGGATGCTAGGTATAATCCAACAGGAGTTATTTGATGTCGGTGCTGAATGTGCTTGTCCTCCGGGAGGGGTTCCAGAGCAGATGTCGATAATAGGAGCGGATGCGGGTAATCGATTGGTAGAGGAGATGGATTACATGTTGGAAGATTTAGATCCTCTTTCGTCCTTTGTACTCCCGACGGGGAATCCTGTAGTAGCTAATCTGCATATGGCTCGTACCATTGTCCGTAGGGCGGAGAGAGAGGCTTGTGCACTTCGTGAAGAGGTCAGAACTGAGGTCATTAGCTATCTAAACAGGCTCTCAGACCACTGTTTCGTCCTCTCCCGCTGGCTTACTGGAGAAGAAGGCGAAGCCCTATGGACCCCTCTGGGAAAGAGGGTTTAGAGTCAAGTAACAATGCCTGATTTTTTCATATGAATTATCGCTGATCTGATTAGCTCCTTCTCTTGGTCGAATGTGAGCATGGACTCGGCTTCCTCATAGTTTAGCCAGATGTAGCTAGTATGCTCTTCAGAGAGCTCTACATCAATTTCATCTGTAGTGGCAATATACCAAAAAACCTGTTTTGTGGTTTTCTTACCTCTCTTTCTGAAGGTATATTGTGTTCTGTATTCCCAATTAGAATCTATGTCCAGGGTACTGATTCCTGTTTCCTCCAATAATTCCCTTGATGCCGTCACGTAGTGGTTGTCATCTCCATCTTCGACATGTCCTTTGGGAAAGCTCCAATGCCCCTGTGGGTATTGGAGTAGGAGGATAGCGTCGTAGTTAATCAGAACAAGCCCGCAGGAGGTCTCCATAACCTTGGAATCAGTGGAGGTCATGAGCGCAGTACGGGCATCGGGGTCAAAACATTAGTCATTGAAATGACCAAAAGCACCTTTGAGTAGATAGTTTCCCAGAGATTTTCATGGAGATAGATCCGTTGTCGATGGATATACGCAGAATAGTAACTGATAGTGATTTGGATGGCGTGGTTACAGCATCGATACTCAGAAGATGGTGGCCTGATTCAGAGGTGGTTTTTGGACATCCTGGGGAGTTGCGTGCAGGATTGATGGATCATCTGATGGACAGGAATACAGCGGTTTGCGACTTGCCCAGGCATCCAGACTGTGGACTGAGCATCGATCATCATCAGTCAAACAAGCCGGTCGGAGATGAGAATGGTGTGATATCTGTTTGGAGAGCGACTCCATCAGCGGCTAGGATTGCTCATGATTTGCTAAAGAATAGGGTTGATTTGTCAGATCTAGACGATCTATTGGTCTGGGTGGATAAGCTGGACGGCGGGGGGGTGACCAGAGATGAGTACCTTTCAGATAACCCTGCAGTTTGGTTGGGAAGAGTTATCGACGTAAGTGAGGGTACTGCGATGGCGGTACTGGAGGGACTACAGAGAGGGGATGAAATTGACCAGATTCTGAAAATGCCGCTTATTTCTAGGAAGCTTCAGGAGAGGAAGCGTGAGCGGGAGAAGCTGACTGGGATAATCGCTGAGAGTACTATAGTGATAGATAGAATCGCCATAGCAAGGCTAGATGGATTAGGAATGCGTTCAAACGGCTATCACGTCACAGCATTCGCTGGTGACACTTGTGATGCTTGTATTGTCATCCATGGCGACATAGGGGCATCGTTCGGCGATGATACTGGATATCCTGTCTCAGCGTCGTTTTACACGAATTCATTTCTTCACAGAGAAGGGGGAATTTATGACTTGACCGGACTGGCTACACGTTTCGACCCCGATGGAGGGGGGCATGCAAATGCATGTGGATGCAGAATCAAACCACTCGAAGGAGGCAGGGTATCTGATCGTAAAGTGACCGAGGAGGATGTTCAGGAGAACATTTCAGAGTGGCTCAGATTATGGTCTGAACGCTAGTCTTCAGCGAGAGGGCCTACACTGAGCAGGACATAAACGGACTGAGTCAGCATCAGGAAGCCGATTAGGGACATTACTAACCCGGTCGGCGTAGGTAGAATTTCCTGCATATGGTTTCCAGTATACCATGCCATAGAAAGAACGCCTATTGAGGATGCCAGAACGATATAAGCAGATTTTCTCGGTTCGGCCCATAAATCGATCCAAGGAATAAGTCCTCTTCGCTTGAAGGTGAATCTGTACCATGCGACGTATAGGAAGACCAAGGAAAGTGAACCCAGTAACCCCAGAGTGAAAGACTCAGATTTCCAAGGTCCGGGAGTCGAGAGTTTGAGAGTGATAGCATTGAGGAGGATAACGGCACCGACTATGGCAGGGGTCTTCCAATTGGGTAATTTGGCTTCATCCACGACAAATCGAAGAGGGTCCTGCGCTTGAATGCGACTAACAAATGTATTACAGGATTGCCACCTGCAATAGACGTGAAGGACGGGCTTGTTTGGGAGGAGTCGGTAGATCGAGCGCATCTGGACCTCAGATTCGAAGTACTTCGAGAGGGGCTTCCGAGGGGTTCGGAGCATTATCCGGGCATAGACGAAGATGTACGGACTAGATTCCTTTGTGCGTATGAAGGGGGTAAGCTTGTTGGTTGCTCAACATTGCAGACGGATGAAAGAGAGGGATGCAGATTCAGAATAAGGGGAATGGCAGTCAGCCCTAGTTTTCGAAACAGGGGAATCGGTTCACGAATCGTAAAGAGGCTTCAGCAATATGCTTCTGAGCAGGGTACTGGGATTTGGTGTAATGCTAGAATAAGAGCAGTTCCCATGTACAAGAGATGTGGTTTTGTCGAAGTATCTGACGTTTTTGAAATTGAAGGAATAGGTTTGCATTACGACATGGAATGGAAATAATTACAATATTATCTGAAAGATCTGAACGAACATTATGATTATTAGCCTTGCTTAGGACGGTTTAATAATGTTTGATAGGATTAAATCTACGCCTGCAAAAATATGTCTGATAGTGAGTGCCCTTGTAACAATTGTTTACTCGATGAATTTCATGCTCTTCGCTGATTGTTATGTAACGGGGGGAGACGGTTGCTTCACTCTTGGTTTTACCAATGAAACCACTGCTGGAATGCTTTCTTACGGAAATGGAGGTCCTGAAACGGCTTTCAATGGGGTACTGATGTTTGGCGTGTTCATGTCCACAATGCTAATTCTAAATGAGGGAGCGAAGGGGATGTGGAAGATCATGATTCCAGTGATTATTGGATTCGTTGTCATGTCCGCGGCAATGTGGGCTTACTGGGGAGACTTGGACTCCTCAACGACTCCAAAATACATTGCTCCTGTAACGACTGCGATATACATAGCGGCCTACTTCCTATTGAAGGCTGAGGACGAAGTAGACGATGGAATTTCTGAGTTCAAGATGGGTTTGAATATAGATGACAAGCCATCACTTGTAGCTATGATGCTAGTGGTTGTCATGGGGATTTGGTACAGCTTCATGTCCCTTGTAATGCCCGAAGATAGGATAGAGGCATTTGGTCTAGGAGAGGCAAGTCAGGAAATGCTTGACGCTGGACTGGGCGCTCCGTCAACGGTCACGGTGGCCGTAAGTGGTTCTCTATTCCTAGTCTATACCATCTGGACTGCGATGGTGGTTTTGGACGGTGCAAAGGGAAAGTGGTCAATATTGCATCCAGGGATTTTCTTCCTAATCACAGCAACAATTTCGACTTACATGGGACTGGTAGACAACGTGGGAGAGATATCGAGACCTGTCTCAGATCAATCTGTTCTAGACAGTGTTGCAGGGCCTCTTGCGATGCTTTTGGTATTGTTCGCCTACTACCGAATGAGGGATGAAGGAGTTGAAGACGGTATGACTGGTTATGGAGCTGGGATGGAGGAGCTCACTCCAAACGCTTTCAATATCTTTGTCATCACTGTGACATTGATCGTTGGACTGGTTTTCACTGCTAACGTAATGATGTAGTAATTAGTTGGAGCACGGACCGGGATTTGCACCCGGGTCCAGGGATCTGCAATCCCTTGCATAGCTACTCTGCCATCCGTGCCGCGTGCTCGGGACCTCCCCTCCTCTCTTGAAGGCTATCCGAGATTCGGCATACCTTCATGGTCGTCCTACGAGTCGGAGATACATGCCAGACATTTCTGCAAGGTTCGAGGGGCTCGGTGTTGGCTTCGCACCATATCTCCAACCACCGGGACCCGAGATAGTGAGGTGGACAGTTGGAGAACCGGGTTTTGCTACTCCAAGGGAAATTCTAGACGTTGCTATTGGAGAGCTTGAGGCTGGCAATACAAAGTATACCAGAGGAGCGGGATCTATGGAATTGTGTCAGGGGGTTGCAGATTATCTATCGAAGCACCATGAGATTGAGGTCTCGGCTGAGGACGTAGTAGTTACGCCCGGGGCTAAGCAAGCAATGCTATACTCTTTCCTAATCACTACCATGCCGGGGGATGAAGTGATACTGCTCGCACCTTCTTGGGCATCTTACGAGCCTATGCTGGAGTTCATTGGTGCCAAACCAATCCATGTACCTGTTAGGAAGGATAATTTCCACCCCGACTTAGACGCTATACGTGAAGCTGTAACAGATAAGACAAGAATGATTCTACTCAATTCTCCTTGCAACCCGACGGGTGCGGTATTCACACCTGATGAGATCCAGGGGATTCTCGAAATCGCGGTGGAAAACGATTTGTGGATCGTATCTGATGAGATTTACTCACGTATGGTCTGGGTTGATTGGCCTCACGTATCTCCAGCATCTTTACCAGGAGGCATGGAGAGAACTATTGTTGTCAATGGATGGTCAAAGTCATGGGCGATGACTGGGATGAGGCTCGGCTTTCTGACAGGACCACCAAATGCCGTTAAGGCGGCCATAAAAAGCCAAGCTAACTCAGCATCTCACGTACCTACATTTATGATGGAAGCAGCTAGGGTCGCGTTGAGCTGCGATGGCTCCGTAGAAGAATTCAACTTAGAATACAAGAAGAGGAGGAAGATAATGAAAGACGGCCTATCAGAGCTACCTGGAGTCAGAGTCATTGAACCCGAGGGGGCTTTCTACATCTTCGCTGATATTACAGGGACAGGGATGACTGATACTGAGTTTGCAGATGGTGCACTAGAAGCCGGAGTTCAGTTAATTCCTGCCTCGCTGATAACAGGTGGAGAGGGTTTCATCAGAGTATCTTATGCAACTAACGAAGACGCCATACATGAAGGCTTGAGTAGACTAAGGTCTTGGTTACTCTAGTAGAGAGTTTGAAATCCCACATCTATACGAGTGGCTATGCAAGATGGGGAGTCGCGAGGGAGCCACATCTTCTTGGATTACCTCAATTACTCTTGTCCACGCAAAGACGAGGGAGATTGGATGTTGTCCCTAATGAGAGATTGTGTGAGAGAATCGGGCATCAGGGAAGTTCATTCGCACGTAGAGGTTTTCGATGGCTCTGAGAGCCCGCCTGGGTTTGCAGCAGTTGTGCTCATAGATGAGAGCCATGTAACCGCTCATTGTTACTCTGAGGAGGGTTTGCTCGCGATTGACGTTTTCACCTGCGGGCCTCACGACCCAGAGCATGTTGTGGAGCTGATCCATGAAGGTTTGATTTCAGAGATAGAAGGCGTCACCTTAGTGAGAAAGGAGAGAGTCAGTAGATTTTAGAGTGTGATTCAATGGATATTGATGATTTCGTTTCTGAGCATTTCCACCACTTCAATGCAGGAGAGCTGTCAAGATGTGCTAGCTCCCTGAAGGAGTTTCTAGATGGAGGCGGGAGGCTGATATTGACCTTGGCTGGAGCGATGTCAACGGCTCAAATCGGCAGGAGTCTCGGACCTGCAATAAAGGCACAGAAGGTTCACGCCATATGTTGTACTGGAGCTAATCTTGAAGAGGATATATTCAGTCTAGTAGCGCGTTCAAAATATGAAGAGGTACTTGATTGGCGACAACTTAGCGCTATGGACGAAGAACGTCTGAGAGATAGAGGGATGAATAGGGTAACTGATGTAGCCCTCCCTGAGGGCGTGTTCAGAGAAATTGAGGAGAGTCTGATGTCACTTTGGCAGGATGCGTCGGAGGTTGGTGATCGAAGGTTCCCTCATGAGTATCTTTACGACCTTCTTATTCATGGAGATTTGGAGTTCGATACAGATTCTGAGAAGTCTTGGTTGGCTTGCGCGGCTGACGCCAATCTACCTATTTTCACCCCGGGATGGGAGGATTCAACGCTTGGCAACATCCTGGCGGCCAGAGTACTAGACAGGACTGTCAAAGACTCGTCAATCATCAAGGGCGGTTTGGAGGCCATGCAGGCCCTAGCGGACTGGTACAGGGAGGATGACTCTCCTACTGGGATCCTTCAGGTAGGAGGAGGAATTGCGGGCGATTTTGCGATTTCGGTGGTTCCAATGCTTCGACAGGATGTTGGGTTGGATGTTCCTAGATGGGCGTGGTTTGGACAGATTTCTGAGTCGAGGCCTTCCTATGGGGGATACTCGGGGGCCCCTCCCAATGAGAAAATCAGCTGGGACAAGCTAGATGTTTCTACTCCAAAATTCGTTATCGAGTCAGACGCTACAATAGTTCTGCCAATACTGCTATCCCTGTTGGAATAGTTTGGAGTAGGTTTCGCACTCCTCCGATATTCTGAGGAGCTGGTTATATTTTGATGTTCTATCACTTCTGGCTGGTGCTCCGGTCTTGATTTGCCCCGCGTCTGTACCTACTGCTATGTCAGCGATAATGGAATCTGCAGTCTCGCCTGAACGGTGACTGATGATAGTGCCATACCCAGCGGCCTTCGCCATTGATATGACCAATAGTGTTTCAGTGACTGTTCCAATCTGATTGAG
>DANL01000022.1:8200-14741 GCA_002499865.1 Euryarchaeota archaeon UBA121 | reverse complement strand
ATTGAAAATCTTCATTGCCAGAGGTCCGGCTACTCCCGCTACAGGCTCATCTAGGAGTAGTAGCTTTGGACTCCCCATCATTGACCTCCCAATATCAACCAGCTTTGACTGTCCTCCTGACAACTCACTGGCTAGGTTATGTGCCATATGAGGGACTTCTAGTTGATCGAGTGCATCATATGCATCCATGAGCCTTTCTCGCTCGGATGGATTTTTTCGGGACAAGATCGCTTTGAGGAATTCTTTTGCATTTGTTCCGAACTGCTTCCTAGGAGGAACCATTAGGTTCTCTATTACAGTCATCTCTCTCCAGAGATTTGTGTGCTGGAATGTTCTAGTCATTCCTCTGTTCTGAATCTGATCTGGCCTAAGTTCAGAGATATCCTCACCAAACATCTCAATCTTTCCGGACGTCTGTTCTAATAGCCCGCTAATACAGTTGAATGTGGTCGACTTACCACATCCGTTTGGACCTATCAACCCCACGAATTCGCCTTCGCCAACCTCAAAAGAGACGTTTTTTACTGCAATCAGCCCTCCGAACTCCTTACGAAGACTCTGTACTTTCAGAACTGGTTCAGTCACTTTATTCACCTCCGTCTGGTCTACTAGGTCTGATCGGTACTTCTGGTAATAGTCCCTTGGAGTTGAACTTGAGTGAGAACAGCATCAGGCACCCAATCAGCATGAGCTTGATGTAAACCATATCCGCACTAACTGCCCCTGCGAAGAATGACTCATTGATCGACCTCTCACCAAGAGCAAGCGCGGTGAAGAGGAATACTGCTGCTCCTGAAAAACCAATATCGAAAAGCCTCTCTGATCTGGTAATGTAACCTACAAGTGCCGTGATGGCGAAGATAGTGGCTACATCCCACTGATTTGTTATTATCCACTCGAATAGAGTGTCTATTCTGTCAGCGGTGACATGTAGAGGCAGGTCTGAAGAACCCTGTGCGGCTACTAGGACATTGAATACGAATTCCATCAGAACTATGATGAAGGCCCCGACAACCATGCCCCTGTTATTGGACGTGCCTCCAATGATGAAGGCCGCCCATACCAAAAATGTAGAACGCGCGGGAGACATGAAACTAGCATCGAAACCGGTGAGCTTCCAAGCCCAGAGTGCTCCGGCAAGTGCAGCTATTGCAGCCCCCAGAGCGAGGCTGGCCGCCTTGTGAGTCAGGATGTCATGGCCATGATGCTGGGCGACCTCCTCATCTTCTCTGATAGCCTTGAGTACCCTTCCCCATGGTGATGAGAGTAGTCTGGAGAGTAGGGCCCATACGATTATGACTGAGGCCACTGATAATAGCATTAGCATCATCATGTAAGGAGCCGGTTCACCTAGGTTCAGTAGCTCACCTATGTGATGGGCTGGGGTACTGTCTAGCAATATGTCATCTCTGCAGGCATCGGGACTGGCCCACCGTGTGTCTGGACCGGACTTCTCCGAGCCACAGAACCACCAGTCTTCCAATGGTAGTGGGTATCCCGATATCCCAATTGCAGAAGCAACCGGCCCCGCTCTCAGAAGTGGTTCTCCTGCTAGGAGAACTCTTACTATCTCCCCAAGCGATATAGTCACTATGGCAAAGTAGTCTGTCCTCAATCTGGCAGTAGGATAGGCGAGTAGCCAACCGATAGCAGCGGATAGTAGCATAGCTACTATTGTGGCCTCCATGATCCCCCAATCATATCCGAATACTCTTTCTGGAGCGGTTAATATTGAGACTGTTATTGCCCCAATAGAGACAAAGAAGATGATTCCGAAATTTACCATTCCGGTATACCCGGTGTGTAAGTTTAGAGAAAAGGCCATCAAGATGAAGATAGAGAGTGTGAGTAGTACATTCGATACCTGGAGGACTTTCTTGAATTCATAATTATCCGATTCGGCTATTGGAAGCCAAACTAGGAACATTACTAAGATCGTTATGAGGATGTAGAATGATATCCAGGACCCTAATTGACTCTGTCTTCCGTACATCTTGAGATCTGTCTTACGACTCTCTGGAATTTTGAGTGCCTTGATTACTGGTTCAAGGAATCTGAGTGAGAAATCTATGGCGTGAGACTTCAACTCCCCGGGTTTGAAATAATTACTCCATTTCTCCCTTAGTCGTTTAACCATTCTTTCATGATTCCTATCCAGCTCTGACAATTTTTTCCTGGTATCTGATATTGGAGAGGTAGTTGAGTCGAGGATGGATTTCCATTTGGAGGATAGCGGGAATGATATTTTCTCATTCTCCTTGCCATTCATTATCCTGATTCCTTCATACACAGAGAATGCCCAGAGTACCACTAATGCTAGTGGCCAAATCAAATCTCCTACGTCGACAATAAAGTTGACAAGATCAATCTCGAATCTCATTTGATTGAGCCAGGACTGTTGCATATCGACTAGAGCGCCTGGAATCCATTGTTCGGCTTCGAAAGGAGTCATTCCACTGGGGGCGCTAGTCTGATCCAACAGATGGGCCTCCGTCAGAGGGCTATCCTCCAGTATTAGCTCTCCGTCGTTCCTCCCTGTCAGAATCGCTAGATTGGTTTCAGCAAACTCGTTTTCCTGGCAGGAGTCAGCACAAGAGCCGTCGGCAAAGGAGTTCCTTTCAACAAAATTACTGAATCTGTGAAATACGTATGAGGCAATGGCGATTACAGAGAATGTTTGCATCCTGTGTGTTCTTCCCCTCCACCAGTGATGCAATCCGAAAATTCCAGTGGGAAGGAGTGCTAAGCCAGTAGTAATCTTGACATCCCTTTCCGTATTGGTCTCCTTCTTATTGCGGAGCCTGTCAATCTTCCACTTCTCATATGCGTCTCCAATCCCCTCGGGCATTATCATTAGGATTGCGACTAGGAAAATATAGGGCATGACACCATCTAGGGCAGAATAGTTAGAACGTCCGAGCGGTGAACCTATGCCAATCAGTACAGGAGATGAAAGTGCTCGTACGAATCCTACGATGATAGATCCCACAATGGCCCCTGGAACTGATCCTATTGTACCTAACACAATGATTGCGAATGATGGGAGAAGTAGGGTGAAAGCAGTTTCTGGACTGAATCTGAGTGTCATTGCGAATATCGCACCACCCATCCCAGATATTCCAGCGGACAGGAAAGCGCTCGAAAGGTGAACCCTCTCAACGTTGATTCCGCTACTGGCGGCAAGCTCTGGATTATCAGCAACCGCCCTCATTCTCCTGCCAAGCCTCGTCTTGTTGAGCAGGAGCATCAGCAGGAGTACCGATGAGAAGATTACGAATGGTACTGCTCCCTTGTAATACGCGTAGTTGGTGGTAGCTTGTGTTACGCAGTCTGCGGTGGTATCATACAGTTCATATGCTGGTTTTGAAGCTTCAGTGACTATTCTGGACAGTATGGGCTCGCCTGTTGTTTCGTCTACACCTGTCTGCTCGCAGGTCCACTGAGTATAGGTCCTGCCCTCATCTATCGACCTGTCTCCGAGATTGAGTCTGAGCTTGGTGGTGGGTATCTCCCACCTCAGATTTGGCATCCTCCAGTCTCCCTCTGGCTCGAACATTTTTCGTCCAGAGCCAAATCTTAGGTAAGTGATCGCCCTCAGTATAAGGGCGACACCCAGAGAAGCAATCATCATGACCTGGGGGGTGGCCTTTGTTCTTCGAAATCCCCTGTAGACCAATCTGTCTATGATTACCCCAGCTAGACCCGTGAGGACGAATGCGGCGATGAGTGTGAAGATTAGGACCGACCAAGTTAGAACACCGTCTTTAGTGGTGCTTAAGCTAGAAAGGGGGAAGAAGTAGTCACTCCAGATCATTATCATTGAGAGATACATCCCAATCATGAATAATTCAGATTGGGCGAAGTTACCGTACCTCTGAACCTTGTAAGTTAGAGTAAGTCCTATGGCAATTGCTAGATACGTTGAGGACCAAGTCAGAGTGCCTGTAGCTACTGAGACTATATCCAGAGTGAAGGATGCTCCCTCACCGAGTCCCTTGAGAAGAATGTCGAGAGTTAAGAAAGTGATCATGATCATGAATATTGGAGAAGTGAGTAAGAATATGGTTCTGAAATTACCTGGAGGGACATCATCAAAAAATATCTTGATGATGATGAACCCAGCTGTTAGAGACTCTACTACTTGAAGGAGCCATACCATATCGTCAGGAATTCCCCCACCAAGAATTGTATCGACAATGTTGAGAAAGCCTATCCCGTTTGAGGTTCCGAGTAAGTTGGCATCGAGGAAGAGGATTGTTGCAATAAGGATCCTTCGTGTTCCCCTAGAGAGATTCGAGTACTTATGCCGAGCCTCATGCAGCATCTACTACACGTACCTTCATCATTTGAATAAAATTGTTGGGGCAGTGCGGCAGGAGAAACCCGCCGCACTGCTTTACGTTACCAATCAAACGATTCCGTTGACTGGGTCCCAGTTCCTGGCACAGTCGTATGAGACTGTGTCTGCGGTCGCATCATGAGAGAACTCACCGATGCAATATCCAGCTGCTGGAACATCTCCATTTGACATGAAGGTAATCGCTCCACTAGCTCCTTCTAGACCGTTACCGGTCCCAGCTATTGCCATATCCTTGGTAATACCTGGGGTGGCTAGGTGTGTGAAGGCGGCGAAAGCCACGATGTAGACAGCGTCGAACGCCTCTGCAGTGTAGATTCCTCCAGCACAGTCAGGGATAGCTGCACACTGTGCCGCGAAGACCATGCCTACCGTTGACATTGCACCACCTGCTGATGGCTTTGTAGCGATAATGCCGTCCACTAGGGACTTGTCTGCCATATCGGCTGCCAGTCCTGCCTCTGCAATTCCGTCAGCTCCATAGATGGCGCCGGAGAATCCTTGTAAGGACATCTCCTCAATTAGCATAGCTCCGTCAGCGGCGTATGAGACCATCATTACTGAGGTACATCCTTCATTGACAACTGTGCTCACAGCAGACGTGAAATCAGTGGTTGTCTGATCATATCCGATTTGAGTGCAGATGTGTCCTGCATCCATGCTGGCGACGAATGCATCAGCTAGTCCTGAGCCGTATGCGTTTGTCATGTGGATAACAGCGACGTTGTCCTGCATGTCGGCGACCATTACGTCAGCGACAACCGATCCTTGGAACGCATCGCTTGGAACGACACGATAGAAGGACGGGTATTGTGTTGCATCGGACAGAGCTGGGCTTGTGCTCGCATAGGATACCTGTGGAATTCCAGCAGCGGAAAGTACCGCATTGGCTCCCATGGATGCGCCGGAGCAAGCTGCTCCAACGACTCCCCATACTCCGGCGTCTACCAATGTCTGGGCTGCTGAGCCACCCATGGTGGCGTCACAACCAGAGTCTGCATAGACTATCTCAAACTGTACTCCCTGGCTGTATGCCAGAGTGTTGGCAAGACCAATCGTGATCTGTGATGCTGCCACGAATCCGGGAGCATAAACTGCGATATCTCCGGTTGCGTCATTCAAGAATCCGATCTTGATGGTGGCTCCGTTCCATGGTGCGTCTACTACTCCGTCTCCTCCGAGATCCCATCTCATGTCACAGTTGAAGTACTCTCCAAATGTTGGGACATGGTGGAAGGTACAGACATCATATCCTGATCCTGCAACATCTCCGTTGTCCAAGAAGGTGTGAGTTCCAGACTCGCCCTCATAGTTATCACCAACCATTGGCACATGCATGCCCATGTTAGCTCCATCTTCCATCATTGCGGCGTGTCCGAGCATCATTACTGCGTCGTAAGCCTCAGAGGTGAAGATTCCAGTCTGACAGACTGCGTCTGCTGCACAAGCTGCGGCGAAGTCGCCAGGTGAAGTGGCACTTGGCCTTGTTACCTGTATTCCATTTGCTGCTGCTGGATTGGTGTACTCCTCAAGGGCTGCTGAACCAGCCATTCCATCGGCGCTGAAGATTGGTATGGTAGCGCCCATAACTGCCATGGTCTCGACAATCATGGCTCCGTCAGAGGCGTACGAACCGAGGAAGACTGAGTCACAGCCTGCATCCATTACTGCCTGAACGGCGGCTTGGAAGTCGGTTGCGGTCTCCTCGTATCCAGACTGCAGACAGACTGCATCAGTACCAAGGTTTGCTGATACAGCATCGGCCAGGCCGGCTCCGTATGAGTTTGTCATGTGTACAATAGCGGTGTTGGTAACGCCACTTCCTGTAATCATGTCAGCTGCTGCTTGTCCCTGTAGAGCGTCACTTGGAACTATCCTGTAGAAGTGAGGGTGTGCAGTTGCATCGCTCAAACTAGGTGATGTGCTTGCGTAGGAGATCATAGGGACTCCTGCGGCGGCTAGAACAGTGTTAGCGCCCATTGAGGCACCTGAGCATGCTGCGCCGGCTACTGCGACGACACCTGCGTCTACGAGTGTCTGTGCGGCTGTGCTGGCTACTGTACCATCACATCCAGAGTCAACCTCGATTACCTCGAAGACGTAGTCGTCTCCCATTGCATTCAGGTCGTCCATAGCGACTCCCCAAGCATATGTGAATGGAGCTGCGAACTGAGCTATTGGCCC
>DANL01000022.1:7078-7822 GCA_002499865.1 Euryarchaeota archaeon UBA121 | reverse complement strand
GCAACGAACATTGGGTTTGCTGCTCCCATGTAGTGAGCGGCTAGCTCGTCAGCGACAGCGTGAGCGATGTCAGCATCGAATCCGACTACTGATCCATCGTCAGCATAGCTCTCGAATGGAGGGTAGAACGGATCTGTACAAAGCCTTAGGCTTCCAGACTCCAGAACGGCTGTCAGATCGCTTCCCTCAGTAGGTACTGGGTAGGAAGTAGCTGTATCCATAGTGGTGTCATCGGCTAGGGTTACTGCACCATCGAAACTGGCGCCGTAAATTAGGTCGTACTCACCAGAGTCGACCATGGCTCCAATTGCCATGTTCAGTGCGCCAAGTAGCTCTCCAGAGGAATCCCCCTGCACAGCCATACCGAAGTTCTCATCCGAGAAAGTAACCATCAAGTCACCCTCTAGGGACAGAACGGGGGCGTCACCCATTGCATAGTGTACGTCGCCATTGTTCAGAGCGGCGATTACCGAAGGGAAGTCGTCGTAAGCGCTGATCGTAGCTGCACCCAGGTTATCCTGAGCATACAGGTCAGAGGTGGTCCCCGACTGTACGCCTATGGTGGTGCCTTCTGCGTTCAGGTCTGCGACGGCACTGATAGAAGCGGCGCCAGATCCACCGATTACACCTTGGCTACTTGTGTAGTAGGCCCTGGTGAAGTCGACAGCTTGCTCTCGCTCGTCAGTCTTCGTCATCGCCGATATGATAGCGTCACACATATCGCCGGCATTCAGGTTGGGGATG
>DANL01000022.1:0-6675 GCA_002499865.1 Euryarchaeota archaeon UBA121 | reverse complement strand
TCCCCACCAAGGCATCCGGCGAAAGCTGCCGCCAGCATGCTCATGGTAAGCATCATTGCAATCATCTTGTTGTTCTTCATTAGAAACTCACGTTCCAGTGCCCGCACGACGACGTATATATGTTATAGAGATTCTCAAAAAAAAGTCAAAAAAAGGCGTTTTTTAGAAAAACGGCTCTTAATCTTATTTTTTTATGACTAAATCTCTGAGCGTGGGAAGCGAGAGTATCATGAGCGGTAACACGTGCGAGGCGTCATGAGTGATGCGCCGATGGACTACGCAAGTAGTGGGGTAGACATAGATTCAGAGGCCGAGGCGGTCTCAAGCCTGATTGGATCGCTTGCAAATTCTGTGAGGAAGAAAGGGGAATTCGGAGCCCCAGTTCCTCTGCCAGGGGGGTTTGGTGGAATTATTGAGTTTGGAGACTCTAGATTAGCTCTAGCTACTGACGGGGTCGGTTCAAAATTGCAGATTGCAAATCATTTGGGGAGGCTGGAGGGGGTTGGGATAGACTGTATAGCCATGAATGTGAATGATCTGATATGTGTAGGCGCGGAGCCTGTGGCTTTTGTCGACTATATCGCGACGCCAAAGACTGATCCCTCGGTCCATTCAATTTTGGGAGAGTCCCTTTCTGAGGGTTGCTCCAGATCTAGAGTTACATTGGCAGGAGGAGAGACGGCGACCCTTCCTGGAATTGTGAAAGAGCTGGACATGTCAGGTACTGCTTTGGGGTGGTTTCCCAAGGGGGAGGCCATAACGGGAGAGCGTCTAGAGTGTGGAGATCTTCTAATCGGATTGCCCAGTAGCGGCATTCATTCAAACGGTTACACCCTAGTGAGGGCGATTGTCGAGAGAAGTGGGCATTCTCTTGTTGAGGGCGCTCCATTCGACACCTCTCACCCAGGCAGAGAGATAGAGCGCTTTCCTGATTCAGAAGGAGAGATTACTCTCGGGGAGGTCTTGCTGAATCCGACTAGAATCTATGTTGATCCTGTGATTGATTTAATTTTGGAGTGCAGGGGAGGAAGTGGTCCTTGCGACTTGTCTGATATCAAGGCAATAGCACATATCACTGGTGGTGGCCTATCCAATCTTCTTCGGCTTCATGATAGCTTAGGTTGGCATATTGAGAATCCTCTTCCTCCTCATCCAGAGTTCGAGTGGCTTGCCAAGAGTGGTTCCGTCAATTCCAAGGAGATGCACAGAACTTTCAACATGGGCATGGGAATGGTTATTGCGGTGTCCAAAGGATGTTGTGATTCCGTATTGGAATGGATTTCAGAGAGACTAACTGGAACCAGTGTAGTGGGTTCAGTTACTGACGATGGACGAATTGTCACCCATAGTGATCCTTCTGTCAGGTTCGATAGTTATTGATTGGCTATCATAGTCAATACCTTGTGCCATGGGCTCTTCCGGTCACCATGGATTGGGTGGAACCGAAAGGGTGGCCCGGTATAATTCACAGGGAAGGGCGTACGTTAGTTAGGGTATCTGAGAGGCCCGATTCACAGAAGACCGGTCCTGTTTCCAGAAGGGGCGATGGTGTGTTTTTGAATCCAGCCATGTCTGGAAGTAGGACGAGGAGCGTTCTTCTGTTGGATCATGCGATAGAAAGCGGAATTCTCGGAAACGGGCCAATATACGCCTTGGACGGACTGGCAGCAGGAGGTATACGAGCAAGGAGATGGTTGAATGAAATCTCTGAGAGCAAAGCCAAGAGACTCGATGTCACCATCTCTGATTTGGACAGGGGAGCTATCGACTGGGCTATGGGCAATCATCGAGATTTTCCTCCTCTGCATGGAAAGGGGCTGCTCTCAAGCTCGGTTGGTGACCTTCGTAAGCTGGTTCTTTCTCATGGGAGACATTGGGTGGATATTGACCCCTTTGGATCTCCATTGCCATTCCTTGACACGGCAGTTCAGTCTCTAGCCAGAAGTGGGGTGATAGAAGTCAGCGCAACCGACACCGCGGCTCTTACGGGATCGTCCCGTGGAGCGATGCTGAGGAGATATGGTGCTAGAGTGAGGACCGATGGCCTAGCACACGACTCGGCACTTAGAGTGATGCTGGCTAACCTTGCAAGTACTGCTGCTAGGCATGATCGTTGTGTAGAGCCCCTTCTATCCATATGGGACTCACACCACCTAAGAGTCTCAGCAAGGGTTCTAAAGAGCAGGAGTGGAGCTAATATTTTCGAGGAAGGTATCGGTTGGAGAGTTCATTCACCCACTCATGAAGAGGTTTTGGCGTCTATAGAGTCAGGACTACATCCGAGCTATTCTTTGGACGGCCTACCAATGACTTGCCTCCTTCCCCTTTCCCATCCCGTGGAACGAAAGGACCCCCGAATATCCGGTCCACTCTGGATTGGAAGTATTGGCGATCAAAGTGCTATGTGTTCGATGACAGAGGAGAAAGCTACGAGGATGTGTGCTCCGGAGTTTGTAGATGAAGACTTGGCTGGATGGTCTGAGAGGGACTTCGAGTTGGAGAGGAGGCGGGTTATCAGGTCGGTCAGGAATATAGAACATGAGGGGGCTGTGATCGGCTCAGCGCATCATATTCTCGTTGATGACCTATCTAGCTGGCTGGGTATTGGCTCTCCGCCAAGTCCTACTCTGATGGTAAACAGACTGAAGGAGATGGGGCAAGATGCCTCTTTGACTCATTATGGAAAGCCTTCATTCAGGACAGGCGCGAGTTGGGATGATATCGTCGAAGTAGCCTTGGGCCTTCAGCCGCCGATATAGGACATTTCCACTCTTTCAGATGTCCTAGAGCTGTTAATTGAGCGTTCCTCTGAGTATCTGTCTTTCCTCTTACTCCAATGTTCACGAACTAGGTCTACGATGTAGGAGTCGGAATGTCCAGCCCTAATTGGTGAGAGGAGGTCAAGACCCTTGTTTGAGAAAAGACAAGTGAAGAGTCTCCCATCTGAAGAAATCCTAGCTCTGGTACAGTCATTACAGAACGGTTCCGTGACACTGGAGATGATTCCTACTTCGCCACCATTTGGTAGCTTGTATCTCTTAGCTACATCGCTCTTGTTTTCAGGCGTGATTCTCTCGATGTCTCCAATCATATCTCGTATCTCAGAGGCGCTTACAACATCATCCAGACTCCATCCGTTTGTCGTACCTACATCCATGTACTCAATGAACCGGACAGCAATGTCTCTGCTCGAAAATCTCTCAACAATATCTAAGATTTCATTCTCGTTTGAATTTCTCTTGACAACCGTATTGATTTTTACAGGCCCTAAGCCTACTGATTCTGCGGCCTCGATACCAGCGATCACTGCTGCAACCGTGTGTCCTGAATCTGTTATCGCGGCGAAGGTGGCCTCATCTATGGCGTCCAGACTGACGGTAACCCTATCGAGGCCTGCCGCAGAGAGAGCTGGTGCGTATCTGGGAAGTAGGACCCCGTTGGTTGTCATTGCTATCTCCGCGTCCCTCATGGAAAGCATAGATACCAATTCGTGGAGATTCCTTCGTAACAGTGGCTCTCCTCCCGTGAGTCTGATCTTCTTTACGCCGAGTGAAATGAAAATACCGGCGATTCTATCTATCTCCTCGAATGTCATTATGCCATCCTTAGGCATGAATGGGAAGTCCTTTCCAAATATCTCCTTAGGCATACAATATGTACATCTGAAGTTACATCTGTCAGTGACTGAAATCCTGAGATCTCTCATCGGCCTCCCGAAAGTATCGAAGATTCCAGGGTCGCCCACAGTCCATGCAGAGGTGGTTTGGTGATAGTGGTACCTGAGCAAGCCTTGAAGAATGACCTAATGCTACGGCGTATGAGAATCATGCTGAGTTTCAGTTCCAAGGCCAAGGAAATGCTAGACCAGTTCGCTGAGGCCGCGGAAGAGATTGAGGAGGTCTGTCTGAGGGTTGAGATTACAGGAAGAGGAAGAAACGGCTTCGAGTACGACTTGCAGTTCATCGAGAAAAAGGACTCTAGGGATGGGGATATTGAGATAGATGTAGATGGAATGTGTGTTTTCATAGACCCAAAGAGTGCGAAGTACATCGATGGGACGACTCTTGACTACCAAGAGACACTGATGGGAGGCGGATTCAGCTTTGAGAATCCTAATCCCCTATGGATGGATGATATCTCGAAAGCCGTAGCTGAGATTATAGAGAGCGAAGTGAATCCCGCTGTGGCGTCTCATGGTGGACATGTTGAGCTGATGGGAGTGGAGGATGGAAAGGCTATGATAGTATTCGGCGGAGGTTGCCAGGGATGCGGAATGGCTGATGTGACGCTAAAACAGGGAGTTGAGGCCATGATCAAAGATAACGTTCCTACGATAACCGAGGTTATTGATGCCACGGATCACGCGGCAGGGGAGAATCCATTCTACTGATTACAGAATCATAGGAACGTCGTCTTCGTCGTCGGGACCGGGTGCGGGAAGAGCCGTGGACTGTGCTCTCTCGAAAGCCTCTCTAACCTTCTCCTCAATATTCTTGGCATCCTCTAGAAGATCGTGAACGGGAATTTCTAGGTCCATTAGGTCGCTTAGGCCATCTATCGCGATCAGGGCGGCTCTTGCGTCTGGATACATCGGATTACACTCTGCGAGGAGAGCGGTGATATCCAGCCCCCTCCTCTCTCCCTCAGCAATTAGATATCCAGTGATGCCCGAGACAATTCCGTTCTGGATTCTCTTGATACCTGCATTATCTAAGCTATCACGTCCACTGGGCCTAGAGGAAACTCCCCACAAATCGCTATCCTCCTTGATTCCGAGATCGTTGCTTATCACTCCGTCCACTACGTATAGTGTATCGAAGCCCCCTTTGGTAAACCACTCCAGTACTGTCTCTCCGAAGTACGCATCATTCTCAGGGGGGAATTGAATTTCAGCAGTAAAGACTCCAATTCCATCTCCCTGGTATACTCTGACGGGATGCTTTGGGACCGAGTCATGAATGAGTGCTATGGCAGGGAACTTTGGATGCATGACTGTACCCATGGGAGAGAGCTCCAGCGATCTGATTAGGTGGGTCGCGGCAATCACACCCACTGAGCCCACTGTTGAAAAGCCACATACGGCAATTCCACCTAGGCTTGAGGGGTCTGCCTCTGAATGCAAAACTAGCGGATAAGCCGCATTGGTCTCCTCTGCCATGATTGTCGCTTGAGCTAGGTACATTTCAATATCTCGTTCAGAGGATACGCAGAAAGTATCTACTTATGCTATTGTTAAGGAATTTGTAGAAATAATAACTTCAAATATGTCCATTCGTAGGGAAGGATATGAGCGAGGAAATTTCAGGACCGATTGGGCGCATCTTCATTAGAGTGGGCTCTGAAGAAATTGACCTGACAGGAAGTGGTTCCGAGGTAGAGTCTTCCTTGACCAGGATACTGAAGACGGATACTTGGCAGTCTGCTCTGTCGAAGATTAGAAAATCGAGAGATTCGGCCATTGAAATCGTGACCAAATCTGCATTGGGAGCGAAGATACCTGAAAGGGGATCTTCTTTCGGGCACCTTCTGAATACCTGTGGGATTGACAAGACGGGTGACATTATCCTTGCCTCCATTCACTATCTTAGGTCTGTAGAAAGGGAGGCCGACACCCCTCCACGAGAAATTCGTCGGTTGATTTCACAGACCGGAAGATGGACAGAGGAGGAAGTGGAGAAGTGGAACCTCTCCCTTTACATTAACAGAATGATAGAGGGAGGTACAACTGAAAGAGGCCGTGGCCCCTTGCTAAGTTTTCCCTCTGGAGCTCCCGAGAAGAATCGTTTCGTAATTCTTACTGAAGATGGTCTTGACTATCTCGAGGATCTGTCAATTGGTGAGTAGCATGGCAGAAGATGTAAAAGATTGGTCATATACTTCTCACATTGGGAAGGACCTGCGTGGTGTGGATCTTTCTGGTGCTAATCTCAGAAGAGCGGTCTTCGATAGGGCAGATTTGGAAGGGGCTGACCTGTCTGGGGCCGATATGAGAAAGGCGTCATTCAAGGGAGCCAATCTCATGAAGGCGGCGTTTGATGAAGCCGACATGCGCGATGCCGTGTTCCTCAAAGCAAAGATGAACCTATCTAATTTCCAAGGATCCAAACTTGATGGGGCCGATTTACGGGGAATCAGGGGCAGGTATGCTATCTGGAGGAACGCTAACTGGTGGGATGCCAGGATGAACGACGATCTGAGGAAGGCACTGACCAAGAAATGGCCAAGAGAAGACGAGTGATTATTCATCCATTAGCTTTGAAAGCCCTTCACGCATCCACTCGGGTACTGGGATCTTGCTCTTTATGTCCTTCATTCTAACACAGACTGTAACCTGTTTAGATGTCCAGCAAACTGTATCCTCCTGGTTTCTGAACTCGTATTCCCACGTTATGGATGAAGATCCTATCCCTGTGACTGAAATCTTGCATTTGACGGTGTCTCCGTACGAAAGAGGATGGTGGAACTGGGACTCACTGTGTACGAGTGGGAAACCGATTCCCTCATCAGTCAGGATTTCATTGTAGTGACGACCGCAGGAGTACTCCCACGACTCCTCATAGAACCTATGCGCTAAATCCCAGAATCTGGGGTAGTAAACGATTTTCGCCATATCGACCATTGGGAAGTCGACGCGTCGTGAAGTTGTGAAAGCCATTCATGAATTGAGATGAGGGG
>DANL01000024.1:4732-6036 GCA_002499865.1 Euryarchaeota archaeon UBA121 | reverse complement strand
GATTTCATCCATCTGACCGAGGCAAGGGTTCAGTCATGGCAGGGCTCCCCAGACCTCGTCATAGACGAAATCACTCAGGCAACGAGCTTGGAGAGCCCCACTTGGGATAAGATAGACCCCGAAGATCACTGGGTAGATGTGGGACTTACCGAACTAGTAGAAGGAGGGACTAGAAGAGGGGTCAGGACCAATGGGACAATAGTCCTAGTAACTGGAGACTCTGGAATAATTGAGAGGTGTCCGGTCCAATTACCAGACAGGAATAGAAAGTGCAGGAAGAGGCTTAGAGACGGAAATTGCGTAGATTGCGGACCTCAAAGAGGGGAAGAAGATTTACGAATCAGGATGGTTCTTGATGATGGAGTTTCCAATGTATCTCTTCTGCTCTCCAAGGACCCAGCAGAGAAGTTCCTGGGAATGACTCAAGATGAGGTAGCAGAAACAATCTCCAAAGAAGGCCAAGAGGCATTTCTCATGTCAGTGAGGGAGAAGTCACTAGGAAGAGGAGTATCTGTCAATGGACTCGCTCTAATCGATGACCAAGGAGCGATGCTTCTCGCAGATAGTGTACAAGATGACGGATTGGATGCATCTAAAGCAGCTGAGGCGGTCATCCAAAAGTGGGAGGTGGCAATGTGATTGAATCACAGAGGAGAGTCAGGCAGAGTGCTATCAGGATGCTGGCTCAGGAATATTCAGATGCTTCCTTGACTGAGATGGGAGTAGGGGAATATGATCCATCCTTCGTCATCACCAAGTTAGGAGCTAGGGTGAACAGAGCTCTAGTTGCAGGCGTGATAGACAGGATGGAGAGAAGGGACGGTGACAGTGGACCAAGTTACTCTGGCCATATCAGAGACCCAACTGGCAACCATGTATTCAATATCGCCCCATTCCAAGATGAGATGCACGCCGAGGCCGAAGAGCTACTTGCTAGGTTTGAGTCTGGAGATAGATTTCTAATGGCACTAGTGGGCAAGTCAAGGTGGTTTGAGACCGAGGACGGAGGAGTCTTCACATCCCTAAGGGTCGAGCAGATCGCCATAATAGACAAAGAGAGGTACTCCCGATGGCTAGTCGAGGCGGCGGAAGCCACTCTAAGGAGAATAAAGGCCTATGATGACTCATCTGGCGTAGAGCCCTCTCCCGGTTCTTTGGAAGGAGCTGGAGTCCCCTCGGATCTCCTTAACGGAATGGCCCAAGCTAGGTCTCATTATCCTGAGTTTGACTCTGAGAACTACAAGGTAGGAGTCTTGCAGGCACTATCGATAGCCTCTGGAAGATCCAGTATGGCCGAAGCTTCT
>DANL01000024.1:936-4355 GCA_002499865.1 Euryarchaeota archaeon UBA121 | reverse complement strand
CAAGCTCCAATAGAGCCAGTAGGCGATATTTCTTCTACGATAATCAGTGCAATAAAGTCAGCAGACGGAGGAGAGGGTGCTGAGTATGACGCAATTATACTATCATGCGTTCAATCCGGATTCTCCAGAGAAGAAGCGGAGGATGCACTTGAGGGCATGAGGGATGTAGATGGCACAATAATTGAGCCGAGGTTTGGATTCTTCCAAGTCCTCTAGTTCTTGCTATCCTGAAGAATAGAGTCCACGACCGCCAGTTTCTCGCTGATCCTATTCTTCGAGCTCTCAGAGGAAACTTGTTCCCTCAGGAATGAATTTCCATTCACTTTACCGAACTCTCCTATCTTGGCTCCCTTTATTTCTGCGATATCGGTTGCTACACGTGTTATTCTAGACCTTACTATCTCTTCGTTAACAGGCCACCCTCTTCGCTTAGATAGCCTTAGTAAAAGCTCCTTCTGAGACTCCCCCCATGCCCCTCCGCTACCTCTAAGGATTGTTCCTATGATCCTGTCAAGATCCTCCACGAATGTAGAAACGGTTCTGAGGTCTTCTTGTATTACGGGCTCCAAGGTATCCAAACCGAGAATAAGTGAATCGTACGCGTCCTCAATGACTGCAATAGGTGAATCAGAATGAAAATCCGCATCTACAGGCTCAAATGCCTCCTCATTATTGGCCAATGTCTCGTTTTCAACGGAACCTAGAGAGTAACTGATTCCATTTCGCTTCAGACTCTTCTTAATCCTCCCCCAGCCATTCAGCTGATTAGTCAATACCCCAGCCACTCTTCCCATCAGAACAGTTCTATTTCCGGTGAGGGGGGCTTCCAGCCTCACACACAGCTCATGCAGATCATCTCTATCCATCTCGGCTAGCCTTTCGATAGTCATTCTCCTGGAGTCGAAGTTTAGATGTAGCCAGAGTCGCTGACGCCTCTCTCTTTGAGACCCAGAAGACTTGATTCCGAATACCTTGAGAATCCCTCCCAATTCATTGTGACTCATCGCCTGAATCCCATCCCAAGAGAGATCTAGGTCCGCTAATACCAGATTCTGAATCAATCTGGCCCTGAGTACCTCTACAGAACCCCCCTTGGATATATTGCGCGACTCGGCCAACTCACGTAACTCAACAAGCCTCCCTCGATAAAGGGAATCCAGTGATGACGCATCGTAATTCAATTGTCCACCGCCTTGTCGGCCACTGACAATGGTCATATCCATTGCGTGCCCAAACTCACAGAGATACCTGTTTTGAGAGGCATAATTTGTTGCCACTATTCATCCAGAGAAATGAATGGAGGCCTCTCTGGATCTGTGTGGAAGTCCTTTGGCACATCCCTGGAAACTTCCTTGATCATAGTCTCCCAGTCCCTTAGAGAAGCTATTGTGGCTCTCTCGTGATCGGAATGCCTGATGACTCTGTGCAGACCAATTGTCCTAGCCCCATCCTTGGACACAAACTCCAATCTTATCTCAACATGGACCTCCTCCTCTATTACTTCGCCATCAGGGTCCAAGCACACCTGCTCAAGAGTCAGGTCACGAGTGGCCTCAGCCTGCTTAATCAGGGATCTAACCTGGCGATGTCTTACCAGCACTCCTATTTTCTCAAGCATTTCTGGATCCAATGAACCAAGCATAGTATTCTGAACCCACCAACAGGTCTCACCTTCCCTCTCCGAGATCTCCTTGGAGATGCTATTTGGAAATCGATTTCTGGCCAGTAGTACGATGAGATCCGAGTATGCAGGCGGGAGAAAGTCTGGATCTCCCTCGTTTAGCCCGTCTGGAAGCAGGGAGTGCCTTCGGCTTACCAGATTGGCACCCTCGTAAATCCCCCTTGGAATCACAAATCCATCTATCTCTCCAGCATCTCTTAGCTCCTCCATCCACTTCGCTTTCATGACTGGATCAGATGGGGCTTCTCCTATACCCACGATTGAAGCAAATGCATCTGGGTCAAGTACCCTCAGGCCGCCCCTCGATCTCCTCAGCTGTCTTCTACTCAGCTTGTTTTCGCAGAGTAGAATTGCAAATCCTGGAAGATACTGAATTTTGTTATCTGAAACCAAGACTGGATACGGCCTCACGGGAGTTCTAGCACCTACTACCTTACACCCCGATTGAAGTATCTCCATCATATTGCCATGAACTAGCCCTCCAGGCAGAGCTAGAATATCGGCATCTCCGGATTCAAGTAGCCCGAGTCCGTTGGTCAGACTATCTGTGGGCACACTTGCAATATCCAGTCCAGAAGAGTGACCAGAACCGATGAATGAGTCTACTCTTGACCCTACTGGGCAACTCGGAGAGTCTAGTGTCGCTATAGTAAGCCGTTCATCCATCGCATCCACCTCAAGGGAGGGAGCACCCACTGTGCCCGACTAAGCGCACGCACACTTGTTGATATATGCGACCCTATTCCTAGGCACTGATAGTCATGGTATCGAAGCTGTCACTGAAGCGCGGTATCCAGAAGCGTTTGAACGTGTTCGAGGAAGAGCTAGAGTCCCTGGTTCAAGAGGCCATCTCTTCAAAGGGGGCCCCAGCAATGGACCTAGCCAGAGATGTTCTACTGGCCGGAGGTAAAAGACTCAGGCCTCTTTTGGCTATTCTGACATACGAGGCCACTGGGGGAAGAGATATTCATGAAGTAATGGACCTAGCACTCTCATCAGAGCTGATTCATACCGCTACGCTAATTCACGATGATATATATGATCAGGCACGATTCAGGAGAGGCAGGCCCACAATCCACTCTTCACACGGGCTAGCTCATGCAATTATTGCTGGCGACTATCTCTTTGCATTGGGATTTTCGAAAGGAGGTCGCTATGATTTGGATATAGTGGACATGATTGCCAGCTCATGCACAAATATTGCCAGAGGAGAGCTCCAACAATTCAATCACATAGGCGATCTCACAACTACTCCCGAAGACTACTATTCGATAATCGACGGTAAGACAGTAGGCCCATTCGCCACAGGTACGGCGTCGGCTGCATTAGTTGCTGGGGCCTCGGAAGAGGTTTCGGAGATGATGTACGAATTTGGAACTGAGTTCGGTAGAGCATTCCAACTAGTTGACGATTTACTAGATTTGACCGGGGACCCAGAAATGGGTAAGCCGAGAGGTACAGATGTTCACGAGGGCAAGATGACCCTTCCTCTAATTCATGCTCTGACCATACTTCACGGCTCCGAGAGAGAGCACTTAGCAGATGTCCTAAACAACTTCAGTGATGATAGATGGAATGAACTAACCTCACTTCTGGAATTATCTGGTTCCTTCTCTTACACTAGGCAACTGATTCAGAATCATGTCGATCGCGCCTTGGAAATTCTTTCAAAACTCCCTCCATCAGATGCTAAGGATCTAATGTTAGAGGTGGCCTTGATATCCAGAAATAGGAGAGT
>DANL01000024.1:0-557 GCA_002499865.1 Euryarchaeota archaeon UBA121 | reverse complement strand
GGAGGTGGGCCAGCCGGCTCAACAACAGCTCGTTATATCGCCGAGGGAGGAAAGAGAGTTTTAGTTCTGGATCGCAGAGATTCTATTGGGTCTCCACTTCAGTGTGGAGAGCTAGTGCCGACTAATGATGAGATGAGGAGATTATGCCCCGATGTCCCAGACATTGATGATCTCTTGCAGACCCCTGAGGAAGCAATATCCAGAAGGACAACAGAAATGCACATAGTGCCCCCGTCCGGGAGGCCACTGAGATATCCATTCGAAGGAATGATGCTGAATAGGGTACTTCATGATGAATGGCTGGTTGATCTTGCCTCTTCCAAGGGCGCCAAATATCTCACTGGAGCCAGGGTACAATCTGTAAAAGGAGAAACAGTAACACTCAGGGATGGTCGAAACTTCCATGGAAAAATTATCGTTGGCGCAGGAGGCCATAACGATCCTCTCAGAAGGGCCAGATGGTCAGAATCTTCTATGAAGATACCAATAAAATTTGTACTTATGGATGGTGAATTTGGCGATGCGGTTGAATTACACTTCGGCTCAATGGCACCGGG
>DANL01000064.1 GCA_002499865.1 Euryarchaeota archaeon UBA121 | reverse complement strand
GACCGTGAATGGCCCGTCACCCTGCAGTGTTGTCAAGAGCTCGGCCTGTACTACTGCGGCAACCAAGGAAGTGTGGATCCCGGTTCCCTGAGCGACTGTAGGTATATCTCCTAAGTCAGCAGGAGGCATCAGTACCTTGTCGATTACGTGGATTATTCCGTTCGAAGCCATCACATCTGCTGACGTGACTGTTGCATCATTTACCATGACGGTCCCATCGGATACGGTGAACGAAAGGTCGTCACCATTGAGTGCCTCGGCAGACATACCATCAGTAACATCTGAGGAGGAGACTGCGCCACTCACAACGTGATACAGTAGTATGTCGCTGAGGGTTGCGTTCTCCTCGTCGGTGTCGAACGTGGAGAGATCGATTCCTGCGGCTGTGAATGCATCGTCAGTTGGTGCGAAGACCGTGAATGGCCCGTCAGCTTGCAATGCGGAAACAAGTCCTGCATGTGAGAGTGCTGCCACGAGAGAGTCGTGTGCTCCTGTGTTCTGTGCGTTCGTTGGTATGTCCTGAGTATCGTCTGCGACAACAACTGGTGATGCCAGTAGGCTGGCAATCACTAGCATTGTCATAGTTACAACTCTGTTATTCATAACTGCCCGATTCAAGTTTAGTTAATGAAAGACTGTATCAAAAATCTTTCAATCCATATAAGTTGATGTAATTCGTCATCGGTTTGGAAAATAGTTTGATGGCGCAAAAAGGGGATTTCAAGATTTTGTAATCAGTATCATTCAATAGGTATCAGTGTGCGCGCTCGTGCAACCATAAGCAGGCCCCGTTCCATCAGGGAATTGGGAGGACCTGATGGGGTGATTCGCATGAATGAGGCAGAGGAAATTTCTAGTAAGCAAAAGCAGATATCAGTGAGTGAGTTCTTCGAGAAGAATAAGCATTTCCTTGGTTTCGATACCCTACCAAGAGCGGTAATTACTGCAGTGAAGGAGTCTGTTGATAATTCTCTAGACGCATGTGAGGAGGCTCGTATCCTACCTGATATCAGAGTGGAGATAAGGCGAACAAAAGGAGATGAGCTGGAATTGATCACACAGGACAACGGTCCGGGCATACCAAGAGATGCAATAGAAAACGTGTTTGGTAAATTCCTCCTCGGTTCTAGATTTCATGCCATTAGGCAGACGAGAGGTCAGCAAGGAATAGGAATTACAGGGGTTGTGATGTATAGTCAGCTGACTACAGGCTCCAAAACACATGTTGTTTCGAAGATAAAGAGTGACTCTTCGGCGGTATATGTTGACCTTGGTGTGGATACCAAGAAGAACAAAGCGATCAAATCTGGGGAGAGGAGAGACATTTGGATAGATGATAAAACTGGGAATGAAATATCCCATGGCCTCAGGATAAGAACTCAGATGAAGGCGAAGTATCAGAGGGGGAGGAAATCTGTCTATCAATATCTTAGGATGACATCTATTGTTAATCCTCATGCTTCAATATCGCTGATAGTGTATGACAAAGAGGGCTCTGTTGTTGAAGAGGGGAACTGGATTAGAACTAGTAATAAACTACCCAGAGTAGTCGAGGAAATTAAGCCACACCCTCATGGGATACAACTAGGCACATTACAAAGAATGCTCAGAGAAGCTAATGACAGAAGGATGACTTCATTCCTAAAGCATAATTTCTCGGGAGTCAGTCCCAGGGCCGCTAAGGAAATTTTAGCTATGGCAGAGGTAGAGGAGGGCAGAACCCCAAAGAGGATTAAAGCAGAGGAAGCGAAGATGTTGGTTACCGCGTTTCAGACAGTCAAGCTCCTCAAACCACCTATGGATTGCTTGTCCCCTATCGAGGATCTGCTAATCAAGAAGGGGCTCTCAAAAGCCATAGACTCTCGGTTCGCATCCACAGTTACAAGGAATCCCTCTGTTAGTCAGGGCAATCCTTTCCAAATCGAGGTCGGATTGGTTTTTGGAGGAGACCTGACATCTGATGGGCCGATAGAAATCCTGAGATTCGCTAATAGGGTCCCCCTGATGTATCAGCAAGGAGGATGCTTGCTGACTAAGGCACTTGAAGCAGTGAACTGGAAGAGTTACGGTTTGGAACAGCCAGGAGGAAGCGGAATACCAAAGGGGCCTGCGGCGGTGCTGATTCATCTGGCTTCCACTAATGTTCAATTCACCAGTGAGGCAAAAGAGGCGGTCTCGTATAATGAGGAGGTTTTTGATGAGATTAGAAAGGCGATGCTGGAAGTTGGAAGAGGGCTCAAAAATCATCTGAAGAAGAGTTCTCAACGGAAGAAGGCCAAGGAGAAGTTTGAGCTCGTGAACATTATTCTTCCTGAAATTTCTAAGAAGTCATCAGAGCTACTAGGGAGAGAAGAGCCAGATTTGGCTCCGGTAATCACTCAGATTATGAATGCCGTATTCCTTGAAGAAGTTCTATCATGGGATAAGGAAAGACGGCTTTCCATGTGTTCAATAACAATACATAACTACACCGCGAGAGCCAGAGCTTACACTATCTTAGCTAAATGGCCAGAGAGTTCTGAAACCTCAATGGAGTTCAATCCTAGGGGAGGGAGAAAAGAGGCCCGGGGGTTGTGGGCCTGGAGATTAGACACCTTGGACCCCGGAACTTCTACGGTTCTAGAGTTTGGAATATCAGGACTGACTAAGGGAGATTGGAATGAAGCAGATATCTTCTTCAGGGGGAATGGAGAGATTATTGGTGCAACAAAGATGGATGAGGCTTTGTTAGATGAGCAACGTAAGGCTGAGGCTTTGGAGGCGGCAGTAGAGGAGGTTAAGATCAAGGACGTTACTTCACACATCAATCATACGAAATCTGATGGAAGTATTTCTGATTTAGGTGATGATGTGCCCGTAAGTTCAGATGTTACAGAGTTCGTTCCATCTGCTAATACCGACTGGTTCGGAATGGAGGGTGATGAACAATGAGCGATTCAACGAGAAAGAGTAGGCAACAAGTCGTAGACTCGTTACATCAAGTAGCGGCTGAGATGCATAACAGGATGCAACGGGGGGACCCTCCTAGGATGACCCTCCCCGTGCGATCAAAGAGCAATATCTCCTTTGACAACAGACTCGGGGTCTTCAAGTATGGAAAAAGTAAGACTATCAGAGATGCGACTAAGTTAGGGTCTGCCAGACAGTTGTTGAGGACTCTTCATATCACAGAATTCATTGAGGAGATGATTGACTCTGGAAAGTCATCTACGTTGAGAGAGATGTATTATATCTCTGAAGGTTGGGGTAATGGTAAATTTGGCTCGCAAAATGAAAGTAATAATCTAGCTGAGGATCTAGAGATAGTCACGAAGTGTCTGAGAGAGGATTTCAAGCTGAGGCCTGAGGAAGATGGAGCTAGAATCATTGGCAACATCACTGTCGAAGAGAGGAACAGGAGAGGTGAGTGGATGACAATAAACTGCAGAGACGACGTAGGCGATTCTGGATATGGGGTTCCCTATAATGTGGAAGAGGAGAAGTTGAGGCTCGTTGATGAGGATATTGATTTCGTTATGGCCATAGAAACTGGCGGTATGTTTGACAGACTGATAGAGAATGGGTTCGACGAAGAGTCAAGATGTGCACTTATTCATCTAAAGGGGCAACCGGCTAGATCTACAAGGAGGATAATGAGAAGAATTAGCGATGAGTGGAAGAAGCCAATAGTGGTATTTACTGACTGTGACCCGTGGTCCTTCAGAATTTTTGCCAGTATTGCTTACGGAGCGATAAAGACCGCTCATATTTCTGAATATCTGGCAACTAAGGAGGCCACATACCTTGGAATAACGGCCGACGACATATTAGCATATGACCTTCCAAGTGACGATCTATCAAAACAGGATACCAATGCTCTAGAGGCTGAGCTGAGTGATCCTAGATTCAACACTGGCTGGTGGCAGGAGCAGATTAAACTCATGCAGGAATTAGGCAAAAAGGCAGAGCAGCAGTCTTTGGCCAAGTATGGTCTTGACTTCGTTACCGATACCTATCTACCTGAGAAACTTGATGGAATCGGACTTGGATACTGATGACTAAAACTGAAAGCGTATAGCCTGTGGCTACCCCATGAGCCGAGATGTGATGGGCTGGGCTAAGACCATCTCAGTGATTTCTTTCTTTCTTCTTTTGATGGCTACCATAGCATGGAGCTCAGCATCTGAGCAGAGTGAGAAGTATCTTGATCCTGCTCAATTTAACGAGGCTGTCGTTGGTCCCGGCGAGAGCGTTAGTGTGAACCTCTCGTCTACTTCCATTGTGGGCCAGAGGGAGTATCTTGTAATGAGGATAGTAGAGGATGGCTCTCCTGCACCTGATGTTCGTCTGATTATCGATTCAAAGGATTGTGAATGGAATGAGCCTGGTTTCTTGCATGTAGATAGGCAGATAGACGGCAATTCTCCTAATTTTAGAACGGTTAGAGTATTTGTGCCAGAGAGCAGTGGCACATATACACTGTACAACGATGCTGAAGAAGGGGACCTGTGGCTAGTGGACGATATCAAGTCTCAAACTAAGATGCTTGAAGATAGCCCAGTGTCAATCCTAGTGATGATTGCAGGATGTTGTATCGGGGGGCCCTTCGGAATTATTGGAGTAGTACTTGCTCTAATTGGGTGGAGGAGAAAAAGACCTCTTGTTGAAGTAAACGTACAGGCTCCTATGATGACCACTGATGATATTTACAAAGCGTTACATAGAGAGCAATATTTGGAAAACGAGGAGGAGTTCGTACCAAGGCCCTTCACCGATGTAGAAGAAGCGCCAGATTTGGAGGAGAAAACAGAGTTTGTAGACCAAGAGGAAAGAGGTAGCTGGGAAAACTGGGATAACGGATAACATCCTTGCCTGATCAACCCTCATTCTTGTTCCTGAGATTTGAAAGTATAGGAATTACAACTAGAGAGGCTCCAATGACGATCAAAGGCAAGAAGGACGATCTTAGGTTGTCCCTCAAATCTCTAGCATCCTGACATTGCTCTTCGTCGGCTCCAATGATTTCGCCGATTGACCCCACGGCATCCTCACAGTCCTCTGATACTCTGCTATCAATCTCATTGGCTACGATTAATGCTCCAAATGATGTTAAAATCAATAGAATTCCCATAATGACGATCACGGTCTTAATGACCGTCTTGGTGGCGCCCATGATACCACATCTATTGGCGTGATATTATACTATGCTCAAGTTGGGTTTTTAGAAGAGGACGGATTAGACAACTACGGGTTGGTTAGAAATGGTGGATTTTGAGCATGCCATGAGCATACTGGAGAATTCCACCAGAAGAGATATACTGAAATTCCTCGTCAAGGAGCCACATTACCCCCTTCAA
>DANL01000044.1 GCA_002499865.1 Euryarchaeota archaeon UBA121 | reverse complement strand
ATGTCTCCCAACACCCGTACGCGTGGATGGCTAGAGGGTACATTACACCCCCTACAACCTGATACGCCGCAGGCCCATCCTATGCCGCCGGAGCTTTGATCCACTCACCGTTCCAGGCGTAGTGGACTATGGGGTATTATTCTCAGTTTCCCGAGCTTATTCCCCAGCATAGGGTAGGTTACCCACGTGTTACTGAGCGGTACGCCGAGGCTAGGCCTCTAGACTCGCATGGCTTAATCGAACTCCAATAGCGGTAGCCTCCGGCAGGATCAACCGGATTTCGCGTGAAGCGTAATCACCGATCCTTTCGGAAGTTATGTTAGTTTGTTGTCGCAATTTTAGGCTTTCACTTATTGGTTGGCGCAGAAACACCATTCATTGTTGAATGTGATATCTGCTCTTGCACCCCCTAATCGGGGGTCAAGTCGTTTCTTGTGGTTCACCTCTAAGCCCAGAACTTAGTTCTGGGCTGCACGTCCTCGGCAACGTTGAGCCTGAAGGAAGACGTCATAGCACTATGTGCTCAATCTCCAACGCCAGCTCAACGTAGCAACCCGGCGACCGACATTCGGTATATCAACGTGACGTGTGGCCAGAGATAGCCATTGGCTAGTAGTGTAACGATTTGCCTCATTCTGCTCCGAAGAAGTCTCTCAGTACTGGGTGCATCTCCATAGCCTGCTCTTTCTGTATCTGTTCATACGTCCTAAGGATGATTCCAACGGCTAGTAGAAGACCAGTTCCTGTGGCGTTACCAACGGTGCCCAGAAGATCTGCTCCGGCGGCAAGTAATCCTACGAATGCTCCGGAGAACAGAGTTACAGGGGGGATGTATCTCTCTAGAATTCTCTCGAGTACAACTGGATTCTTCCTGAATCCAGGAATCTGCATCCCTGTTCTCTCTATCTGCTTCGCAACGTCTTTGGCACTCATATTAGTAGTCTCGATCCAGAACTTAGCAAATATGGTCGAACCTGCAGTCATTACGAAAACATATGTGAGTACATGAATCATAATCTGAGTGAGACTATGGCCATAAGCGTCTCCTGTCTGATTCAGTAACGGCAGAAGCCAGTCTCCAACACCGTTTACCATTGACGAGTACCATGCGAAACCGTCGGAAGGAGTGGTAGCCCCTACCTCATAAGATCCAAACCAGTGTGCTTTGGAATTCCAACCATTACGTCCCAATATCGGAACTGTGGAGAGGGTTGGGTGACTCCAGAATAGGAGAGTGAACATATTGATATTTGCTAGGAGAGCGGCCATCAAGATTACTGGAATGTTACTGGCATATACCAGCCTAATCGGGTACTGTCCTCTATGCCCCCTGACTTTTCCATGAGTAAGTGGGAGCTCTAATTTGCTCGATTCTGCATAGGCGACAACGAGGAATACGATAATTGACGATACCAGAGCCGCTATGGGGTTGGCATGGTTAAGTAAAATTAGCTCGAAGCCGTTATCTGAAACTAATTGTGAGTTGGAGGCGGTTCTGAGAGTGTAGAAAATCATCGGTAAAGTACCAGATGGAGGATTGTCCAGGGACATTGGGAAATCTTGACTAACTGGAAGGGGAGAAAGTGTCCCCACGAACGTAGATTGAGCGACTCCAGCGGCAATGAAAAGGGAGATTCCGGAACCTATTCCCCATTTGCTTACTAGTTCGTCGAGTAAGAAGACCAGATATGATCCAAGGAAAAGTTGTGATACGATAACTACATTCGCCCATCCAACCCCATAGTCGTAAATCATTGTCTCATGGGGGTCTAAGAATCCGTAAACCTGAGGTATTGACTCTACAGGAATCATGAACAACACAAGGAGTTTTTGAATTCCCTGATACAGCTGCTTATCTGCAGAATCTTGAAGATCTAACTGAATTATCTTGGCACCTGCGAACAGTTGCATAATGATAGAACCTGTGACTATTGGGCCGATCCCGAGGTGCATTATTGAACCAGATGCACCAGCCATGATTGATCTGAAAGACGAGAAAATATCCAAAGTAGAATCCGATAATCCGTATATCATGACGTTGGTCATCATGAAGTAAATTATCAGAACGAGAGTGGTAGTCCACAGCTTCTGATTGAATCTAACGTGGCCTTCGGGCTTAGTGATGCTTGGATATACGTCCACTAGCCTTGACAATGCATAAAGTCTGCTAGACTCGCTTCCAGTGTACAGGGAAACAGAGATTCCCAGTCCTGCTCCGAATCCGAGTAGAGCGACGCCTACGAGCAAGAATCCGACAGTTTCTGTATCGACCCATCCCCACCAAGCCAATGCGAGTACGAAAAGAAGCCATATTGTGGGTTTCGTAGCCTTTCCATAAGGCATCTCTCTGAGTCTTTCAGGTAGATCGCTTATTGTCCCCCAAACAACGTATAGGACGTAAATGATAGCTGTGACATACATCTGCAGAGCACGGCTCTGAACGTCGCCGGTTGCATTGAGAAGATCGTCCTGAATCCAGTAGAAAAGTCCACCAAAGTATAGCCCGGAAATAATCAGGAGCCATGGGTATGAGACTTTTCTTTCGACCATGATATCGCCTACCTAGGTGCCTATTCCTCTTCCCATTCTCCCCAGTCTTCACCATCTTCGGAGCTTGTTGAAACTGTTCCTCCAGCAGCTTCAACCTTGGCTATGGCCCTGGGGCTTGCTTCATCGACTATTATTTTGAGTGGCTTAGATATTGGCCCCTTGCCCAGAAGCTTGTCGTATCCCATCTCGGTCAGATTCACCTCATCTCCATCGGTCAATCCGGACAGCTCGCTTACATTGATGGATACGTTGACTTTCCTAAGACTTGGATGTCTGTTGAAGCCATGCATGCCCCAGTGACCGGGGAGATACTTATTCCTGAACATAACTTTGTGCTTGCCTATTCCGGCTCTTCCTCTTCCGCCTCTCTTTCCAGCGCCTCTTCCAGCCTTCTTTCCTCGGCCGTGATAGCGACTCCTTCCTCGAAATTTGTTAGTCCTTGAAACCATCTAATCACCTCAGATCATCCTATCGGCTAAGTCGCCGATCGATTCTCCTCTGAAACCTAGGGCGCCACCTACAGTGTAGGCCCTCTTGATTCCGCCCCATCCTTTGCTCCCCCTAGGTGGGTGTAGTCTGAAAATTGGTTTGAGACCCTCGACATCCTTCATTGTGGCCTCTCCAGATGCAATAGCCTCTGAAAGTTGCTTAATTCCATTGAAATTACTGTGCTCTTTGACTGTAGAGTCGGTTACTGGCTTATCGCCTGACATCCTTCCCCTCTCCTTAATCAGCTTCTCGATTGTCTTTGCATCTACTTCCCCCCAAGTGATGTAATCCTTTGACTTCTGTAGCATTCCACGGTAAGAGGGGTTGTCCAAAACTATGGTAGCGTGGTTTACCCTGGTAAGATTTAGCATGGCCATTGTTTCACGGATTTTTCGGGTTACCCCGCGATCGCTTCTGGCTCTGATTACAAGAAAACTCAACTCAACTCCCTCCCTCTGATAATACTCAGGCGCCTATTTACTCCCTCGGAAAGTCTTGTCTTGTTTAGTTCTATTAGGGCGTTGAAAGTCGCCTTAGCGAAGTTAATGGTAGTACGGGTCTGACCCGAGGATCGTGACCAAACATCAGTCACGCCAGCAAGTGTGAGGACTCTTCTACCATAGTCGCCTATGACAAGTCCCTTTCCTGCAGGAGCTGGCATAAGGGTGATTCTAGTTGATCCGGACCTTCCTGTTACCATGAATGGAACACTGGTACCGGGTCCCTCGGAAGACTCCCAAGATCCGTTTCCTCTCATGACTGGGATCATATTGAGCTTGGCCTTATCGATGGCCTTTCTTATTGTGCTAGCTACTTCCTTTCCTTTACAGACGGATAGCCCAACATATCCATCACCATTCCCCACGGCACACAATACATTGAATCTGACTCTCCTGCCGGAATCTGTCATTCTCTGAATCATATTGACGGCCAGTACATCGTCAGTTATATCTGGAAGAAGTGCATCTACGATTTCTACTTCCCTAATTGGAAGTCCGGAAGAAAGTGCTTCTTCATAAGTCAGTATTTGGCCATTCATGACCATTCTACCTAGTCGAGTCCTTGGTTGCCATGTCCTGAGTGCTGCTAGTGGATCTGGCCCCCCTCTTCTTCTTCCTCTCTCTCCGGCGCCATCATCAGATGACTCGAATGCCTTAACTAGTCCTGGAGCGAGTGTGATTTCCTCGGACATTTCAGATTCTTGGATTTCTTCTTCGCTCATTTGTGTGCCCCCTCTATTGCTTCAATGGATGCTTCCACTGATGATGATAGTGAGTCGTCTATGTGTTTGCCACTCAGCCTCTCTTCACTAGGAAGTACAGAAGTCCCATGAGGGATGTCAAGGCCGGCATCAATCATACCTTTTAGAGCAGAGAATACACGATTACCACGGGTAGATGCTGCTAATCCTATATCGAGAACTGCTTCATCAATACCTGCTGCTAAAGCTTTCTTTCCTAAAGAAAAACCAGTTAGATATGCAGAAGGGACTGACTTGATAGACGCATCCTTAGGCCATCCATGACTACGAAGTTCTGAACTATTTGTTTGAGCAGCAATTTTATCCCCATCTTTTTCGTAAGTAACAATTTGTGCTATAATTCGAGAATTACTAATGCGAACAACTGCTCGTGGCATTTCACCTCTGAGCAGTTTCAATCTACGTCTGTAGTCTGTCTCGCCTGTGCGCCTTCTCTTGTATTTTAGACGCTGATTCTTTCCATGAACTGCCATCACTCATCACCTCCTAAGGTAATCCCATCCAACCCAATATTGGTCCTCATGTGGGCGATTGAACGATATGTTCCTCCCTTCGCCTTTCTGTAATAATATCGATATTGACTAGGTTCAAGTTCTCCAGATTCACGAAGTTCTTTCAAAACACGACGTTGAGCACGAATCGTTTTCATCCAACGTTCCTTCTTTGGAGTTCTTGACTTCTTGGAACCTTTTCGACTACCATGTCCAACTCTACGGCCTTTCGAACGTTGGATTTTTGCCTTACGAGCACGTGCTCGACTTGTTCCTTGGATTGGGCGTGCTTTGATTACACCCTCATCAATTAATTCGCGAATATCATCTTTCTGAACCGCACTAGAAACCTGATCAATATAATCAGGATGAATCCATATTCGGTGAACACCGACTATCCTACCTTCACGCCTAGAGAGAATACTCGCAGCCATTCGACGTTGATTTGTAATTTGCATCAGAGGTCACCTCTCTTCTCAATTGAACGACGATTCAAGATTCTAATTCCTAACTCATCGGCTTTGTTATGAATAGCTAATCTCTTTCGATTTCCTACTCTTTTACCGATTCTAATAGCATGAGTTTTTGGATTGATTCCATCCAATGAAGATGAATTATGTACAAGAACCTCAATGAAACCTGAAGGATGAAGATCCTTTGCAGCACGAACCTTTCCATACCCAACTCTAGCCATGGGAGTTCGATACTTCATGTTCAAACGCTGTTTAGACTGGTATCCCTTTGGTTTTCTCCAACCAGATCTAGCGAGTCTCTTGTACCTATACCATTCTTGACGACGGAATTTAGGTTGCTTCCTAGACTGCGAAGAGCGCAAGGATAGAGCTTCCTTTGTGGAATCATCAAGTTCCGGTTTTTGCTTAGCACGATGGATTTGTTCTTCATCATCCCACTCATCATCGAAATCATCGAAATCATCATCATCAAAATCTTCTTCAACTTCTTCATCAACTTCTTCC
>DANL01000068.1:7039-9339 GCA_002499865.1 Euryarchaeota archaeon UBA121 | reverse complement strand
GGGGATCCAAAATTACTCGCTAAGGCACCTAGCAGGGCCCCCGAGGGAACAAGCGGATACCACCACTTTGAGGATAGTCGAGGAGAGTCCATGTTCTACATCGCAGGAGGCGGAGAGGCCCGAGGGAAGAATCCATACAGGGTATCGATAAGGTCACCCATGTTCATCACTATTCCATATGCCTCAAAGTGCATGATTGGGTACAAGGTCGCAGATATTCCAGCAATAATGGGCTCTTTCGATCCATGTATCGGGGAGACTGACAGGTGATACAATGGCAAGTAGTGACTGGTTAGACTTGAATGGCTGGCTCCAATCAATGGTTGGTTGGTCAATGGACCAAACTCATGACCTACTGCCCAATGAAGAATATGCACTCGGACCAATAGGATCGGTTAACCCCCAAAGTGGATTTTCATCAATCCAGCCCGCACTCGAGGCATTTTTCCATGCGTCAATAATGTGCACAGTGGTCTTCACTACATTGATGCTGACAATGCTTGCGATTCCATATATTGAGAGGAAATTCATTGGTAGACTGATGGATAGACTAGGAGCAACCACAACTCTGAGAAGCCTATGGGTCGGGGAGAGTGGAGCTACAGCAGGTGAGTGGTGGGACCAACTCCCATTCGGAATTGGCACTCCGATCGGGTGGACAATAAACACCCTAAACTCAATTTGGGGAAACGATCACGAACTAGAGACAGTTTCCAGAGTGAATAACAGAAGTTACCATGGATATTGGTTCCTTCTACCAGGATTCTTCCAAGCCTTCGCCGACTTCTTCAAATTCGCAACAAAGGAACACATGGTCCCCAAGGATGCTGACAAGGTCGTGTTCGAGGTAGCCCCTGTTATCATAGTTTCAACCACTGTAATGGTATTCGCCTTCGTCCCATTCGGGCCACATATTTACGCAGCCAACCCCGACCTCTCACTCCTATTCATGATGGCAATCTTTGGAGTAGCTCCGTTGGGAGTCTTCTTCGCAGGGTGGGCATCTAACAACAAGTACACACTAATCGGTGGGATGAGGTCCGCAGCCCAACTCACCGCCTATGAGATTCCACTTCTTATAACGGTCCTCGGTGTAGCCGTTCTAAGTGGATCTCTGAATATAATAGAGATTGTAGATTTTCAGATGGGTGAAGAGGAAGGAAATGTTTGGAACTTCTTCCTGATGCCTCTAGGTGCCGCGCTCTTCCTGATCACCATGATTGCTGAAGTTGAGAGAATACCTTTCGATATGCCAGAAGCAGAGGCAGAACTAGTAGAGGGATGGTGGACAGAATACGGGGGGATTCGCTGGGGCCTAATGTTCTCCGCAGAATATATGAGGTCATATGCAGCCTGCATCCTTTTCGCACTCTTCTTCCTAGGAGGATGGGAAGCACCATTCCAGCATACGCTTTCTGACCTACCTGTCTTAGGCGGGGCCTTTACGACAATTTTCGCAGTAATCCCGGGACTAGTTTGGGTACTCCTAAAGGCATGGATTTTGTTTGGCGTGTTTGTCTGGATAAGAGCATCACTACACAGAGTCAGAACCGATCAGATTCTCGAATTCGGCTGGAGATACCTTCTACCTCTATCATTACTGAACTTAGTTATAGCCACTTATCTGAGACTCGAACTATACGAAGGAGGTAACTGGAATCTATGGGTGCCAGCAACGGTAACAACTGTTTCGTTAATCGTTTTCCTAGTGTACATTTTCGATGAAGACGAAGAGGCTGCCAGACTGAAGAGTAGACCATATAGCACTCAAGCTGTTGTTAAGGCATCTCCTGGGAGCCATAGGGATTAGGTGATAAAATGAAAGCTGCATACCCTGATGAGTATAATACTGGCCATCCTAGAGCTACTCCTAACTTCAGGAATCTGGTTATGAGACCCATGTGGATGACTCTCAAAACCGCACTCCGAACCTTTCCCTTCGTCGGTCGTTTGTGGTTCCTCAGGAATGACTATCATGGCCGATCTGCAATAATGATTGATAACAACACCAAGAATAGATTAGGCGAGGAGCATCCGAGCTCAGGACAGAAGTTCGCCGCAGATAGGGAAACAAGTCAAATCATGCCTTTCTTGGAAAGACCAGTCACTGTGATGTATCCTTATGAGAGACTGGAAGATCTCGAGCCATGGCTATTCGTTCCAGGAAATTACAATGGGAGAATCGGAGTAATTTGGGAGACTTGCACCGCTTGCAAGGCCTGTGTCAGAGCTTGCCCCAATGACTGCCTTCACATGACTTCGGAAGTCAGGGTAAACGTCCTTGATATGACTGAAGAGGG
>DANL01000068.1:2634-6663 GCA_002499865.1 Euryarchaeota archaeon UBA121 | reverse complement strand
CCAAGGACGACTCAGGGTCTGAGAACTTCGATCTTATGACAGCCCACGAAGCGGCTCCTGCGGAGTACGATTTTGCTGAGATTATTGATCTCAGTGGGGACAAGGCAACGGTAAGATGGATGGATGGCTCTGGAATTGAGACCCTAGATTCTTCCGATCTGAAACCAGCAGAGAAAGATATTGTCTCAGGAAGGATAGATCTGGGGAGGTGCATGTTCTGTGGACTTTGCATGGAATCTTGCCCCTTCGAGTCTTTCTTCATGACAAATGAGTACGATGGAATGTCAGGATTCACCAGACAGGACCTGTGGATGGATGCAGACCGTACGAGGGTCCTTCCTTCCACACACAAAGAAAGGGTGGATATGGAACTGGCTAAGAGGGCTGAGAAAGAAAAGGCGAAACTGGCTCGTAAAGCCGCCAAGGCGGCCGCTGAGGGATAGCTATGAGTGTGGATTTCGAAGCAGTAGTATTCCTCATTCTGGCTGTAGCTACAGTTGGAGGGGCCATAGGATGCGTATACGGCAGGAGGGTAGCACATTCCCTCCTCTTCCTAATGCTCACTTTCTTCGGCGTAGCAGGTATATTCGTCCTGGCCAGTGCCGAGATGCTAGCAGCCGTACAGATTCTAGTCTACCTCGGATCAGTAATGCTAGTGGTCCAATTCGGTGTGATGCTGACCAGAAGACAAATCCAAGAAGGTGACATTGAATGAGATTCCTATCCATCCTAGCCAGGATTGGAACTGTCGGCTTCATACTTGTTCTTCTGAGCGAGACCATGAGTCATCCCATGTGGGAAGGTCCTCTGTGGGGAGGGAATGAGAATCCCCCAACAACCTTTGATTTAGCTGACGCACTGTTCAATGAGTGGGCCGTAGCCACACTAGTTCTCGGAGCTCTCCTTTCCATGGCGATGATCGGATCGTCATACTTGGTGAGGGATGAGAGGTTAGTCAATCTGATCTGGGACATGGGAGGGGACGATCAGTGATTGACCCTAGTTGGATAGCTGGATTGGGAGTAATCCTATTCGGCGTCGGCCTCATCGGTGTATTCACCAGGAATAACGCCATAGTAGTCCTCATGTGCATCGAGGTAATGCTCAATGCCGCTAATCTTAATTTCGTAGCTGGTACCATGCACTATGGAGACGTCAACGGATGGGTATTCACTGCAATAGCTATTGCAATTGCGGCCGCAGAGGTTGCAATCGGTCTTGCAATTTTCCTCTCACTATACAGCACACAACAGACAATTTCTCTGGACGATGCAACTACACTGAGGAACTGAGGGATAACAATGGGAGAGAGCAAGAACGAGTCTGGACTTCTGGTGTTCATACTTCCGTTCCTAGCCGTGGTTCCAGCACTATACATGTTGGGTTGGGAATCACATGAAGCTTCGATCTTGATAGTCGCAATCCCCTTCATGACATTCCCTGTAATACTAATAGCAGGTCAGATTTACAATGGAACAGAATACTGGAAAGCCAAGCTGAAGGAAGGTGGAATACTAGCATTAGGAGCTCTAGGAGCATCACTTTCGGCTTCTTTGTGGTTAGTCTACGATTACGTAGACTCTCTGCCCAACTTCTATGATCAACAGAGTATCACACAATGGTTGGAGTGGGTATCTTTCGACCTTCTTCAGTCAGACTATACACTGACATCCGGAACCAAGATACTTGGAATGGGAGTTTGGATAGATTCCATTACCCTGATGATACTCTTTGTGGCTACTTTCCTATGCTTCCTGATCTGTTGGTTCAGCCTTGGCTACATGAATACCGATCCAATCAACGAGGACAGGAATCATAGGTTCTATGGGGAGTTTGTACTGTTTGCTTTGGGTATGTTTGGAATGGTCCTAGCTGACAACTTCCTCTGGCTATTCATCTTCTGGGAAGTCATGGGTCTTTGCTCATATCTCTTAATCGGTTTTTACTATTGGAAGGACAGTGCGGCATATGCCTCCAAGAAGGCCTTCCTGACTACGAGAGTGGGGGACGTCTTCCTCATGATAGGACTCTTCATCCTATACGACATATACGGCTCACTGGAATTCTCTGTAATATTCCACGATCCTTCACTAGATGGAATGGTCGACTCCAACAAACTATTCTGGGCCCTCTTGATGATGTTCATAGGAGCAGTTGGTAAATCAGCTCAGTTCCCCCTGCACGTCTGGCTTCCAGATGCTATGGAGGGGCCAACTCCAGTTTCTGCACTGATTCACGCCGCAACAATGGTGAATGCCGGACTCTACTTAGTGGCTAGAATGGTGCCATTCGTTGATGTTGGACACCATGGAGTGCCAGGTCTAGAAGAACTCGGCCTGATTATTGCATATGTAGGTGGAATTACAGCATTCATGGCAGCAGCAATCGCCTTCGTTCAGAATGATATCAAGAAGGTACTGGCATACTCCACGATGAGTCAGCTCGCCTACATCTTCACAGGCCTTGGCTCAGCTCTCTGGTTCTACAACAACGATGAACACCACGCGGCCGTAGTGGTCTTTGGGTCATCTATGTTCCATCTTTTCAATCATGCCATGGCCAAAGGAATGCTATTCATGGCGAGTGGTTCAGTAATCCATGAAATGCATCATGCCCATGATCACATACACCACGGGCATGATGAAGGGCACGATCATGATTTCGACCCTCAAGACATGAGGAACATGGGAGGCCTAGCATCGAAGATGCCTGTCACGGCGACTGCAATGATGTTTGGCTCAATGTCAATTATTGGAATTCCCCTAATAGGAGGTTTCTGGTCAAAAGAGGGGATCATCGCTGAAACTTGGCTAGCGGCTCTGGAGCACGAGCCATTGATGATTGGACCAGCAATTTTGGTATTACTGACAGCTGGAATGACAGGTTTCTACATGTCAAGAATGTGGTTTATGACATTCGCAGGATCGCCTAAGTCAGAGGTGGTGGATCATGTCCATGAGGAGACACCATGGATCAAAACTCCCTTAGTGATTCTAACCGTCATAACTGCCCTCGGCGGTTTCGCCTTCGCACTTCTGGGCGCTACAGATTACCTTGCTTCTGCTTACGACTATTCCGGGCATCTCAAACTCAAGAAATCAACATTACTAGAATCAATCATTTACAAACTGGAGTACGCATTTCTTCCAGAGAAGATGAATCTCAGGATCGTTGGTTGGGTTACAATCTTCCTATCATTCATCGTGGGGCCTGTCTTTGCCGCTAGGATACACGGGGGTAAGCTAGCAAACGGGGAGTCTTCAACTCCCTTCGTTTCATGGCTAGTCTCACTATCATCTAAGTTTGGCAGTCAAGATGTCAGCAATCTATCAGAATCTGAGCTATCAGTAGCTCTTCAGAATAGACTTTATTTCGACGATTTGTATGAAGGGATACTGGCTAGGACAGTCATTCCATTCTCAGAATTCACAGCTTGGTTCGATAGGAAAGTCATAGACGGCATGATTAAGCAAGTAGAGTCAAAATCAGTTCTCGGCTCGATACAGGTCAGAAATCTGACTACAGGAAGTGCGCGTGACTACATCCTAATGGCTACTGTAGGGATGCTCAGCATCATTGCTCTATTATGGGGGATTAACTCATGATTTCAGATCCATTAACAGTAATTACGATTGTTCCATTGGCGGTCAGCATCGCTCTGTTGGTACTGCCTAAGATATCTGGGTCTGCAGAAGGGCTCGCCAGGGCATCCAGAGCCATTAGCATGGGAGTCTCTCTAGCCATGCTAGCCATCACGACCATGATTTTCTTTGGAGAAATTGGAAATGTGGACTGGACTGACTACAACTCGGGATACTCCCTAACCAACGATGCTTTCGCCCTGATACCCTCCATTGGAGTTCAGTGGAAGGTTGGCGCAGACGCTCTCTCCTTCCCAATGATATGGCTCACTACCCTACTGATACCCATCTCAATGCTCGTCGAGTGGGACGCTAAGAAAGGCCATCTCTTCCATCCTCTGATCTTAATGATGGAAGGAGCACTGATTGGAGTATTCGTTTCTCTTGA
>DANL01000068.1:0-2251 GCA_002499865.1 Euryarchaeota archaeon UBA121 | reverse complement strand
ATGGTCTGGGGTGGCGAGGATAGGAAATACGCATCAATGAAGTTCTTCATCTACACCTTCACGGCTAGCGTGATTATGCTAATTGGAATTTTAGTGATGTATTTCTACACTCCAGATGTGGCATCATCGGGTACTATTACTGGCCATACATTCGATATGTCAGTTATGATTGCCTCTTCTGATTACATTCCTAGCGAAGGGCTCAGGCATCTCGTTTGGTTACTACTACTAATCGGATTTGCTACAAAGATGCCAAGCGTCCCTGTTCACACTTGGCTTCCAGATGCTCACGTACAGGCTCCTACGGCCGGCTCAATGCTACTGGCAGGAGTCATGCTAAAGATGGGGGCGTACGGGTTCCTGAGAATAGCGGTTTCCGCGTTTCCAGAGTCCACAGTCGCATTCATCCCTCTGCTAATCTTCCTCGGAATGGCCAGCCTAGTTTACGGGGCTTGGGTATGCATGGGTCAGACTAATCTGAAGAGAATGGTGGCTTACTCGTCGGTATCTCATATGGGGCTTATATTCCTTGGAATCGCTACTATGCAGCCACTTGGCATTGCAGGTGCTCTATTCATGATGTTCGCACACGGAATCATCAGCCCACTTCTCTTTGCTGTTGCCGGTGCTTTCAAACACCATTATCATACACTAGAAATAGGCTCCATGAGAGGAATAGCACACCACAGTCCGTGGCTTGCCGCGCACATGATGCTAGGATGGATGGCTAGCTTAGGTCTTCCACTTCTAGCAGGGTTCGTGGCTGAGGTAACAATACTAATCGCCTTCTGGATGTCATTCGGATGGCTCGTACTTCTTCCAACTCTGACACTAATTATCACTGCTGTTTACTACCTTACATCAATGCAGAAGACCATTTTCGAATCTAATGATCCTCATCATGGAATTCTCCCAGATACCCTTCACGGTGAAAATCCAAGGGACATCTCATGGCATGAAAATTCTGGAATGATTATTCTAGGCGCACTTACTATCCTCTTTGGCATACTCCCATTCATATTCTGGGATATGATGTCAGAATGGAGCTCTGGATTCCTAATCGATACTTTGGTTGAGGCCATGCAATCAGAGGGGGTGAAGCCTTGAATTCGATTGGTCAGCTTTCTCTAGATTCCGAAACTGCATCATCCATGATGCCCGAACTAATAATGCTCCTAGGCCTCATCGCTATTGTAGTCGTCCCCAATCTAGGTGATGCCAAATTTAGACTACCTCTGACATCAGTTAGAGTACCTGTACTTTTAGGAGGATCAAGATTTGACCTAACTAACGATCCAAGAATGCCAAATAGAATTTCAAATATGACATTCTCCTTAGCCCTCCTCTCCTCGTTACTGCTCATATCAGAATCACCAAGTGAGGTTGGAGGAATTCTACTGGTTGATAGTTTCAGTAGACTATTCTCAACTATGTTCCTGGCCGCACTTCTGTTGGTCAGCATTGCAACTACGCACCGACTCCCCGCGAAGATAGATGCACATATTCCAAAAGAGTCAGACTCAGAGAAAGTATTCGATAGAAAAATCTCCATCCTCATAGATAATAGGAGACAGGTAGATTTCTACATCCTCCTGATTATGGTTGGCCTAGGTATGACTATGATGACTATGGCAACAAATTTGTTCATGCTCATAGTCTGTATTGAACTAGCATCCCTCTCAACGTATGTCCTTGTTGCCTTCCACAAGGAAGATAGCACTGGAGGTGAGGCTGGTGCTAAATACTTCATCGTGGGGTCGGTTGCTTCTGCTATCGGAATTTACGGAATGTCTCTGCTTTACCTTTGGTCAGGAAGTCTAGATCTAGAAATATTGAGACAAAGCTGGCTTTCGATGGATGGCATAGATCCCTTCGCGGCCTTTGGTATCGGTATGATGCTAGTGGCATTTGGGTTCAAAGTCAGCGCGGCCCCATTCCACCTGGCAGCTCCCGATGCATACTCTGGAGCCGCCTCCCAAGTTTCAGGACTTCTGGCTACTGCATCCAAGGCCATGGGATTCTTAGCATTGTTTAGGGTCCTTGTGATGATTACTGTTCCAGATGGCTCTGAGGCAATTTGGATGATTGCACTGGGTGTCTTCGCGATAGTAACGATGACTTGGGGGAATCTAGCTGCACTAACAAGTGAGAACCCAAAAAGGATGCTTGCTTACTCCAGTGTAGCTCATGCTGGATACATGCTAGCCGCTATTGCAGTAGTAGGAAGTGGAATCTCAAGTGTGGATCAAAA
>DANL01000017.1 GCA_002499865.1 Euryarchaeota archaeon UBA121 | reverse complement strand
ATCTTGTTGAGAAGACTGGTTACAAAAATAGGAGTATGTTCCTGAGAGATGCCAGTATCCACTTCGCTGATGGAATCATGCGTGGTGATCTAGAGAATATGCAAGAGGAGCTTGAGATTGAGGGTACCGCAGTAGTATACTTCCAGCATGATGTTGAGAATAAGCTATCAGAGATTAGGCATTCTGGAGATGTTAACGTTTCATCGTATAATCATACTAGCCTGCCTGATAGCCACTGTTGTGTCGATACCATGCAAGTCAAAGGTAAAGCAGGTTCAATCAAGAGGATGATTGCTCAGATAAGAAACGTAGAGAATGTTGACAGGGTGGAATTTATTGGAGCACCAGATAGGGAAGATGGATGTTGCTAATCTCTTAGATTGGCTTGCAGTGAATCTATCCGAGGACGATCGGTGAAGAGGACATAACCTCATAGCTACACCCATCCTTGTACTGCTCAAAATTTTCTATGAACATACGAGCTAAGAGATCGGCCACATTGTCAAACTTCTTCTTGTCATTCCATGTCTGGCGAGGTTGGAGTATGCTATCTGGAACTCCCTCGCAGGTTGTTGGTACAGAGAAACCGAACCTCTGATCCTTGACGAAAACAACGTCATCTAAATCACCACTCAGTGCGGCGTTAAGCAATGCCCTAGTCCACTTTATTTTGATCCTGCTACTATCTCCATAGCCCCCTGCTACCCATCCAGTATTGATGAGCCAGCACTTTGCATCATTCTCTCTGATCTTCTTCGATAGTAGGTCTGCATATATCGAGGGGTGCCTTGGCATGAAAGGCGCTCCGAAGCATGTCGAGAAGGTTGCCTGAGGCTCAGTAATGCCAATCTCTGTTCCGGCTACTTTGGCAGTATATCCTGAGATGAAGTGATACGCGGCCTGCTCGGGTGTGAGTCTGGAGAGGGGCGGGAGAACTCCAAAGGCATCACAGGTTAGGAAGACTACATTCTTCGGATTGCCCGCCATGGAATCGAGTGTCCTGTTTTCTATGGCCTCTATCGAGTATGACCCCCTGGTGTTCTGAGTGAGAGAGTCGTTAGTGAAATCTGGAGTTCCGTCGGCATTCAGTACAACGTTCTCCAATATGGTACCCTTCATTCTAGTAGTTGCGAAGATTGCGGGCTCGTCCTTCTTGGAGAGATTGATCAGCTTGGCATAGCATCCTCCTTCAAAATTGAAAACTCCGTCTTCTGACCACCCATGTTCATCGTCACCAACCAATGCCCTATCCGGATCAGCAGATAGCGTGGTCTTGCCAGTTCCTGAGAGTCCGAAGAATAGGGCAGAGTTGTGACCATCAGTATTTGCTGAGCAGTGCATCGGAAGTAGTCCTTTTTCCGGTAATATATGGTTCATAATAGTGAATATAGCCTTCTTTATCTCACCTGCATATTGGGTACCCCCAATAATTACTAGTCCCCTATCAAGAGCTAGAATTACAAAGACACCGGAATTAGTCCCATCCTTGATTGGATTGGCTTTCAGAGATGGGGCATGGAGAATAGTGTATTCGGGAGCATGCCTTTCGAGTTCATCTTCGGAAGCTCTCACGAACATGTTGTGCATGAAAGCCGCATGCCACGCGTTCTCAGTGACTAGTCTGACAGGCATCCTGTGTCTTGTGTCCGCTCCACAGAAAGCGTCTTTGACGAATAAATCTTCATTCCTGTCTAGGTGCTTCCTGGTCTTATCGAGAAGTCTCTCAAATTTATCAGCAGATATTGGCCTGTTGACGTCCCCCCACCATACCTCGTCAGCTAAGCCGGATTCCTCGACAATGAAACGATCATTGGGCGACCTCCCGGTCCTCTCTCCAGTTGTTGCAAGTAGTACTCCGTGTGAAGTGAGCTTTGCCTCCTTCCTTGAAACGGCTAGTTCATGCAACTTCTCCCAACCAAGGTTCCAATGCACCCTGCCACTGGGATTCAATCCGTGGTCCGCCAATGTAGTTAGTGGAGCCTTGCTGGAGTCCGATAAAGCTCGGTCCTCCATGCTCTTCGACTAGGACATCTGGCTTCAAGGGTTGCGGAAGTAGTGGCTTGGTTGGTAACCCGGTTGAATATTCTCATATCGGGGATGCGATTATCGCTCACATGCTCTACGCGGGTCGATGGTGGATGGCGCCTCGGACGATGATATCATCCGTGAGAGAGCCTTTAGAATCAGTGATAAGTTAGATTTGGGAGACATAGTTGATGATTCAAAGTTCATCGAAGTGAAAGAGACTGAATATGATTGTAAAGATGTTGATGATGCTATTGGAGATGTATTTGATCCGTTCGTTAAAGACAAAGTAGTTGGAAGCGTAGAGAGTGACGGTACTGTGAAAACAGCCCCTGAGAAGGATATAGTTACTGAAATTGCAACAGAGGGAGAGAGGCGAATTAATTGGATCTTAATGGGTTCTATGATCTTGGTGTATAGCGCCATAGGTTTCCAGATTGGTTTCGTGTTTGAGCCTCTAGTTGCTACGGTTTCTCTGGTAATACTTTCCTCAATTGGATTCTTCCTTGGAGAGAGATGGTCAAAAGACGAGCATTTGAGGATTCTTGGAGTTACTTGGGTAATTATCTCCATGAAGGTTCTGTATGGGTTATCAATTGAGTTACAGAGATGGGGGATCATTGACGTAGAGGGGTTGGGAGCACTCTTACTGATTACTGTAGGACTGAATATAGTGCTTTCATACAGGTACGACCACGATGCCATAGCTGCTCAGTCGACTCTGGTTCTTCTTGCTGTTGGGTCTACTGCGGGCTCATTGTATGGGCAAGAGGGTGTTGCCATTATGATTCTGATTTCTACTGTCCTGATGCATGTTCTAGCAGGTCACCGGAAGTCTGGGAACCTCGCGGCTCTTGGTATCGCGTCCTCGAACTTATGGATAGGGATGCATGCCATCACTGGTGGATTTGAAATTGGAGAGTTGAAGGTTCTGGCTTTGGATAGGCCCTTACTACTGTTTATCCTCATGATGGGAATAACAGGTTTGAACGCCGGCATGGCAACTCGTTTCGCTAGAGAGGAGAATTGGTTCTCTAAGGGCATGAAGATACTGGGGCTTGGGAAACCCGGACTATGGGGAGTTTCAGTCTCACTTGGGCTATTGGGTGCGCTTCTGGCTGTTGCTGCGAATAGAGGAGATGTCGGGTATGCCTTAGGAATGGTAACCGTTCTATGTGGAGCGTTTTCAGGTTCATACCTTGTTGTTAGGGGAGTTTCTTGGAAGAGGGTTTCAGTGCCCCTAATGTTGATGGCAATTATTCTGTTGATGGGCCTTATATTTGGCCATGAGTTCTCATCATCAATCGGTTTTTCAGAGTATTCAATATTCACAGTATTTGGTTCAGCGACCGTTGCATTCGTGATACTAAGGGACCAGAACAGTGTTTCGGACAGGGTGCTATGGATGGGGACTGTTGCGGTACTTACCCTGCTAGTGATTCTAATACCCTCAGAATCCAATGAGGCAGGAGGCGACGGTGGCGTCCTTCTTCTGACTATGCTATCACTTCTTCACATCGGCAGTGGCGTACTTGCCATTAAGAGAAAGTCCCCCTCCTTAGCCGGAGTGACTGTTCTTCTGCCATGGTTATGGATCATACTAGAGCAGTTAGTACAGGAGACATTGAGGACCCTATTGATGTCAAATAATTTTGATGACCCTGGGAGCATAATTCATGTTGATTCATATCCACTCACTGGGTATCTTATTGTATGCTCAGTAATGATAGCAGTAGTGAATGAGAAGATGGGGAAGACGGATGTCAATCTGGCCTCTAAATTTTTGGGAATTTCTGAGATTTCAGCTTCAATAAGAGATTCGGGGGCTCTTCAACTATGGAGCCTGGGCCTATGGCTACCAATGATTTCAATCTTATTTATGGCTCAATTTGGAGCCTTCACTTCGCCCACTCTACTGTTAGTTTCAGGACTATTGTGGGGACTGCACTTGTTGGCGCATCTGAGAGGTGTCAGAGTTGGTGAAATGAGTCTAATGGTCGGAATTATCCTGCTCACCGGCCTAATTATTCAGTGGAGACATGGAATGGGAGAGTATCTATCTCTATTGATCTGTTTGATACTGGTTTCCATCCTTCTATCTAAAAGGGAGGCCGAAGGCTTCTACACGACTTCGATGGGAGTAATGGGAGTCCCGCTTCTCCTTCTAATTCCGGATAGGAACATCACGATGACTCTGGAAGATCTATCTTTCCTACCAGTTCTAGAGCCATCTTTGATAGCCATAACAAGCACGACGGTTTTACTCGCGGTTTATCTTCCCAAGGCTGGTGAGATTGAGGATTTACTCAAACCAGCAATATCGTCTTTATGGCTGATGACGATATGTATAGCAGTAGCTTATGCACAGGGAGGCCCACTTTCCTTATCTTTGTCAGTTGGCATATTCATGATAGCTACGATATGGCTGGTGGCAAGAGGAGAGTTACGCAGAGAGCTCCAGACAGTGACAAAAATGAGTTCGAGGAGAGCTCTGGCTTTGGAGAAGAAATCGAAGAGTCTCGAAGAGGGGAAATTACGAACATATGATGCCAGAGAAGCAGAGATGCTTTCTTCAAGGAAGAAGAGTCGAGAGAAGTCTCAAACAGATGATGTCGAGGAGCTCTATATCTCCGATGTTAGTCATCGTCCCGTAATAGTAATCGCGGTGATGGCTCTGGTCTTTGCGACTAGTCTAGTAATAGGCTTCACTTCTGGACCCGATCCTATACTACTCCTTGTGGTTGGAGCATTTGTTACTTTACTAATCGCTGTCGCGAGATTCCGTACGAGGCAATTAGAGCTTGATCTACCGCATATTCTCGGTATTGAGATGCCAATTGCATTGGCGATATCAGGACTTGTGATCATACATATTTTCTCCTTGCTTGGACCGGGAGCTAGCAATGAAAATCTAACCAGCATGGGTGTGCTAGTGATTCTGGTCGCAGAGCTATCTTTGATTTCCCTATATCAGCAGGATAACATGTTAGATAGAATTCCAATAGCTATTGATTGGATAATCTATCCACTTCTGGCAGATAGGATTCTTGGTGCAATATTGTATGAGTCTATGCCATGGCCTCTAAGCATTGATCCATTCTCGGGGGATGCAGTAGAATGGAAAGGGCCTCTCATGGCCCTAGAGATTTGCTTGGTTAGCTTGGTTGTGATAAGTTTCTGGATTAGTAACTTGAGAACTTCGAAGGGGAGAGAGGCGGAGAGTGGTTTCTCTCTGGGTTTCAGAGGAATCTCAGTAGCAATCCTATCAGTTGGTTTTGCAACCATCATAGTGATAATTACAACACTCATAAAAGGATGGGCTAGAAATCAATCTAACGCGGTAGGAATGGGAATTTTATCAATCGCACTGGCCATAGTTTCGATTGAGAGTTGGTTCGAAGGATTTACTGGGATAGTGGGAGATCTGTACAGTATTCTCGGAATGGCTCTGGTGATATTACTGATCTGTACTATTCCAATGAAGGGGGAACGTTGGTCGATGATGCTAGCTGTAAATTCCCATGTACTTCTAATCTTAGGATTACTCATCAGCGGTTTATCCATGTTAATTCCGATTTTCTTGATAATACTATCAACAACTGTATGGGTTACAGGTATTCTTCAATTGAGGAAATCAATGAGGGCTTGGGGCCTTGTAGATCTTTTTGCTGCAATTTTATTCTCAATAGTTTTCTATGGAGGGGTAATTTTCCAGCCTCAGATACTCCTAATTGGGCTTTCAGTAGTCGCACTTGAGCTTGGAGTTGTCTCATGGCTTGGACTCAGAAACGAAGAGTCAATGGTGAATAGCTGAGAGTGAGATAATCAGAGTAAAAGAGATCAAACTGGGCCAACGTTGATGATGGTCGGGCTCGGCAAAAGATTCGTGACGAGGTCTTGGATATCGGATACTCCCGATGAAGTTGAGCATCCACCAGTCCCCTTGGGCATCAATGAAATGGTAGTTCCGAGGATCTCAATTCTACTTTCAATTTCAACTATAATCGTGATTCTGCTTTCATCTATATGGATTGGTCTGGATGCTCATAAATTTTTGAATAACTTAGAAGAGTCGTTCGAATCTGTCGATGAGTCAATGATTGAGATGGATGGAAGATGGGCTTGGGAGGTAGATATGTTATTCGATACATGCGATTCTCGGGAGGGCGATTGGACATGGCCTGAGAACTTATCTTCTCAGGATGATTTATTCCTATATCCGGGAGAATTAAGATGCGATTGGGAGCATCAGGGACAGGGCGATACGTCCTCTATTGTAGTTTACAACAGGGGGAATCAGACTCTAGATTTACTACTGGAAATTGCTGGTGCTGATGTTCTTTTCTCGGAGACGGAAGATACGCAATATCTAATCAATGAGATGCCAAGTGGGGATTCTGTAATTCTGGAGGTTTTACTAACTGAAGATGTATCTGAAGGAGAGATAACAGTCATCGCTTCTCATGTTTCTCTAATTTCTGCTGAGGTGAGATTGGATGTTACCATTTTCCAAGGAGCTGAAGCTAGGACTATACATATCGAAGAGGGAGATAGGGTAGAGGTCGAGTATACAGTTTGGAACGCAGACACGGGAGAGGAGCTGGATAGTGGGACATGGACTGAGAATGCAGGTGATCCGTGGATGTCAATTGAGGGCTTCGGATGGTCTACAATAGGGCTAGATATTGATGATGACAGGGGACTAATACCCGGAGTGCAGAGTGGCACTAGTCATATCACTCTGCTTCCTCCGCCAATAGGCTATGGCAATAGCGATGGTCACGAGCTTCAGGACGTTTGGTTGAGATTTGAGGTCAATCTAGAAAGGGCACCGCTTTCAGGGTAGAATATCGGGGACGAACCATGCCAGAAGATAGTTCACATGTATCCGTAAGACCCTCTGCTTCGGTGACCAAGGAGGCGGGTAAGAGGGTGGCTGCTAAATCCGCGAGGAAGGGTGAGCCATCATTTCACATGAACGAGCAAATGCGTAGGCTATCTACTCCTTGGGGCGTAGCTCTTGCACGCGCAGGACAAATAGATCCTCATTCATTGGGGCCCGGGATTATCCTAGATGCGGCTGCCGGATCAGGCATACAACTCATTGCTTACTCAAATATCCTGAAAAGACCTTCTCTTGGGGTCGAGATAGATGGAAATGCAGCGGTTCTTTGTGCTGCGAATATGTTTGCTGTCGCAGAGAAAGACGATATTCAGAGAACCATGGACAGAGTAATTATCGGAGACAGTACAGATTCAGAAGGAGTGATGGCTGAGTTCTGGTCGAGTCTGAGAGAGGCAGGAACAAGAGCCCATCCTCCTGTTGCAATGCTACATTTAGATCCTGCCAGGCCCAAAGATGCTCAGAATCATCATATTGATGAGATGAGGCCCAGTATTGAGCCCTTACTATCATCATGGAAGAAGTATCTGGAGTTGGGGCCGAGTGGCCCGTGTATACTCCTCGACCTTTCTCCAAGGCTAGATGAAGAACAACGATCCATGATAGATGAGATTGTGGAAAAGATATTCCCAGGATGTGGAAGAACTTGGGAGTGGATGAGCAGAGGAGGGGGGAGAGTGGATAGGCTTTCGATGTGGGTTGGATCGCTATCATCTGACAACTCCAGAAGATGTATCAGGATGGGGACTAAGAGAATAATGTCATCGATTGAAGGAGAAAGCACAAGTGTTTCAAGAGTCAGTCTTAGTGAGCCTCCTCCATTTGATTCCTGGATAACGATAGTCGATCCAGTGGTTCTGGAGAGTGGTTTGCAGGATGAATGGATTTCAAAGGCGATACCGGATGAAAGTGGATTTTCATGGATTAGAACCGAGGGAAGGAGGCCCCTGCTTATTCATACGGACCCACTAAATGACGATCAGGAAGTGAATGGCTTCATAATTTCCAGTGGTCGTGTTGTACAACACAAGCTTTCTCCTCCTGAAGTGCATACGATCTCACAGACCGCATCATCGCTCGCCAGGTTAGAAATAGGCAGTGTAACTTTGAGATGCTCACTAGATCCGGAAATCCATCCGAAGCTACAGAGACGTCTTCACAAGGCTATGAGAGAGATTGAAGGTGCGAGATCATTCATGGTGGATATTGAACTATCGAGAGACACGGGAGACTACACCATGTATGTTGTTTGCATGGAAGAATAGTCCCTTCGGGCCTTCCAATCGATTCAAATAGGGATGGTTGGTCGCCCGGATGCTTAACAGCCACTGGGTGACCGGTGAACGCGGGAGGACCGTACATGACAGGAACAGATGAGACACAGCTAGGAGACGACTTCTCATACATCATCAGAATTGCAGATACAGACGTTGACGGTCTGCGTAAGATATCCGTCGGACTATGCTCTATCAAGGGGATAGGTATGAGGACTGCAGAGATGATTTGCAGACTCTCTGGAGTAGATGGAAGCAAGCTAGGAGGACATCTCAGTGATGAAGAGCAGGACAAACTCAGAGATTCTATTGGAACTTATGCTACCGAGATGCCTTGGTGGCTAATGAACAGGCAACGAGATCTAGAAACTAATGAAGATGCTCATATTGTAGCTCTAGAAGTGAAGATGACTAGGGATGATGATGTTGCAAGGATGGCTGGTATCAAGACTTATCGAGGCATGAGGCATAGAAGTGGTCACAAGGTTAGAGGACAGCGACTTAGAAGTAATGGAAGAAAGGGCTCCGCCCTTGGTGTCCAGAGGAAGAAGTGAGGTGATTAGATGGGCGATCCAAAATTTGCAAGACCTAAGACTCAGACACCTACTCATCCATGGAAACAAGCAAGAATAGAGGAAGAGCACGCTCTGAAAGCCAAGTATGGCCTCAAGAAAATTGGAGGAATGAGGGAGATTTGGAGAGAGAAATCCGCTCTCAGAAGACATCGAAATCAAGCTATGAAGCTAATCGGTAGAGTAGACACATCCGAAGGTCACTACGCCCGAGAGAAGGATGACTTACTGGCTTCCTTGACTAGAAAGGGGCTTCTTTCCGAGGGTTCGATTTTAGATAGCGTTCTGCAGATTGATGTGGAGCTGATGCTGGCTAGAAGGCTTCAGTCACAAGTCTACTACAAAGGGCTAGCACCATCGATGAGGGCAGCTAGAAATCTGATAGTCCACGGACATATTTCAATTGGAAATCAGAAGATGACAGTACCCGGATATCACGTTCTCAGAGAAGAGGAAGAGATGCTCAGGTACACTTCAGGTTCCAAGTATGAGAATCCCGATCATCCTTTTAGACAGGAGTTAGAAAAGATCAGGGCTACTATAGACACATCCGAGGAAGAAGCGGACACTGTCGGCGGACCAGTGAAGGTTGCAGATACCTTCGTTGAAGATATCAAAGCTGGAGAGGCGACGGCCCCTACTGTACAGGACACTATTCCAGAAGGTGATAATTGATGTCCCACAAGGCTATCCTGCATATCTTTACCACACATAACAATGTGTTGATGACTGCTACTGATCTCACTGGTTCCGAGACCATATGTAAGGTATCAGGAGGTATGGTAACCAAGGGCGGTTCTGAGAAATCTAGTTCATTCGCGTCCATGAGAGCAGCTGAAAGAATGGCTGAAATGCTTGCGGAGAAAGATTTCAATCAGGTTATCGTAAAGTACAGAGGAGCTGGGGGGAACAAATCTCATAGCGCTCCTGGTGCTACCTCTGCTATCAGAGCATTAACTAGGGCTGGAATGCAGGTTACCAGAATAGAAGATGTCACTCCCATACCAACCGATGGTACAAAATCTAAGGGAGGACGCCGTGGAAGGCGTGTTTGAGGTGTGAAAATATGGTTAATGCAGAAATTCTCTATGAGGACGATGAGAAAATCAAGATTCTTTTGAAGGAAACAGATCGAGCTTTTGTTAACTCGATAAGAAGGACTTTGATGTCAGATACTCCAAAAATGGCTATCGAGACTGTGAGTTTCATCAAGAAGACTGAGGAGGAGGATGGAGAAGTATGGGAGACGGACGGACCACTTCCAGATGAGGTCATCGCACAGAGACTTGCAATGATTCCCATCCCTACAAACCATCAACAGTACTACTTTCAGGATGAGTGCCCAAACTGTGCAGAAATGGTAGAAGATGACAGGGGATGTGCCCTGTGTACGATGCTTTACTACTGTCAGAAGAAGGGTTCTCAAGAAGGAACATGGGTAACGGCTGGTGACCTTAATTTCCTAGGAGAGGAGGAGGGTTTCATTCCCGAGAAGTATCAATCTATACCAATAACTAAGCTATTCCAAGGGCAGATTATTGAGTTTTCAGCCACTGCAATTATGGGAAGAGGTAGGGACCATGTGAAGTGGTCACCTGTTTGCGGTGTTAACTTCAATCCAAGACAGATTGGAGTTATTAATACGAAGTCCAGAGCAAAGATTCTCTGGGACTTAGGACTTAACATCAAAGCAGGAGATTTCAACAAGGATGGTAAACTGGAAGATGTCGATAAGGTTGATCTGCTAAGAAAAGACTTGAATCACGTTGGCTCTGGAACCGAAGAGTCAAGAGATTTCAAGGAGGCCGTAGTTTTGGAAGACGTACCCAATGAGTTCATACTATCCTTCGAGACTGATGGATCGATGAATCCCAAGGTTGCCTTTGAAATGGCTATTGCGGAGCTTACTGGAAGGTTTGGCGGTATCAACGACGATCTCAAGGCTGTTCTCTGAGCGGGATATATTATTTCCCTATAGCATACGGAACATTCGTGCCGGAGTTGCTTGGGCGAGGTTATTGTGGCGGACACGTCACTCTTATGTTCACCATTGAAGATAGTGCTTCAGATCCTGTTAATCAAGGTAGCAGGGGTGTTGGAATATGTCTGGAAGATGGTGTAGAGATTATTTGTAGAGGAAGAGAGGGAAATGGTGATCTTGATGTCTTCTTCACTGACTATATCGGTGATTCTAGATTGTATAAGGATGCATTGAGTTTGCTCTCTGATGGAGTTCCTGAGGTTATGGAGTATGACTGGGAAGCTACTGTCAAATTGGGTTTACCGACTGGTCAGGGTTTTGGAATGTCTGCCGCGGGTTCGGTTTCCTTCTGTAATTCAATTCAGCGGGCGATTGGGATACCTTACGAAGAGGGACACAGGCGTTCTCTAATGGTTGCTCATCTAGTAGATCGTAAAAGATCCAGTGGTTTGGGAGATGTGACCGCTTTATCAGCCGGAGGGGTAGAGATAAGGAAAATTCCTGGTTCTCCGTTTAGTGGCCATCTCCTAGAAAATGGCCCTGGGAAATCAGAGGGTTGGACTGCTAAGGCAGAAATAATATTGGCTTGGAACAGGGAGGGGGGCAAGCATACCTCATCGTATATCGATAATCCAGAGTGGAGGGGATTAATCTCAGCTGCTGGGAGTAAGAATCTTGAAGACCTGACTCATAAAAAGTGGAATGAGTCAATATGGAGCGATATTCTTGTAAATTCTAGAAAATTCTCTGTGGAGAGTGGGCTTTCCAGTGAAAAGTCTCGTTCTGAGGTACTAAGAAAGTGTGAGGACGCTATGATGGAGGGGGGTATGAATCATAGCGGTGTTGCACTTCTTTGCATGCTGGGAACTAGTGTGGCTATTGTGCCCAATAGTCTCGAATCAGGACTAGAAGGAGTGGATCAAGTCAGAAGTCTGCTAGATGATCACGGATTGGAAAATATTCTTACGAGAATTGGAGACATCTAGGAATTTGATTCTTCATGGAACTTATCTAAAAGTGTCAAGTCTAGTGGACTTGCATCCAACTGCTCAGCTCCATTGATGACTAGACCGTCACAAAATCCATGCCTATACACAATAGCCCCATGGCCATATTCTGCGACATAGCGATCGACTTGCTTCTGCGTTTTCTTTCGAGGAAACTTCAGATCCGCTCCAAAGAAATGTTTGGCATCTATCCACGCGCATGGAACTCCATTTATTCTTACATCATCAATCATCAATAAATCTGGGGTAATCACTGCTCTTCCTTCTGATTTCTTCTGTTCTGCCATTAGGTCCTCTTGCGTCCTGTACCTAACGCCAATGGAGTCGAAGAACAAGTAGAGAACATCTTCGAAGACCATTGATGCTTTGTGGGTCTCATCCTGATTAACAGAGCTTACTCTATCCATGGATTCTGCTAGTTCGAACTGTTCCCTATCTCTGTCTTTCATCTTTGACGGATGCTTAAGGAACTCCTTTATTCTGTTCTTGCCCCATCCCCTACCTGTCAAAATAGCTCTGAAGGTATTTACAGGAGGTGCATCAAATCTCTTCGAAAGTGATATTACATCTTCGCCAGAGTCATACCTACGACTAAGCTCATTAGATCTGCGCATTAGTTTGTGATGAGAGTAAACACTCTTCTCTTGGTTCAGGGCATTCCGAAGGGATAGTGCCTGTTCTAGAGATATGGATAATCCCGCTAACTGTGATGCGATCTCATCTACTCTCTCTTGTGGCAGGAATCCGAATTCTCCTCTCCTCATAACAATCTCTCCTGCCTTTTTCTGAGTGTTTTTGGAAACTGCATTGAGTTCCCAATTCACGTCTATTGTTCTGGGAGGAGGGTCTATCTCGGAAGGAAAGCCCATTGGCTTTGGGACTGCTGAAAATCTAGCCAAGGCCCTCTCGATGGACTCAGATTGATCGTCTCTCTTGGCAGGATTGTTGCTTCGTCTTCCCTCGAAGCGATTCTTGGACCTGCGTCGGCCACGACTCTTTCTTTCTCTTTTTTCTTCGCTCAACGAAACTCCGAGAGCAGTTAGCCCCATGAACCCACCGCGTGATTAATCAGTGGTCTTGTAGCGTCAGACGAAGGCGATACCGGGCTCTAGAGGGAAGGCAACTCTGGCCTTGCCGGCAACATCTTCACCTTCTCCAACGAAATATGATGTAATCGATTCTATATCCAATGCCATAGCTAGGAATTCAGAATTCTGATTAATTATTTCCACTTCATCCAGGTAATTGAGCAAGAGGATTTTCTGAGATTTTGACCAAGTGTGTATCCTACCTCTCTTCTTTTTGGAGCCTGTTGTTAGAGTCGTCCACAACTGAAATATTTCTCCTCGCATGGTTTCATTCTCGAATATTGGAAGGTTTCGTATATGCTCGTGGCCCTGACTTTTGAAATCAAAATCTGTAGAAGCCAGATTAATGGCATTGCTGGCAAGTTCTGATTTCCATTTACTAGCTACTTGGACCACCATTCTGGATAGTGGCGATTCAGAGTGTTTTTCTGCTAGAGTTCTGAGATTTCTTGCAGTATCAATAAACTCTCTTAGATAGTCTTCACGAGCCAGTACCAGTGACCAGTCTGAATCTGAAAGATCTGAAAGACCTGACAATGTGTTACTAGCGAGAAGACCTGTTCCCCCTAGAGAAGACCAGAATTCCTCGGCAATATGAGGAGTAGCGGGGGCTAACATCTCTGACCAGATACATAGGAATCTTTCAATTGTCTCCCTATCTAATCCGCCTCTTCTCCTATACCATTGCCAGTCTGATAGCATTTCATAATGACTAATCATTACTCCTTCCCTTAGACTAACACCTTCCATCGCATCAATCCACCTAGTTTGATTATCAAGTGCTCTTGCTAGTAGCCAAGAGTCAATGTCCTTTGGGTTAAGTGATGCACTCTCCAATGATTTGAATGCCTCGAAAATTTGATTCATCTGTCGTGAACTAGACTCTAATGCAGTATCTGACCAGTCCATTCCAGCCTCTGGATTTGCCCCGAAGAGGATGAAGAGCCTTACTGTGTCAGCTCCAAACTTAGTTACCATCTCTCCTGGACTGACAGTATTACCAAGGGATTTTCCCATTTTGACAGATCGAGTCGTCAGCTCTGCACCACAATTGGGACAGTCTCCTCCAAAATTTTCGATATGGTACTCTGAATTACAATCTACACAGAAAGGAGCGGGTGCATTCAACATGCCCTGACATACCAGACGTCCGAATGGCTCACCTACCGAGTTCATTCCTAAATCCCGTGTTGCCTTTGTAAAGAACCGGGCATACAAGAGATGCATCACTGCATGCTCGATTCCTCCGATGTAGAGATCTACTCCCCCATCTAACCAATAATTCGCTTTGTCCGAATCGAAGGGTGCGGAACTATTACTAGAATCTGCAAATCTCAAGAAATACCACGATGAGTCAAAGAAAGTATCCATTGTATCAGTCTCACGCCTCGCTTTACCTCCACATTTAGGACATTTTACATTTAGGAATACTTCATTGTTCTCCAATGGATTACCACTGTTTTCCCAACTGAATTTAATATCGAGGGGAAGTTTGACTGGTAGGTCACTATAGTTGACCGGGACAACCCCGCAATCATCGCAATGAATCATGGGGATTGGGGTTCCCCAGAATCTCTGACGACTCAGCAGCCAGTCCTTCAGTCTGTACTGTACTGTTCCATAACCGGTTCCATCAGCCTCTAGAGCGGATATTACTGCTTCCTTAGCTTCATTTCCGTATAGGCCATCGAATGATCCCATGTTAGAGTTAGCCATCCATCCCAAACCATCGAATACGGGATTCTCCTCAATCGCTTCAGCCTCTCTTGTCTTGGATAGTACTGGCCGAATTGGAAGTCCGTATTTCTTGGCGAAATCATAGTCCCTTTGATCGTGTCCTGGTACTGCCATTACGGCACCGGTCCCATAGCTGGCAACTACGAAGTTTCCAGCATATATCGGAACCTCTTCTCCACTTAGTGGATTGATGGCAAAGCGCCCCAGTGGAACTCCTTTCTTCTCCTTGAGCATATTGATTCTCTCAAACTCGGTCATCCTCGCACAATCGTTCCTTAGTTTCTCCCAATCATCATGATAATCCGTACCAGAGACTAATTCTTTGCACAGAGGGTGTTCAGGAGATAGTGTTAGAAAAGTCACTCCAAAAATAGTGTCTGGGCGAGTAGTGAATGCTCCAATAGATGACTCTGAGCCTACTACTTTGAAATTGATATGAGCTCCTTGGGATCTTCCTATCCAATTCCTTTGCATTGTCTTGACGTTTTCTGGGAATTCTATGTCCTCCAACTCATTCAGTAGCTCATCTGCATACTCAGTCATTTTCAAAAACCATTGAGCCATGTCCTTTTGTACGACCTCTAGCCCGCATCTCCAACATCGATTATTTTTCACTTGCTCGTTAGCAAGTACCGTGTCACAGTCGTTACACCAGTTAACAGGTGCGAATCTCCTCTCAACAAGCCCTGCTTCGTGGAATTTCAGAAACAACTGCTGATTCCAGTGATAATACTCAGGCGTGGATGTAGCAAACATCCTACGCCAGTCGTAAGAATATCCCATACGTTCTTGATCGGCCCTAATCATCGCAATATTTCTCTCGGTTACTGTGTGAGGGTGCCCAGATTCTTTTTTCGCCGCATTTTCGGCGGGCATCCCAAATGAGTCGTATCCCATTGGATACAAAACATTCTTTCCCCTCATTCTTTGAAATCGTGCCATTGCATCTCCAATCGAGTAATTCCTGACATGACCCATATGCATATTTCCAGATGGATAAGGGAACATCTCAAGACAGTAGAATTTGGGCTTGGAATGATCTACTTCTACTTCGAATACTCCTTCTAATGACCATATTCGTTGCCATTTACTCTCAATATCGTGAGGATTATATGACATTTTACACACCTCAGTAGCCCTGGAGAGTCAGTCTCCTTTCTGAAGAGGGTTTACTGTTAGCCTCCTCACTGGTGGAGTCTCCGTACAGGACATTCTTGCCATGTACCTCGTAAAGCAGGGACGATTTTGAACCCTGCCCCCCAATATGCTTCCACCATACCTATTGGAGAAGACCGATTGCGATCAAGCATGCTGGCAGATGGGGAGTTCGATAAGCAAGTAGGAAATGATGGTGTGGATGTATGGGTAACTCAGATGGGTGACTACATGAACATGAATACAGCGTTCATAGATAGGAAAAATGGAATAGTTGCTATTGTTGATCCGTTTGACTCTGAGAGATGGATTGAGGGTCTAGCAGAGGAGGGGCTTCGTCCAACCCATATTTTGTACACACATACGCATAGAGACCATGTTGAAGGGTATTCATCAATGGTTTCACTCGTACCAAATGTAGAGGTTTGGGGCCATGAGGAAGCCAGAGTCAGCAGGACGACATCAAACCAAGTATTCAGTCTTCTAGGCCACGCCGTATTCAAGAATGTAGACTTCACAAATACATGGAAAAATGATCCTGATTCTTCTGTTGAATTTAGACTAGGTTCTATCTCTCTCGTCGTCACTCACTCTCCGGGCCATGCCCCGGGACACGTTACATTACATGGACACGGTGTATATCATGCCGGAGATTTACTATTCACCAATGGAATGGGGAGGGTGGATTTGCCGGGGAGTGATCCAGAGGCGCAATGGAGGAGTATCAGGAAGGCAAAAACAATTCTGGAGGGTTTGCCAAAAGATTGGCGATTAATTCCTGGACATAGATACGATTGGATTGATGGAACAACACCTGATTGGGTTACAATCGGGGAGGCTTTAGAGCATAATTACGCGCTGAACAACCGTAATTTATGAAAACTGTTCTACTTCTTTCTTCTTATCTTAGAAATGAATGATCCAATTGTGGCGATCACAATCTTATTCCTCCATATCCACGATATGAGTTTTAAAGTACTTCTAACCCTCGACAAACTCACTCCGCCTTGTCTTCTCTTTTGAGACTGATGCCCAATCTTTCTGACGTCTCTTTGACTGTTCCTGTTGGCATCTCTCCCGCCCTCTCAAGTGCAGAGAGAGAGGCGATGATGATACTCTCAGTGTCTATCTCGAAGAATCTCCTTAGATTCTCTCTCGTATCGGAACGTCCGAATCCGTCAGTTCCTAGAACGGTAAATGTCCCTCCAACCCATCTCTGTATCATCTCAGGAATCGCTGCTATGTAGTCTGAGACCGCAATAGTTGGAGTAGAATCTCCAAAGCAATCTGCAACATATGATGAAATGTTATCCTGTGGGTTAAGTCTGTTGTGCCTCTCTGAATCTAATCCTTCTCTGCGAAGTTCCCCATATGAAGTCACAGACCAGACCTCGGATGAGACTCCATGCTCGGCTTGTAATAGTGATGCGGCTTCCAGAGCGTACTGCAGGATTGGTCCCGATCCTAGTATCCTAACTTGTGGGGAGTCTTTACTATCTGATTCCTGGACCCTGTAAGCTCCCTTGACTATTCCATAATCTGCCCCCTCGGGCTTTGGTAGTTGTTGCTGATTCTCGTTGTACAGCATGACATAGTGTATTACATCCATGTTCTCCCCCCACATCTCATTGATACCATGTCGGATAATTGTGGCTAGTTCGTAAGCGTAGGCGGGATCCCAAGCACGACATCCTGGAACAGTTGAAGCGAATAGTAGGCTATGTCCATCCTGATGCTGAAGGCCCTCTCCATTCAATGTGGTCCTACCAGCAGTTGCACCCATCAGAAATCCTCTAGCTCGTGAGTCCGCAGCAGCCCAAACCTGATCTGCAGTTCGCTGAAATCCAAACATGGAGTAGAAGGTGTAGAACGGAAGAGTGGGCGAGGCAGAGTGAGAGTAGGATGTTGCCGCCGCGGTCCAAGTTGCCATAGAAGTGGCCTCTGCAATACCCTCCTGAATTATCTGGCCTGACTCTGACTCCTTGTAATTCATGAGCATCTTATGGTCTACTGGAGTGTAGTTCTGACCAACCTGAGAGAAGATACCAAACTCACTGAAGAGAGGATCCATCCCAAAGGTCCTGCCCTCATCAGGAATAATAGGTACGACACGAGGTCCCACCTCAGACTTCAGTAGTTTTCTTAATAGTCTGACAAAAACCATTGTAGTTGAGACTAACTGACCTTCCCTAGTGCCCTCATCAAACTCCGAGAAGGTAGTTTCCTCTGGAACCTCGATGTCAACCCGAGGAGCCCTCCTAGATGGAAGATAGCCACCCAGTGCCTCCCTTCTATTCCTAAGATACTCGATTTCATCTGAGTCTTCCCCAGGATGATAAAGAGGGGTGTCCTCGAGAGTCTCGTCATCTATTGGTAATTCCAAAGAGTCCCTGTATGAGATAAGGTCCTGTAAAGCCATCTTCTTCTTTTGATGTGTTGAGTTTCTTCCCTCGAAGGAGTCTATCCCCCATCCCTTAACAGTATGAGAAAGGATGACTGCAGGACCTTCAGCCGCCTCTGCACATTTGTAGGCGGCGTAAACCTTTCTTGGGTCGTGCCCACCCCTACGCATATTCTCTATCTCAGCATCAGAGAGGGATTTGCCCAAGGAGGAGAGAAGATCATTCCCCGAGAAGAACTCATTTCTGAATTCTGAAGGCTGGAGGGTACTCATCCTCTGCCAGTCGCCGTCATTTATTCCCTCGATCCTTGATAATACAACGCCCATGGAATCTTCATTCATTATCCGATCCCATCCAGATGACCAGAGAACCTTAATCACAGTCCAGCCTGCTCCTCGATAAAGTCCCTCTAGTTCCTGGATAATTTTGGCGTTGCCTCTAACTGGGCCATCTAGTCTTTGGAGATTACAATTTACGACGACAATCAGATTATCTAGATTTTCACGCCCGGCAATCGCTATTGATGCGATAGATTCTGGCTCATCCATTTCTCCATCTCCCAGAAAGGCAAAGACCCGGCTTTGAGATGTATCCGCAAGTCCTCTCTGATGGAGATATTTCCAGAATCTCGCTTGCATTACTGCTGCGAGTGGCCCTAGTCCCATGGATACGGTAGTATATTCCCAGAATTCTGGCATGAGCCTCGGATGAGGGTATGAGGAAAGACCGTCTTTGAATGCCTCTTGCCTGAAATTAATCATCTGCTCGCGAGAAATCCTGCCCTCGAGGAACGCTCGAGCGTAAATACCGGGGCTTCCGTGTCCTTGGATGTAGATTGCGTCCCCTATCCCATTGGAGTCTTTTCCTCTGAAAATATGATTAAATCCGACTTCATATAGCGTAGAGCTAGATGCATAGGTAGAGATGTGCCCTCCGATTCCATCTATTCTCCTATTAGTATCGGAAACGACAACGGCCGCGTTCCAGAGTATCGAATTCTGAATCTTCTTCTCTATTTCCAAGTCACCCGGATATGGTGGCTGTTGGTCTAAGGAGATGGTATTCAGATAGGGAGTTCTGGATGGTGGCATTATCGGAATCGAGAGATCGTTTGCCTCTATCATGAGTTCATGCAGGAGCATGCGAGCTCTTTCAGCACCATGAGACTCTACAACTGACCTTATGGATTCCAACCATTCGTCTGTCTCCTCGGGATCGAAATCGGGAAGACGTTGGCGTGGTTTCGGACCTGACATGAGAGCACCTGCCCCTATGGGGCAGACTTCCGACGGCTGGTTGTTTATTCAATGTTCGATAGTAACGTGTTCAGTTGGTAGGCCCTTTTGGACCTACAGTGACAACATGACACTCATGAATAGTGCGAACTCCTGCTACGGTAATCGATGAGTCCCCTTCGATACACCTCTTACCCTCCCAGTTCCTAACTACCTTTGCTA
>DANL01000067.1 GCA_002499865.1 Euryarchaeota archaeon UBA121 | reverse complement strand
TCGTCTTCATCGTCGTCGTCTTTTTCAACAGACCAGAAATTAAATTCCTCATCGAAGTTAATGGATTCATTCTGAGTAGCCTTCAAAGGTGAAACGCTCCAAATTAGTATCATTAGCAGGATGGATATGCTGATTAGGAATTTGAAATTGAAATTTTCTTCCATCGGATTCACCTTCATTTCAACCAAGAAGCAGTAGGCTTAGTTGCATTAGAGCGGCCCCAAATACCATGCCAACAACCATATGCCTATTCCGATTTTGGGCTAATGCCTGTGGGATTAATTCTGTGAAGCTTACAACTGCCATTATCCCGCCAACAAATGCGAGCGACAGGCCTACCATGAGAGGAGTTAGGAAGGAGCCCAGGACCAATAGGGCAAATAGAGCACCAAGCGGTTCTGTTAAGCCGGTTGCCAAGGCGATAAGTGTAGCCTTCAGCCTACCACCTCCCCCTGCTTGTATTGGGGCGGCCACTGCAATGCCTTCAGGAATATTGTGCAACGCAATCGCTACCATCAACACCAAGCCATATTGCGCAGATTCTAGAACTGCCACACCAATTGCCAGACCTTCAGGGAAGTTGTGAATCCCCAATGCAATAGCAGTAAAAATTCCTGATTGGTAAAGTCGTTGTTGTTCGGTGTTCAGCTCATCTTCATTTTTCCCTAGGATTCTATTCAAATTTACAATCATAGCGGCCCCTAAGATGAAAGAGAAAGAAATCCACAGGAAGCCGAATTCGAATGCCCTTTCCAGCCATAAGTCGAAAATTGATATCAGCAACATGACGCCGGCGGCCATACCTAGTGTGAATGCCATCACTTCTCTTGAGATCTCCCTCAGAGCCATAACTATGAGTCCGCCGATTCCAGTCGATAAACCGGCCATCAACGCGATAGTAAAGGGGAAAACCCACGTTTCTGACTGACCCTCTAGAGCCTCTACCTTGATAATCGGGGAATCATGGTTGTAACCACCCTCCATGGAAACAAGTTGTAAAATGATTTCAGTCGGTAGAACCAATCCTTCATAATTGACGATTTCTAATGTGTCCGTTTGCCTATTATTCTGAGAGGTCTCGGCCCCATAGAAGCCAGCGGATTTTATGCCTAATGAGTTGAAAGATTGGTAATCTCCCTGACCTGTTTCATGACTATCCTTTACAGTCACAGAATAGCCTTCCCAGCCGTTTGAGATCACTCTGCTTCTAGCATTTTTTACTGCCTTACCTATATCGTCATCTGACGAATCAACACTAAGTTCGCCAAGTCCCAATGTTGGATTTAGATTAGTTGAATCCAGATTGATATACAGATCTACATCTCCAGACACATCGGGATTCTCTTCGAGGAATTTCTGACTTCCTAAGGACCCGAGCTCTCCCCCTCCCCATGTCATAAATTTAACAGTAGAATCCATATTTATCTCGCTAAGCCTTGTTGCTATTTCGATTAACTGTGCAATACCTACTGCGTTGTTAACCGCGCCCGGACTAATGTAGGAAGAATCGTGATGAGCACCGATTATGATCTCCCCCTCTCCGGAGCCGGGAATCTCTCCAGAGACAATCCTCGCAGTTCTAATCCCTACATTACTCCCTTCCCAGAAACCGTCTAGCACGGGGTATATCGTCGAATCATCAGACGCCCTATCTATGAAATCTTGGAAAAGAAAGGCCGTGGATTCTGATATGTATATGAATGGAATAAGAATATCAGCATATTGGCCGTCATATGCATCTGGAAATGGCACATTTCTTCCGCTCTCATTGACCGTTACTGTCATGAATGGAGGATTTTCTACGCCGTCGCTGTAGATCATTACCACTGCCGCATTCTGGTCTATTGAGTTCTTGTAAATCTCAGCCAAACTTCTCTGATTGTCATAATTAATGATAATTGCGAGATCGGTCAAATCCCCTGCAGCGGAGAAATCACTCACAGTTCCTCTGCCCAAATCTGTCAAGATATTGTCATGCTTGTGAGTTGAGCCAGAGTATCCTAGGAAAGTAAATTTATCGCCATGGAGGAGATCGCCTGATGAATCTATCTCGATTCTCGCCGTTCCAGCAGATCCGTCCGGAATCCCCGGGACATTCTGAGTACCCTGCTCGAGTTGTGCATGCATAAGAATCTGATGATCTTCGGGTTCTGCGTCGACGAACCAAGAGCCTGTGATTTGGTATTCTTGAATCTCAATATTTACTAAGCCAATTTCCGAGAACCGGTCGCTGATGTACTGAGCGACAATTAGTTCCTCGCCAGAACCTGTGACTCTGGGACCGAAAGAAGTTATTTGTTCAACGTCACCAACAATTGACTCTTCATCGACGGCGAAAGAGATACTATCCTCCTCAAGAAGAAAGCCATATGTGAAGCTAGAGAGTAGAACTAGGGTTGATAACACCCCAACAATGGATAGACTATGCTCAGATATGTAGCCCATGCTAGGGTGCCCGCGCGATTATTTATGGAGTTTAGGGAAACCTAAATTTGATATGATAAACTTTATTCGAAGGGCCGTAAGACTCCTACGGAGTTCATTGAGGGATATCTATGGACAATGAAATAATGGTTATGTTTGGTACTGAAACTGGTAATGCGGAAGAGTTAGCAGAGACGGCAGTGGAGATGGCTTCGGGTCATGGTTTGACTGGGAAGCTTTTCGACATGGAAGATGTAACGGTTGAAATGTTACAAGAATGTAAGAGACTAGTAGTTGTCTGTAGCACTTGGGGTGACGGGGAGCAACCCGTAAATGCCCAAGATCTGTATGATTCCACTATGGAGATGGAGGATGGATCATTAGAGAATCTAAAGTTCGCCGTACTGGCATTAGGAGACACAGCATTTGATTTGTTCTGCGAGTCTGGGAAGGAATGGGATGCAGTACTGGAGAACAAGGGCGGAATTAGGGTTAATGATCGAATAGATTGCGATACGGATTATGATGACTTCGCTGAAGACTGGTTCGAAGAGACTCTACAAAAATTTCAGGCGTCAATGTGATGGTTTTTAGATGATTTACGATATGAAATCAGACCGTTTGATGATCGGTAAAAATGACTTCTTAACGAGAGGTAAAACAATCTTTGTCATTTTCGTACTTCTCACAATGATAATTCCATTGGATGCCACTGGACAGACTAATGATGAAGAGCAAGGTCAACAAACACTACAGATTTATGGTTCCGTTCTCACATCTAGTGGGGAGATTGCAGGAAGTACCTCAATTAAGGTAAATTCGATGGACTCTGTTTGGTCGGTTAACGGAGAGTACACATGTTCTGGGCTGGAAGAGGGGGAGCATGTCGCTAGAGCCTATTTCATGAACGATGGCCATACCGTAGTTTATCGTCTAGTTAACCTCGATTCCGACTTGGAACTTGATTGGCATGAGGATAAAAATTGGATTACTTTCAAGATGTTTGATGATGAGGGGAATCAGGTCATTCAACCGGATAATGCCCATGTTAATTTAGTCCAACATTCTGAGACGAAAAATCCTGAGAACGGATTATCTGAATTTGGACCGTAT
>DANL01000001.1 GCA_002499865.1 Euryarchaeota archaeon UBA121 | reverse complement strand
GTAGAGCTATTGAGTGTCATTTCAGGAGTGAACTCAAGAGCACAAGCGCAAAGTGCTCGACCGGCATCCCGGAGTCGTGTCAAGAGCAGTTCTTTCATGGGTCGTAGAGCAACTTGATGCAGGGGAAAGAGTTGCGATGGCATCTGTCATAGAGGCGTTTGGGAGTGTTCCGGGTAAGCCAGGAGCAAAACTAGCTGTCTCTACTTCGGGAGAGAAATTTGGAACTGTAGGGGGTGCTGGCCTTGAGCTTAGGATAGAGCGAGGGCTTCTAGAAATGCTATCTAAATCAAAGTCTCAGATGAGGAAGACTGGCGGTAAGATTGAGACTTATTTACTATACAAGGAGGGTAAGGGAAAAGAAGTCGTGGCCCTTGATAGCCTGTGTGGGGGCCAGCTGAAGGTGTCTTTGGAGGTTATTGAACCGGTCCCCCATATACTGATTGCTGGGGGCGGTCATGTTGGCAAATCCGTATCCATAGTCTGTGATACGCTTGGCTGGCAACACAGTGTATTTGATGTTAGAAGTGAGTTCTCTAACCCACAGAGATTTCCCACGGCTACAAAGACAGTTTCGTGTTCAGTTGCAGATTTCATAAAAACTCAAAATTCTTCCTCTTTGAGTAGATTCTCCGATGTCTTAGTACTTGGTCACGATTGGTCAGTAGATCAAGAGCTTCTAATCGGTCTGCTTGGAGTCTCTCCAGATAATCTTAGGATAGGAGTCATCGGTTCTAAGTCGAAATGGAAAGGTTTTGTTAAGGCTGCAGAGGAATCTGGAATAGACAAAGATGGCCTATCTAATGCCAGATGCCCCATAGGATTGGAGATTGGGGCCGATACTCCCGAGGAGATTGCAGTGGCAATATGTGCTGAGATTCTATCGATGGAAAGGGGAGCCTATCAGACGAAGACTGAAATTATCCCCCCCTAACCGAATGGTGTGCGAGTAACCGCTATTGGGACTATGTTATTGTTTCTGATGCCACTGTTCAGTGGTTGTATTTTCGGAGAAGATGTAGTTGTTTCTGAGGAAGAAATTGTGGATGAGCGTTTCGGACCATACACCGTAGTAGCCCCTATTGATACCGGCATTAATGTCTACCACAACCACTTCATAATGAATGAGAGTTATCCACAGTCGCTACTCGATGGCTTGAATGTGACAATGATATGTGATATCTCAACAGAGGGATCTTGGCAGGAAAGATATGAAGCTGACAAAGAGAATTGTTGGGATTTGATTTCACCAACGGATATCGTATGGTTCAAAGGAACCAGGATTATTGGTACGTCTCCAGATAACGGAACTGATATACCAATCTTGGATGATCCCCAAGATGGACATGGTACTGCTGTCACTGGTGCGGTATTGGATGCCAATCCGGAAGCGGTTATTTTCTTCGTCGAGGGTTTCAGTGATGCCGCCGTTCTCGCGGCGGCTAATCAGCCATTGGTCGATATCATCACCACTAGTTTCGGGCCTATCGGATCAGTACCAGTACCGGGAATAGAAGATGCAACTAAGGTAGCGGTTGTTCAGAATAAGAAAATTCATGCTGGAGCGGCTGATAACTCCCCTTCTCCCGCAGTTCAGGACTCAACTGCTGGGCCCCCATGGAGCATTGGAGTTTCCGGGTACGCCGAAGAAGGAGACGATCAAAAAGAAACAATGAGTGGATCATATCCGGATATTGCTGCTGATTGGACTCAAATTCTCCCCAATCATGACGATATAGACGGTTACCATGAAACCTCAGGGACCTCATTCGCTACACCAAGAACAGCAGGACTTTTATCTAAGATAATACAAACTCTAAGATTCGACTACAACGACTTTTCCTCTGGAGCTGATCCCGTACTGAGATCAGGATTTATGGTTCAGGGAGACGGTATGAATATCTCCAATGATAATCTACGAGACGCCCTTAACTTGTCTGCCTGGTATCCCTCTTCCTCTACATGGGACCCATTGTCCGGAACTATGCCAATTTCCCCAGTGGCACCCTGCTCGCAAGTAGGCTGGGGCGTGGTTAACGAGAGTAATGTTCAGCCCATCATCGATCATTTGAGGGGAGATGCGGAGATGGCTCAGAGGCCCTCTGATGTTGTAATGTGTATGGAGGCAAATCAAGCTATAAGAGAGGCCTACTGGACATAGAAAATACAAAAATGGAACAATCCATGATACCGATGGCTTCAATAAAGAACTGTTCAAGTTAGTCATGTGAGAAGAGTTACTCTGAGATGGAATCTCTCATCTCTGCAAGGTTCTAAGGAAATCTCGAATATCCTCGAAATTGTTGACAGTATTGAGGTCCTCAGTCATCTTTCTGTTACAAGTAATGGAGTTATTCAACTAGCAGAAATACGATTGAAGGAGAACAAAAAGTTAGAAGATATTTCAGAAATCAGTTGGCTTGAGGTTATCGAGGTTCTGGAAGAAGAGGATGATTCAGTGGTCGTGAGCTTATTGTGTACTCATTCTTTCGCTAAATCCGCCATAGAGCTTTCAAATATCCAAGTTTATCCCCCGTACGGAATTGATTCTGTCAGAGGAATGGAAATTCGAATGTCAGGACTATCTGATTCGGTCAGAAGGTTTGTTTCAATACTCAGAGTAGTCCTTCCCCCTGATAAGATAAGTGTAAACTCAATTAGAGACTCAGAAAGAAATGGTTGGACTGATGGCCTAACTGAAAAGCAGAAAGAGGTAATTTCCTATGCCATTGGAATGGGTTATTTCGATCCTGATTCAAAAATCAAATTGAAGGACATAGCTGAGGGACTCGGCATGGCTAGAAGTACACTGGGCGAACACATGAAAAGAGCAGAGTATGAAATCATGAAAAAAGTAGCTGAGGATTTAGATTGACCCCAAGGGGGTCAAAACACAATGCTCAAGTTGCTGACTGCTCCGGTCAGTGTAATGGTGCAGTACAGCCTACCCATGGTACCCGGGCCAGATAAGATAAACTGGGAGGCCAAAATAAATGGTAGAATGGTCAGTTTTCCAATCGATAGTAATGCCATTCTTCTAGATATTCTACGAGATAATGGAGGTAGCTTAGGCACTAAAAGAGGATGTGATATGGGAACCTGCGGTTGTTGTAGCGTAATGATCGATGGAACTCCGAAACTGTCTTGCCTCGTACTTGCTCAAGAGGCCAGAGGATGTGATATTACTACCGTTGAGGGCTTATCTTCTGGCCATCACCTACACCCTATCCAACAGACATTTGCGGATTGCGGAGGGAGTCAGTGTGGTTTTTGCACGCCAGGTTTTCTTGTAGTCTCTGCCGCTCTTTTAGATGAGAATCCTTCTCCTACTACTGAAGAAATAAAAACAGCCATCGAAGGAAATCTGTGCAGATGCACGGGTTATCAACAAATTGTTGAGGCCATTGCCAAGGCTTCAGAAATACTAGTCTCAGGAAGCTCAATAGAGGACTCGACTTCACCAAAGAGTGACCCTCATCCAGGATTTTCAGGAGAGTAGCGAGATGTCAACTAGCGATGGTTCGTCCGAAGCAGAGGGAGATTCTAATTCATCGGCCTCCAATGAGATGGTTGGGTATAGGCAACAGCCTGGAAAATTGCCTTTTTCGAAGCCTGGATCTGGCGGTAAGAATCGCTTTTCGGAACCAACTGACCAGTCAATGATACCAGAGTCCAAGGGAGGCAGTCTCGCCCAACCATGGGGCTCGCATCGACATGATGGCCTGGTTAGTGGCCAAGTAATTGGGAAGCCAACTTCTCTAGTAGATAGTAATTGGAAGGTCACGGGTCAGGCGAAATACGGAGATGATATCAGACTCCCTGGCGAGATTATAGGCAGAATTCTTCGAAGTCCTCATCACTATGCCAGAGTACTATCTATAGATGTAAGTAAGGCAATGGAGTTGCCAGGGGTCCTTGGAATTGCTACTGGTGATGACGCTCCGGGAAAGTTCGGTGTACTTCCTGTGACCAAAGACGAGCATGCCATGGCTGTTGAAAAGGTACGTCACGTCGGTGATTTGGTCGCTTGTGTGGCTGCAGTAGATGAACCAACAGCTAGAGAAGCGTGCAGACTGATCGAAGTTGAGTATGAAATTTTGGACTCTATTCATGATATCAAAATGGGACTAGAAGACTCTGAAAATCCAATCCATGACAGAGGAAAGTACCATATCGGCGAATCGAATGTTCAAAAGAGGGTTTTCCAACAATTTGGAAATGTTTCAGAGATGAAGGAAAAATCCATATCTAGCCATGAAGCAAATTGGACTTTCACCGGAGTAAATCATGGTTTTACAGAACCTCATGCGGTAGTTGCACACTGGGACCCTTCGGGAAGATTAACCCTTTACACTCCACAACAAGTCCCTCATTACCTCCATAGAGCCCTTGCGGATGTTCTAGAGGTTCCAATGCATCAGATTAACGTATACCGGACATTTGTAGGAGGTGGATTCGGAGGAAAGTCTGATCCATTCCCCCACGAGATGTGTGCGGCCATATTAGCTCGTAAGACAGGGCGGCCGGTAAGAATAAACTTTGACAGGGAGGAGGTTTTCTGGGTCAATAG
>DANL01000076.1 GCA_002499865.1 Euryarchaeota archaeon UBA121 | reverse complement strand
GCCTCACACATCATCGCTGGGGCCATTCCAGACATCACTGCCAGACGTCTCCTCAGTCCGGCTGAAAGTTGTGAAACCCTGTCATCTCCCCTATGGGACAAGCCCCACTCTTCTAGAATCTGTTTGGCCTCTATTTGACTACAATCTATTCCCGATACATTCAGTGCGGTTATGAGTCTCTCAGTGACTTTCTCCTCTCCACAAATACCATCCGATTGTAGAGTCAGTCCGAATGGATAGGGCTTTTCTCTTGTTCCTGAGTGATTCCTGATTATGAGTGATTCATCCTTCTCCGAAAACCACTCAACTTGACCTGTAGTAAGAGGAAGGATTCCCACGAGAGATTCGATCAGAGTAGTCTTTCCAGAGCCATTTTCCCCTACGAAGCATACAATATCTCCTTGGAATATTTCAAGGTCCAAATTCTGGATTACGGTTCGTGTCCCCCGAGTAACACTAAGGCCTCCAGCCTTGAGTACTGGTGACTGCGCCATGCACCCCGGAGTAGTATCAGTCGTTTGAGTCGTTCCATTCTGAAAATCACTATTTGTGAGCCCCCTCTGTCAGGGGCGTGAGTGCGTTAGGAGAGCTTGGAATTTCCGAGCAGTTTTTTGTCATAGTACTGTTTATTTGTTGTATTTCTCCCTATATTTCTGCTTATCGAGGGAACACGAGTATTGCCCTAGCGACTATTCTTTCGCTTATGCTGGCATCTTTCGTACAATTTGCCATTTCTGTTATTCAAGGAGTTCCTGTCGAGATGGGGTGGGTAGTTTCTGTTTTTGGAATCAGGCCATCGATTGCTACATCCCCCCTAGAGTCATACAGATTCATTACAAGTGCATGGATTCACGCTGGATGGATACATGTACTAGGGAATATACTGGTGATTGGACTGGTGGGAATTCCGCTAGAGCAAAGGATGGGTGGTAAGAGGTGGATAGCTGTTTACGTACTCGGATTTTTAGGCGGAAATATTGCGTGGGTCTTCACACATCCAGATTCGACGATTCCAACTATAGGGGCGAGTGGTGCTGCTTTCGGCATACTTGGTGCCTACATGGCATGCTGGCCCAGCGATGAGGTGGAGTTTCCCTTTCTAATCCTAATCAGGAAATGGCCAATTTGGTTGATTGTGTTTTTCAAATTGGGAATAGAGGTTTGGCAAATTTATTCGATTCAGTTAGGTACTTCGGGGGACGGCAATATCGCACATATGGCCCATGTAGGAGGCTTCTTTCTTTCCTACTCGTTGGCAAGGAGCATTAGTGTTGGAGGCCCTCACCCCCTGGAAAGAGACGCAATTGAAGGTGTTACTGTGACGACTAGAAATATGCCGAGCCTTAAGGAAAATCCCTGGGATACTTCTGGATCCCCCCTTGAAGGGAGAGCCCTAAGGGTGTTAGGAAAACTCATCGAAGAAGGAGATGAAATAGAAACTAGGAGGGCGTGGCTAGAAGAGCTTTCCGAACATACAATCTGTCCAATATGCGGAGGAGAGATTCTAGCAGAGACCAAAGGCGGTCGAACTTGGATAAAGTGCGGAGTGTCAGAAAGTCACCTAACGTGGCCATAGGGCAAAAAAAACGGTCTTGGACAGGTTGGGATTATACAGGGCCAACATTTGGCTCTCTAAGAGAGCCATGGGAAAGAGAGCATCTTCAGCGACTCCAATCATTGTAGCCTTGATGGTTCTGATGCTTGACATTTCTGTAGGAGTGAGTGGTTCTGAATGGGAAATTAATAATTCTGATGCACTGATGGAAAATGTGGATTCGGAGGCAATCATAGATATCCCCCCCCTGATGTGCGAGTCAGGCGAGTGCCCTCTCAAAGACCGGACTCCTCATCTTCCACCAAATGGAGTGGATTGGCCAGTTCAAGAACCTGGTTGGTGGTTTAATTTCTGGAATGATAAAGATGCCAATGGGATGGACGATAGATTACAATGGATAATTTCTGGAGATCGAGAGTCCGTATCCACGAGTGCCATTATGGGAGATGACGGCAGGATGACTGTAGCGATTTTCGTTTGCTACTCTTGGCATCCCGGGGATGATGATATATCTGATTTGAAGGAGGTGCTGTCAAAGTATGGATGGGATGAGTATGGGACTTACTTCAGAGCGGTAGATATTCTTGATACATTGATTGTCGAGCATGTCCCAGTCAGTGCATTGATTGAAATCCTGATGCTCGATGGAGTCGTACTGGTTGAACAGCAGAATGTTCTGGTCCCTTATCTCAATACCGCGACCAAGGGATCTAAAGTCAGGACTTCAGATGTTTTCAGTGAAACTATGATGGACTATGGGTACGATGGTTCCGGTGTGGTAATTGCTATTGCAGATACAGGTGTTGACAATGAGCATTTCTCACTCGATGACTTCTCGGATCAAAATTCCGATAATGGAGCTGAACCTGACGAGTTGCCGGATCCAAAGTGGGTAGCCGGATGCGATTCAACTTCTTGGAATCAGCAAGATTGCGATGACGGGGGCGATGACCCCGATGATGGAGACGGGCATGGCACGCACGTTGCTGGCATTGCACTCGGAACCGGAGGCAATGAACGGGAGAATCAAGGATATGCACCAGGCGCATATCTTGTTGATATTAAGGTCATGACTGATGCTGGGGCATCCAACTCTGGGTACACCGTCGCTGGCATTAATTGGGCAGTGCAGAATGTAGATACTGATTGGGGCAATAATGACTCAAGCAGGGGAATTGATATCCTATCGATGTCATTTGGCAGTGGCTCGAGTCCAGCTGGAGAAGACCCGGGCGATAACGGAACCGGTCAAGACTCTCTAGCAGTCAACGCCGCATCCGAAGCAGGCATCGTTTGTGTGGCTGCAATCGGGAATGACGGTTATCGAAGGGTGACATCTGTAGGGGCTGCTGACTCGGCCATAACGGTGGGTTCGATTGATGATAAGGCCAGTATAGAGAGAGGAGATGATTCTATTTCTTCGTTTTCTAACTCTGGCCCCAGAGAGGATGACGGAGATGACAATCAATGGGACGAGCTGAAGCCAGACGTCGTCGGACCCGGCTCCAATATTATGTCAGCACAACATGCGGCATCCAGCTCGCAGTTACCCGGCTCCGCAAAACCTCTAGCTAGTGACAATTATGTCCAGAAGTCAGGAACTAGTATGTCCACTCCAGCAGTAGCCGGATTTATAGCGGCGATGCTTCAGATGGACGAAGATCTGACTCCCCAAGAAGTGAAAGACATACTCAGGAATAATTCGGAGACTAGAGGGGGGGCGTCGGCTCCTGACGTTTCTGAGAGATGGAACGATCAGTATGGCTTTGGGATAATAGATGGCGAGATGGTCATGCAGGCAATTTTAGGCGATAATGGAGGAGGAGATGGAGACGGAAATAGTACTGATCCCCCTCCCACGGGAACTGAGGAATGGGTGATAATAGAGACTCCTGAGGAAGACTCTTGGCTCGTAGAAGGTGAAACTTACAGCGTCAGAGGTCATATCGACGA
>DANL01000059.1:74668-106007 GCA_002499865.1 Euryarchaeota archaeon UBA121 | reverse complement strand
TATAATGAGTTTTATTTGTGCTTCTGAGGCAGGTAATGAGTTATTATTCTCAATCATTAATCCTATCAAATCGCTCGCTGAGCCGTTTCTCCCACCTGTCAGCTCTTCTAAATCATTTACTCCAACCAAGGATAGGGCCTCTTTCTCGGACATGTTTGACTTTTCAATTAATGAGATTAGGAAGCTTAACTGCTTCTCACTAGGTTTGGTGATAATTTTTCCCTCTTTGGCCATTTCTTTGAGCTTTTCAATAATTTCACCGGCCTCCTTGCCTGATATTTCTGAGATTTCCCTTCCTTTCAATATAGTATTTTTTTCACCTTCTTCCATATTTGATATCTGATTCTCTATGGAATATTTTTGTCTAGGAGTAGGCTTCCTACCTTTGATCTCAATAGCCTTCTCATGGGCTTCTTTGAATGAAGATGAGAATCTTAACCACATGTCTGAACCAGTTTCCATACCCTCTTCAACAGAGTCGAGTTGCTTCTCCATATCTGCAGTAAATTCAGATGAGAAAAGCTCAATTTCACTTTCTTGCTCATTGTAAATTGGAGCAACCTCAGTCCACAATAACATCCCATTTTCAGTGGGTGTAAGAGAGCCACTGTCATTTGTAATGTACTTCCTATCTGATAGTTTAAGGACAGTGCTAACATAAGTTGATGGACGCCCAATTCCTGCATTTTTCATCTTCTTTACTATTGAGCTTTCAGTATACCTTCTAGGTGGTTTGGTCTCATCCGTAACCATCTTTGGATTCTCATCCAACTCATCGATATTCCATACCGAACCTACTGTTAGCCCGTATAACGGCTCATGAGTCCTTGGAACCGGAAGGAACTCCGAAGATGCTATCTCCCATCCCGGATGTGTTCTCCATGAAGCAGTACCCGATACTAGGAGTTCCGAGCCATTTACTGAAGCACTTATCTCTCTCCTTTGCCTAACAGAATCTGACATCTGACTAGATAAAAACCGACTTCTTATCAGTCGATATAATTTGGCAGAATCACTATCTATATCTGTGGGCTCTACTATTTTTGGATCAGTAGGTCTGATGGCCTCATGAGCATCTTGAACATTACTGGCACTCTTCTTAGCATCTGTACCAAGAGCACCCGGGCCCAAGTAATCCTCGCCATACTTTTCTAGAATGATTTCTCTGGCAATGCTCCTAGCACCAGAGCTAGTTCTTGTTGAGTCAGTTCTGATGTAAGTGATATGCCCATTATTGTAAAGGTCAGAAGCAATTTTACTAGTTTTTGACATCGACCAACCCAACGAGCTACTGGAAGATTGGAGTAAGGTATCTGTAGTAAAGGGAGGCGATGGTTTACGATTCGTCATTCCTTTCTTGATCGATGCCAGCTTAAAACTTCGAGAATTTCCTAGTGCCTTAAATGCGTCCTCAGCGAGTTTATCATCAAATGTTCTGTCAGAGAAAAATTTGCCATTGTCATCTCTCCATGCGTCTTCATCGTTACTTTCATGAAATCTAAATCTGAACGTATAACCATCACTAACTGTGTGAACAGTATGAAACGGAATCGGAACGTGCGCATTTCTCTCATTCTCCCTATCAACAATAAAGCCTAATGTGGGTGTCTGGACCCTTCCCATTGATCTTAAATTCCAACTTTTGGCAAATTTTGAGCACCTAAAACCTACTAGCCTATCCATGAATCTTCTAACCTTGGCCGCGTCAACAAGGCCCTGGTCTATGTCCCTGTGATTTTCAAGTGCAGTTTCAACTGCTTCCTTAGTGATTTCATTGAATGTCACACGAGTAACAAATGGGAACTCGGAAAAAATGTGCATTAACCTCCATGCGATAAACTCACCTTCTCTATCTGGATCAGTTGCGATGTACACCTCAGTTACATCTTTACTTCTGGCCTTCGCTAGTAATTTATTGACTACCCTTTCTGCCCTTTCAGTCCATTCCCATGGGGGATCGGGGAGCCTTCCTTTCTCGGAAGCCCACATAGCTTTGTTGCCTTGACTTCCACTACGAGGTAGATCCTGAACGTGCCCAAAACAAGCTTCTACTATCCACCCCTTTCCCAAGTACTTCTTGACAGTCTTGCCTTTAGCACCAGACTCTAGAATCATCAGCTTCATGTTTACACCATCATTGACTTGAGATAATTGAGTCCCAGAATATTCCCCGTATAAACATGAGTAGGGACCGAGCATTACAACGCGCGCGCACGCGCACACACGCGAGATGTCAGTAAATTCTTGAAATCGCTTCGTCCCATATTTCTTCTGAACCGGGACCACCGCAACCTATGCATCCTGGGTACCCAGCAACTGCTAATTCCAACACCATCTTGCTAAAATCAGACCATGGTTTACCTGTCTCAGATTTGCGGGATTTGACCCAGCAGTAATCTTCTGATTTCTCTTCTTCTCCTATGCAGAAATTATTTTCTGAAGATTCAAGTATGATTTCATCTGATTCTATGTATATTAATTCTGGAAAGGATATCTTCGAGGGAACATGATCGGAAATTTTTAACAGTAACTTAATTGCACTTTCTGAGTAATTTCTATTCAGATATAGTACTCCTCCTTCTGACCTTAGCAACCTTCTTGCGGCCTCTCTTAAAGAGTCCACATAACTGCCCATGTACATGCGAGGTACACGTAACTATTGAATGGTACTTTACCTCCGACATGATATGGGATTGGGCTGGAAGATATTTGCAAGGCCTATAATTTCAAGATTAGACTCTGAGAGATCCCATGATTTGGCGCTTTCCACATTATCTAAATTCGACAAATCACAATACGGCAAGTCACTACTTAGTGGAATGTTTCAGTCTCCTGAGCTTCCAGTGCACGTTCTGGGTAAATTATTCCACCATCCATTAGGGCTAGCCGCTGGGATGGATAAGGGTGCCAAGGCTTTGAGTGCATGGCCAGCATTAGGATTTTCTTGGATAGAATACGGCGGAGTAACTAGATACCCACAAGATGGAAACCCCAAACCTCGAATGTTTCGTGCTAATTCAGAGAGGGCATTAGTAAATAGTATGGGATTCAATAATCCTGGAGCTTCCTCCGTCAGAGATTCGTTAGTTTCAAGGCATGCTTCTGGTAATTGGCCAAATGTTCCAGTAGCTGCCAATATTGGGAGGTCGAAGAAAGTCAACAATGAGCAGGCTCCATCAGATTATGCCTCTACTTTGGATACTCTCTGGAATCACGCAGATATGTTCGTACTCAATGTTTCCTCTCCAAATACTCCCGGTCTTAGAGATTTGCAACATGAAGATTTACTGGCGGACGTTCTTCGTCAATGCACTACAATCAGAAATAGATATGAATCAGCAAAGCCAATTTTGCTAAAACTTTCGCCCGATTGTTCTGATGATCAAATAATACAGATTTCTGACATTGCATCCAGAAACGGACTAGATGGTATTGTAGCTACAAATACCACAATTACAAGGCCTGAACCCAGTAACACCCAGTCTAGAATCGCTTTCTCACAAAGCGGTGGCGTCTCAGGGAGGCCTCTTCAAAAAAGGTCATTAGAAGTTATTTCCAATCTATTTGAGCACACCGATGGAGATATGACTATAGTTGGAGTTGGAGGTATTGACTCACCTGATAGTGCGTGGGACGCGATAACATCAGGTGCAAGTTTGATTCAGTTATATTCCGGTTTAGTTTTCAACGGCCCCGGCGTTACTTCGAGTATAGTCAGAGGACTCAAGAGGAAGGTCTCAGAAAACGGTTTTAGCGGAATTTCAGAAGCTATAGGTTATGCTCATAGCTGATGTTTATTCAGAAACTGTCTTCAAGTAAACTCAAGTCCAGTATTCATGGCTCTGACACGAACTAACAGGCTACTTGCCGTGGGTGGTTCGATATTAGTTCTAGTAGTTATGATGATGGCTACAGTAGATCCTCAGACTCAATACTTCGTAGACGAAGTAATGGATAATCCTAATGATTTTGAAGGCCATATCCATATCAGGGGTGAAATCGCCAATAATTCAATTGATTCTGAAAACTATACATTCGTACTCATGGGCATAGATCATGAGTTGTTCGTAGATTTCTCTGGAACAGCAGTTCCAGATGGCTTTAATGAGGGCAAAACAATTGCTGTGAAAGGACTCTTAATTTACGATTCAGGATATTGGATTCTAGAAGCGAAGGAGATCCAAACAGGATGCCCTTCGAAGTATGTTTCTGCAGAATGACTCCCGATTCTTTGAAATGGGCACTCTCACCCCGACATATGGGCTAGGGGGGGTGTTGACGTACTCTATTTTTCACAAATCGTCGATAATGGTGACCTGAAGTCCGAGGGCGGCGTAAACGAGCCAATGTGGACTCGCCAGTTAACTACGACGCCTCGCCCCCAAGAGATGCAGGTTGTTGGAATGATGATCCGGAGGGAACATCAGACCATCCTATGCCCGGGAACCAGGTCAGGCGCGGAAGCGAGCAGCCCGACCGGGGATGCTGGATGCCTTGGGGAAGCGGGGCTGAGAAGACCGGCGTAAAATCTGCATTGATGACGAACGTCCACCGAGGACATGCCCATCAATTAGAACAGATTGTTATCCAATCCGCCCATATTACAAACAATGGAGAAGTGTTGTTTTGAAACAGGCTGGACTGATAATCTCTGTCCCTTTCTTAGTAGTGGCATACCTTCCAAAGCACCGTTCAATCTTAAATCAGGAAGGCTTACTGGATTCAAATCATATACAGGCTCAATATCAACCATAACCCACCTAGGATTTTCAGGTGAGGCCTTTGGATCAAAATATTTTGATTCAGTATCCTGAGCTGTAAAGTCAGGATATGCACTCTTACAAACTCTGGCTACTCCTGCTATGTGCGGTGGCTTACAATTTGAATGATAAAATAAGACCATGTCACCTATGGACATTTCATCCCTCATAATGTTCCTGGCCTGATAGTTTCTGACTCCATCCCAATGAGTACGGCCATCGATTTTCAGTTGATCCCAGGGGTAAACATGTGGTTCACTCTTCATCAGCCAGTAACTAGTCATGTTTTGCCGTGAGGGAGTATGCAAATCAAGTTTCACCATGCATCGTCTGTAGAGCCCAATATTATTGCAGCGTCAATCGTATCTGCCTCATCTCTTGCAATTGCTCTGCGAAGTCCAGCGGTTTTGACCATTGTACTTACTCCTCCAGTTAAGCCTAAATTTGCCTTTATCATTGCCGTGAATATGGCCGGCAATAAGATTAGTGCCGATATAGCTGCAACCAACAGTAGAAGGATAATTACTGTGATAAACGGCTTGATTGCTTCGATTGGAATTAGATAGGCACATGTCAACCCACCAGCTGTAACAGTTGTAGCTTCGAACAAACTCAATCCAGTACTTGCACATGCCGTCTGTATAGCCTCAATTGTACCACCCTGCTCCTTAATTCTGTTAGCTATATGTATTGAAAAGTCAACCCCCACTCCTACTAAAATAGATCCAATCATCACTGTTATTAGGGAAAGGTCCACATCGAGTCCATCCATTGCGAGCCATTGCATCATTACCGTAAATCCTACAGGTAGCGTTGTTAGAAGAGCATATCTGACATCCCTGAATACCAAAGCCAGAGTAAGTACTGTGAATAATAATGCAAACCCAAGAGATGACCATTGAGAGTCTACAATTAAATTGTTAACTTCTATTGTTATGGAGGCTACGCCAATTAATGTGCTTGATGTTACGGCCCCGTCCTTCTCTTCTTCTGCGTATCGGTTCACCTCATCTACTGCCAGAGTGGTACTCTGTACATCCATGAAAGGCATATCGATGTATATCAGACTCCTATCATAATCTGGAGATATGAATAATTCCCTCATCTCAAGCGTCATACTTTCATAGAATACGTAAATAAGGAAATTCTGAGATTGTACGCCTCCAGTATCTTGTAGGTCGAGATAATTAAGAGCACTCCAAAATGATAGGTTTCCTGTCTGCTCCCTATCGAAAATCAGTTCTGCTACATCATTTATAGGCCCGAGATCGTCTGGTACTAAGTCACTAACTGGCGTACCAGATACATTAACACCAACTCCTATTGCTTTCATCAGGAAAACAATAGACACGGCCGTAGTATTATCTACAGAGTTACATTTAGTTTCTAGCTGCTCTATACCCTTAAGATTGGAAAAGGGGTCTTTCTGGGCTCCGGCTTCAGGGATTGGGTCAGGATCTGCATAAATGTCTGACTCTATTAGTAGGAAACCCGGCTGTCCCGCATTAAATTCTTCCGAGTAGATACCCATTTTATCTACGGCGTCTACTCCAGCAGGCGCCATCTTTAGTAAATCGATATTTTCTTCGACATTAGGCCTGTTGTATCCTGCAGACATTACCATGGCCATCATGAAAATTACAAGCGTAACTCTTGTCCATTTAATTGGAACACCAACTGCGCCTTGGAATACTTTAGGAGGAGGATGTGAAGGCTTCTTCAGATCCAGCATCATAGTTAGATTAGGAACCATTAGCATAGTCATTAGGTACACTACAACAATGCCTCCCGATAAAGCGAAACCTATGGTTTGAATGGGTTTCATCGGAACAAATACTAGGGAAATAAATCCAATAATTGTGGTCAGTGCAGATAAAAGAACGGCTCTTCCAGTGGAGCTAATGGCTTCGGACATCTTCTCCCTAGGCGATCCTTTAGCTTCCGCATAACGATTAGTAATGTGTAATCCATAAGATACGCCTAGGGCCAGAACTATTGGTCCGACGATAATCACTGTCATAGTAACTTCATAATCAGTATAACCAATGAAACCAAGAGTTATCCATACTGAACATAATGTTGGTAGGCCGGAAATAATCAGAGTCTTGACACCCTGGACCCACCTTATTCTTCCAGTCTGCAATAGATCACAGTGGAACAAGAATAATCCAAACGCTACTATCACTACTCCAACAGGAAATACCTGCCAGAATAGCTGAAACGACTTCTCGGTAATAGCGTTAGTAAGAGGTACGGGGCCGGTAAGGGTCATCTTTAGTCCTAGCTCAGAACCATCGCATATTTCCGAACCCTCGTCAGACTCAGGGTCTACTTCATTACCATCAGAGTCTTTACATATCCAGTTATTTTCCTCGGAAATAGTATCTATTGTTGCTTGTGTTTCCTCTATGATGTTTGAGATTGTAGTATCATCTTCCCCATCTCCATTTAGATCTAGATTACTACTGATTCCAATGATTATTACCGCTCTATTCCAGTATCCTGCTTCTACTGTGTTCCCCTTGCCCACATCCCTAACTAGTTTATCAAGGGCATTCTGAGGCATCTCGCCCAGTATTTGATCCACTCTCTCCTGCTCGTCTGGGATTGAGTAGTCACCGATTAAATTTGACTGTTCATCTACCAGTTCATCGACTTGTTGCGAGAACTCGTCACTTCCAGTAGCTTCTGCTATTCCAGAGAAGAAAGCCTTGACGACTCTTCCACCACTAGAATTTACTTCTTTGACCACTGTCGATACTGATAGTACGTATATTACAAAATCCTCCTGCCCCTTATCGTCTCTTACAGTGTTTAAGGCACTCTCTACCTTGTCTATCTGTTTAAGAATCGGCAACTGATCTACACCGGTCTTCTCTGATTCGACGTAAATTACCATAACGTTAGTTGTCCAATTGGTTTCAACATTTTCAATATCTCTCTGAACATCCGAACCTACGGGTAGGTATACTGCCATATCTCCATTAACATTGAGTGCTCCCTCTTCGTCACAATAGTCATTTTCGAATCCATCTCTGCAGTCAAGAATACCAGAATGTCTACCCAATAAAGCTGTAACTGTAAGGCATAGAATCACAGTAATTACGGGTACTTTCGTAATCAGATCGCTTACTGTGGAGTCAACCAAAGCCCGCTTTATTGTTACGGGAGACCTTCTTAAGGAGCTGAGCACTTTTTTAGAGTCGAAATCTGACGCCTTACCACGTAAATATGTCACAGTAGCTTCTGGAGTACGTGCTAGTGACCCCAGCACTTCAGGTAAAGAGGAGCTAGATTCCTTATCCCGGTCTGTCATGATACGTACCTCTGCGAGTACCGAAGGGACTTCAACCCCACGCTGTTTAGTTAATCACAAATGCAATATTAAAAGTTCTGAATGATTCGGCAACAGTGAATAATGAGTGTTCTCAGGCGCATAACAGAGTGACCATATGGGAGACCCAAAAATCACCGATAAGAGGTGGACCATAGATCTTGAAAAAAGGATTCAAGAGTCACATTATGATTCCAATCCATCTAGATATTCTTTCGATCCAAACAGTGAAAAGGAGCTATTCGTAATAGATACTCCACCTCCATACCCTAGTGGCACATGGCATATTGGAGCTGTAGCCCAGTATAGTATGATAGACGTGATCGCTAGAAGTCAGAGATTAATCGGAAAGGAGGTTCTTTTTCCATGGGGAGTTGATAGGAACGGAATCAATATTGAGTTTACTGTGGAGAAGAAAACTGGAAAGAAAATGCGCACGTATGACAGGGGCGAGTTCATTGATCTTTGTAGGGACACAATAGAAGTCTATACTCAAGAAATGAGACATACTGCAAAAAGAGTTGGGCTATCTTGTGATTATGAAAATGAGTACCTGACGGATGACCCGAAATATAGATCAGTAACACAATCGATCTTTGTTGATTTGTTCAAGAGAGGAGATATCATTGAAGATTTAAGACCTAATATTTACGATCCGGTTGAGGGCACCACAATTGCCGATGCTGAGGTTCAGAGAGTTACAAGAGAGACACTGTTATGTGATATAATTTGGAAAACTGAAGATGGTGAAGAGCTTGTGATATCCACTACCAGGCCAGAGTTAATTTGTGCCTGTGGGGTAGTAATGGTTCATCCCGATGATGAGAGGTACAAGCATTTGATTGGTAAGAGGGCGATACTACCAATTGATGTTGAAGGCAGAGCAAATACTGTAGAGATAATGACACATCCATCCGTAAAGTCAGATTTTGGTAGTGGGGTACTTATGGTCTGCTCATTTGGCGATCAGAATGATGTTTCGATATTCAGAGAGCTTTCTCTTAAGCCATTTGTCGCGATAGATTTGGATGGTAAGTTAACAGAGATATCAGGACCATTGCAGGGTTTGAAGGTCATAGATGCTAGGAAAAAGGCCATAAATATTCTCGAGCAAGCTGGAAAGATGCATTCATCGAATAGAAGAATGCAAGAAATACCTGTCAGCGAAAGGGGAGGGAATCCTGTGGAGATTATCCTACTGAAAGAATGGTATGTCAGACAAACACATGTCATTGACAGGCTATCAGAGATAACTGGACTGTGTAATTTTGTTCCTGAGAGAAATAAGCAATTTCTTTTCGATTGGATGGAAGGTATTTCCATTGACTGGCCAATAAGCAGAAGGAGGTGGTACCATACTGAGGTCCCCATATGGTATTCAGATGATTCGTCCAAGGTTGTTGTTCCTCCGAACGGAACTTATGTTCAGCCATGGAGGGATTCTCCTCCGAAAGGCTCTGAGGTCCTAGATAGAGTAACTAGGGAATTTATAGGCCCATATGATGAGATTGCTGACTCATTAGGAGCTCTTTCGGGTGAGACTAAGGTTTTCGATACATGGATGGACTCCTCAAACTCTAACTTGTATGTTAGTGGTTACATCAGTAACCCTGACATGTTTGAAAGAGCATTTCCTACGGCATTGAGGCCACAGGGCAAGGAGATTGTTAGAACGTGGCTATATTATACCATGCTCAAAAGTGCATTATTGTTCGATAAGCCGGCCTTTGAAAGCATCTGGATAGATGGATTAGGCATGGATCCGTGGGGCAGAAAGATGTCAAAGTCTCTAGGGAATGGGATTGATGCAGATTCTGTTTTGGAATGTGGAGCGGGCGGGCGAACGGGATCATGGAAGATTAAGGGGCCGGAAGGTAAGCAGGTCTCACTAAAGGCTAACAAAATTGGGAGTGAGTGTTTCAGACTCTGGAAGGCGTGTGACGCCCAGGTTGGTGATGATTTCCATATCAATCCAGAAGAGATAGAATCGAAATATTTCGGCGTGTTGACAAAAATGTTCAATATAGCTAGGTTAGCTAGCCAATTTGAAGTTCCGAAAACCCTTGATTTATCACCCAAGGATTTGGCTTTCGAAGATTTATGGATATTATCGGAGTTCGATAAAATGATGAATAGTGTCAAGTCTTCATGGGAAAGAATGGATATCTATAATGCTACACAATCTATCAAGGCATTCTCTACGGGCATGTTCCCTGGTCATTGGCTTGAGATGTCCAAGTCTAGATTGTATGATGGAGATATTTCGGCAACATGGACATTACATAGAATTGTGAGAGATGTACTTACAGCTTTTTCTCCTGTATGTCCATTTTTTACAGATTACCTTTCCACTACTCTTTACGAACAGAGTGCCGTGGATATCAGAAAATTCCCTACTTTAGTAGTAACAGACAACGTCGATGTCACACCTTATCTTTCTATCACAGATGACTTGATTGATTTCAACTCTAGAATTTGGAAGCTGAAGAAGGACCAAGGAGTATCCTTGAAATCGGAAATATCTGATATTGAGGTGCCAGCTAGTTTAGTGAATCTAAAAACATCTCTTACTATTATGCACAGTATTACCTAGTGAATGGAAACTATTTGTTTAAGCATGACCCTGGAATATCGCCATTACTATGAGATCGTATGATTGAAACTATCTCATTCCCTATACGACTTTGTGCCTCAACAGTGGATGCCCCGATGTGTGGAGTTGCTTGGAAACCATCTAATTGCAGTAATTTAGATTTTATAGCTGGTTCTATCTCAAAAACATCCAAAGATGCAGTGATTAGCTCACCGCTACTCAATGCTTGGTATAGCCCATCTTCATTGATGATCCCTCCACGAGCACAATTCACTATGTGATTTCCACATTGAATACCATCATCTCCTATTTTAGGCATCAAAGATATCATATCATAATCTACTAAATGCCTAGTTTCTTCTGATAGGAAGCAATGGATCGATATATGAGTGCAAGAACTGAACAATGACTCTACTGAATCATGAAATACGCAACCATTTTGATCTGATTTGACATAGGGGTCATAAGCATGAATTTTCATTCCAATAGACCTTGCAATATCAGCCACTCCTCTGGCTATTCTTCCGTATCCCAATAGTCCTAGATTCTTACCACGCAATTCTGAACCGCGTAACTCTTTCTTAGCCCACAGACCTTCCCTCATTTTTTTATCGCCTGTAGAAATCTTCCTGCAACTAGAGATTAGATGTCCTATCGTTAGCTCAACAACTGCATTAGTCGATGCGCTTGGAGTATTGCATACAAGTACTGAATTCTCAGTGGCCGAAGATAAATCTATGTTATCAACACCGACACCAGCTCTAATTATCATGGAAAGCTTGCCTTTATTTGCAGTATTGGCCTTTATCACGTCGGCTGTCATTTTTGTCGCACTTCTGATAACGACAATATCGAATTCGCTAATACAGCCATCGATCAAATCTTCGTTACTGTAGTGTTTCTCTGAAACCGAGTGCCCTAATTCTTGCAGGTCCTTCTTCGCATTGACATCTATCCCATCGGTCACAGCTATCTCCATAGATATCCGAGTGCGATAGTTACGATGAAGTTTACCAGAAGTAGTATTGATATCTTACCGCCTCTTCGGTCGTATGATAACATGACATTTCAGCTACCTGAATTATCTTATGACTACGATGCACTAGAGCCACACATTGATTCCCTTACTATGGAAATTCACCATAGCAAGCACCATGCGGGATATACTTCAAAGCTTAATGCCGCGATTAAGGACACTGAAATGGAGGGATTATCCATTGAGGAACTGCTTGCAAACCACAGTGACAAGCCATCTGTCAGGAATAACGGAGGGGGGTTCTGGAATCACGGGCTATTCTGGTCAGTTATGTGCCCTAACGGGGGAGGCCGACCAGAAGGCGATCTTGCTTTAGCTATCGATGAGGAGTTTGGCTCGTTCGAGGCATTCCAACAATCATTCGCTAATGCTGCAATGACCAGGTTCGGTAGTGGTTGGGCATGGCTTTGTGTTAAGGATGGTGGAAAGTTGTGCATTTGCTCTACTCCAAATCAAGATAACCCACTAATGGAAGGCGGTTGCGGTGGACAACCAATATTGGGCCTAGATGTATGGGAACACGCGTATTACAAGAAGTTCGGTCCAGGAAGAGGCGATTACATTAGTGCCTGGTGGAATGTAGTTGATTGGCCAGCTGTAGCCAATCTGTATAATTCGGCTAATTGATAATGACTTCATTAACTACGTTTTATCGGTAACATCACCGGTTTCTTCTAAGGGAGGGATTCTTGCCGGGTGCCGTGGCTGAACCGGTTGAAGGACTAGCAACAGGTCTCCTCATTCTACTCCTGCCCGTTCTCCTCACTCTTCCTCTTAGATTCGGGTGGAAGTGGTGGGTTGGGATGGAGCCCGAGCACGAGCACTACAGGGAGAAGGTTCGTAGGGTACTAGATTCGGGAATACCGATAAAGAGATACAGAACTGAATTAGATTCAGAGGCGAGGAGGCTCCTCATCAACAAGGAAAGGCAATCTAGGATTGAGTCTGATTTATTGAGGCCGTTAGGGCCTCAGCACTTTCTTCTTTTACCAGCTCTTATTTTCTCCCCTCTACTTGGTATATTCGCCTTCTTTGTTACCATTATTCTCTTACCGATGTTCAGACCTATAGAATGGGTACTAATAGACAAGGGTCTACTTTCTTATGTAGCTAACATTATCAGGAGAGTAACTAGGTGGGAAATTATTGGAATACCCAGACTTGATGATGGTACAGGAACTCTCGATAGGGTACTAGACTCAACACATAGAATGCCAATCACCGTTTTCTTGGGGATATTCGCATTTCTGATTGTACTATATCTCCCCATAGAGCCTAGGCAAGTTATGGTTTTGAGTGCCGCATTCTACATCTTTTTAGTTTCTGTAATTTCTGTCATTAGGGCTGCAACTATGACATCACTAGTTTTCGCCGATCCAACAAAAAGAAGGCTAATACCAATGCACTCTCTAGTGGATGACGCTCTGGGTCCTTCCGTCGGTATTGGCCTAGTTTTCCTTCTTTCTAGACAACTAATATACGGAAGCCAGTTAAGATCTGGAGACTTGCTTGGAGACCCAGTCGTGTTCTCAATCTCAGTACTATTAGTTCTGTACACTGCTACAATAATCGGAGTAGCTGTTGAGTTCGCATTCTTCGATTCTCGAAGTGATAGAATAAAGTCACTTTTCCAAATGCAAATTGTTGAAAGACATGATCCTATGGTATATCTATTCACCAGACATCTAGGGACACTTAGAATTTCACCTCTCATGACAATGCGTGAGTGGATAGATAATAATGAGGAGATTACACTAGTGGATTCTGATTTATTCGATAATTAGAATCAAAGTAAAGTTAGTTTGGATACACTATTGCAGTTTACTAGTGTTGCATCAGTAGACACGTCTACAGAACATATACCCATCGATAAATGTAAACCATCTCTAACCGCTATTGAGGTTATTTTGACACTACTGCCGTCCGATAAAGAATACTTGCCAATCTCCATGACATCGGTTGTGGACAAAACAACCATTCTTTTCTTTGGCTTACTTCTGCTATCCAGCCTGGCATGTATTTCCTGTCCTGGATAACACCCCTTATTGAGAGATATCAGATTTATCATTCCTATATCATGTGGCAGATATTTTGTATTGACCTCGTTAGATCCGGGATATCCAACAGCTATTCTAGCGAATTCCCAGTCTTCGATTTTAGAAATTTTGTGATTACACCTTTCTATCCTGTCATAGAAATCAGAATTATCCCTCCTTACAATTATATCAATTATCTCATGTTCATTGTGCGTGCCTAATGAGAACACTACATTTTCAAATTCGGAATATTTATTTTCAGATAATTTTGATAATTCTGGATAAAGCATCTCTACTAATGAAGACGGGTCATGGCCAATTATTTTGAGATGTTCTAATGCACCATTTCCATCTAATAATGAGAGTTTTTTATCCCAGGGTACTCCCTTAGTAAGTAATTCTCTAGTACTCTCTGTATTGGAATCTATTCCAACGATCAAGATGCTCTTCCCCATATGATAGCAATTCACAATATCTGCAACTCTGCCGTTGGAATCACAGATTAATCCGTCTATTCTCATTCCTTTATCTAATGATCCTATATCGGTTGATAGGATATTATTCAAATGGTTTACACTTTCTAAACCTTCCATAACAGATATACTAGATTTCACTAGATATATCTGAGCAGAGTTTTCTGAGAGATTACCCATTGTATCAACTGAAGGATTGGCCACAACCACAGGACTTGCTAGCATTTGGGTTCTCTATTTGGAATCCCCCTCCCATCAGTGAGTCCTTGTAATCGACACGTATTCCATTTAGCATAGTACTATCTTTGTTATGGATGAAAATCCTGATACGATCAAATTGAATTTTTTGAAAGTCAGAATTATCTGGCTCTTCTACAATTGCCATATCGTACATATAGCCAGAACACCCTCCAGATTGCGCACTGATTAGTAGAACGTGAGTATCCTCTTCACCGGACATTGAAGCAGACAGCGCGGCCTTGGCGGTTTCAGTAAGCTCAATATTGACATCGACTACATTTACTTTGGAAACAACAGGTAGCGAGAAGCCTTCACCTCCTAGGATGCCCATGGGCATCGCTGACACTAACCGTATTTGAACAGTTGCGATAAGCATCGTCATCTATGAATACTTGAATGGGGCACGATGAGCATGGGCAAAATAATTGAGGTCGATATTCAGAAGTTTTCTGATGACTCTCATTCCCATGAAACAGACGAGGTTGCAATAGAACGTGCGATGACCATCAAAGTCATACATTTAGGCGAAGAACACTCACTAGGAATTCTAATGAGGACTCCGGGAAATGATATAGAACTGATATATGGTTTTCTTTATTGTGAGGGAGTCATTAGTAGCTCTGATGACATAGTAGATATATATTCGAAAGATGATGATTTTGTAGTAAAAATAGCTGATGAATGTTCTTTTGACTCGGCTGAGCATGTTAGAAAGACATCTGTTTCTTCTGCTTGTGGATTATGTGGACGGGACTCTATTTCATCTCTCATTAGATTAAACGCACCCGCCCTGCCTAACGATAGGAAGATCCTGTCCTCTTCGATATCTAAATCAGTAGATCTGCTAAGAAGTAGGCAAGATCTCTTTTCTAAAACTGGTGGTTCACATGCGGCAGCAATTATCGACTACAATGGGAATCTCGTCTCAATATCTGAAGATGTAGGGAGGCATAACGCACTTGACAAGTTAATGGGCACCTTCCTAATGGATAATAAAATTCCAATTAATGAAGGTTTTCTGGTAGTATCTGGCAGAGCTTCATTTGAATTAACTTACAAAGCAATTAGGTGCGGTATACCAATTTTCATTGCTGTTGGTGCACCAAGTTCTATGGCTGTTGAAATGTCAATTGAGCATGGTATGACACTGATTGGATTTGTGAAGAATAAGGTTGCTTCAGTGTATAGCTATCCTAGTAGAGTCATCATTGACCAGACCTTCTAGCTTGCTCTTTAGCCAATATCTTACACCTACTGAGTTGTTTTTTACACAGTGCTCTATCGTTTTCATCTAGGCCTCTATCTATGGCTTGAATAAAACACTTAACGGCATCCTGGAAGAGCTCTAGGGAAGCGTATGAAGAACCCATATTGTAGAGGAGTTTGCCACTAACTCCCTCAGGATCCATTGATATAGCCGTATGATAGGATCTAATGCTGTCTCCGTATTTACCCATTTGATACAGAGCATGCCCTCTGCCAGCTTGTGCTTTGACACGAAGCTCTAGCTCTTCCTTGGGCGCCCCGCCTATGGCTTTTTCAAAGGAGCTAAGGGCCTCAGATCCTCTCTCTTCAGCTAATAGATTGATGCCTTTATTGTACCACTCGATAGATATGTTTGCATCAATCTCGGGGGAATTATCCATATTTTCTATTATCTCCTGAGCTTCCTTTCCAGCCGCTATCAAATCTAGCTCTTCCTCTGGCTCTGAGGTTAAGGCATTATTTTCTTCCATGTTCAGTGAATTGGCTTTCTGTCTACACTGCAGCGCCCTATCAACGTGGCCGGCGGCAGACAGGGAATCTGCCATCCCATTCCAAATCTCTGGAGAGTCTCTGTTTAATTCCAGAAGACGCTTCCAAGCTTTTACTGAGTTAACATAATCTCCCTCCTCAGTTAGAGCCCTTGCAATTGAAATTTTATCATCTATTGATTCCATAATTAATTCTTCATCGCTTTCAAATTCATCATCATTGGACATGCTATCTTTAGCATTCTGAATACGTATCATTAGCCCCTCATCTGAAGAAATATCGTATGCCTTTTCCCAGTAGTAAATGGCCTCTTCGGGCTCATCTCTTTGCATCTTTATTTCCCCCATAGAAATCAGGCTATTTACATGTTCAGGATCTGAAATTAGCGCATTAGATATAGACTGTAATGATTGTTCTAATTTACCTAAATCCTTGAGAATCTGTGAGTGATTAAAATGGGTTTTTGCTCGGTCGTCTCCAATCGCAATAGCATATTCTATTGCTTCTAAAGCCTCATTGTTATGTCCTATCATGTACAGTGTAGTTGCGCATAATGACCATAGTTCATAGTTCATAGATCCATCTGTTTCTAATCTAGACCTAATGGAAGAAAGGGCCTCAGTCGCCCTATTTGTAGCTAACATTTTCTTAGCACTATTGATGACTTCATCAATTGTTTCTACTGGTCTAGACTCCAATATTATGTCATCTTCATCTTTAATTATACGACTCTCTATTATTGGCACTTCTTCTGATTCAAATAAATCATCATTTATTTCACGGCTCTCCAACAATGGTGTTTCTTCATCTAGTTCAGCATCATTTAATATCGTTGTTTTATTTTCGACAATTGATTCATTATGCCTCTCAATTATCACAGATAATTGTTGGATACTACCTAATTTTCCCACGGCCATAGTTGCGAGCTCGTAAGACCTAATGGGATCAATATTCTCCAATAATACCGCAAGATTAGCAGCAGTGGGGGCATGTTCCGGATCTAGCATATTTGCCTTCTCGAATGCTAGTCTTGAGTCATCAGGGAATCCCCTGGCGGTCTGTACTACCCCGAGTCCATACCATGCGGCTGCATTGTTGGGCTCGATGTCTGTTGCCTTTGTGTAAAGTTGGCTGGCCAAGAGCATGTCACCGACGTCTGCATGAGACTTAGCATCGGTGAGTAGCTGCCTAATCCTGCCCCCATCCATAACCTATCGCTGAACGAATTTAAAATAAGCATTCTCTAGTTACGTACTCTATTGAGTCATGTCCATACCTACACCTTGAAGATGGGCACCTTCTTCCAGAGACATGAGTCAGCCCTTACGCGTCATGGGAATTTGTGGGACTTATGATTTACAATCAGCTAATGGGAGGATGTTGGAAATACTACTGGGCCAATGCAGAGAGCTAGGTGCTGAAGTAACAGTATGGGATCATGGAGCTAATCCTCTGCCTCTTGTCGGTGCCGAGGGTTCTTGGGACGATGAAAATGTGAAGAAGTTTCAAGCTATGGCTACTGATTCTGACGCGTACATCCTTTCCAGTCCTGAATATCATGGGACGATGAGTGGTGTAATGAAGAACAGTCTTGATTGGCTTTACTCAAAACACACATCAGGAAAAGTATTCGGTTTGGTTTCCACTTTGGGCGGACAGTCTAGCAATAATACCCTGAATCACATGAGAATTGCAGCTAGATGGATTCATGGATGGGTAGTTCCTGAGCAAGTTGCTGTGCCACACATCAAGCAAGCATTCGATGAGAATGGAGAAATTAATGATGAGGCGATTAGAAATAGGATTTCTGCACTTTCAACATCAATTGTAGAGAATTCCATAAAGTTGAGGAGATAAATTGGAGTTACTTCCACAAGGTAGCGAGATCTTACTTTTCTTGACATCATTTTTTGGAATTCTTACCTGGTACTCTAAGAATATAATAAAGTCAATGAGGCTTACTAGGGCCTCAGCAATTGCCGGTGTTTGCTGTATGGTTAGCTTATTCACATGGGTGATAATCTAATGAGTTTACATATTGAAATAGATAGTATACCCATTCGGGTCCCATGTCTGTGGGAATATGGAAATTCATATGATACGCCAAATAGAACATTGGATGATCATGGAATTTCAGATAAGCAGGTTGTTATTTTTATTAAGAAGGAATTTAATCGACTAGAATTGTTAGTTGCTAGGATAACAAGGGCTCCGAGACTACTGAGAAGGCCACTGGACAAATTGAATTCAGCCTTATGGGACCTTATTGATGGAAATAGGACATTGTTACAAATTATACAAATTATGGAGGATTGCTATGAAGAAGAAATAATCCCTGCTAGACAACGCTGTTCGGCATCAATTTCCAAACTCATAGAATTGAATCTTGTGGAATTGAAGTAGCACTAATTATCTAATGGAGGAGCTTCTAACCTAGTTGCCTCATCCTTCCTTGCTTTGTATACTGCAGAGAAATATATTATCAATGGAAGTACAAGCATCAGACTGAAACAACCAATCAGTGTTGCTAGACTGTAAACAGACTCTTCGATAGGGTCAATCTGAAACTCATTAACATCGGTTAATTCGTGATAAACCATCGATACATAGATTTCTATTCCGGCAGACTCCAGAGCATTGCCTTCATCATCATATACCCCTATTCTCCAAGTAATAATTGTCGCCTCTTCTGAAATTAGTTCATCAGCCTTATCATAGGCTTCTTCTAGATCATCAGCTTGAAGATAGCCCAAACCCTCTATAGGCAATATGGAAGAGACGATTCCTCTAAGAATACTCTCTTCTTGTGTGATGGTGATTTCATGATTAGTCGAATAATCACAGGTCTCGACTAAATCCGAATAGTCCCCGTCACCTTCACAATTGAATGGAAAATCTAGATTATCACCCAGGAATGGGGAGTGGAACCAGGGAGTCCCTTCGGCTTGAACCCTGAGTATTGAATCCTGAGGCGCTCCAATCACTGAAACGTTGACCCACGTAATAGGCATATTAGTAGATAAAAACCACTCAGCAACTCCTTCATCGTCTTGATTGGATTCTAGAGACTCCGAGACATTAGTAGTTTCATACCCATAATATTCCGATTCAACTGTATTCGAGTAGACTGCATATCCTAATACAAAAATCAAGGTTAGACCTATGCCTATCATAGTCCTAAGCATGTTAGGATTCTGTGACATTGTCTTCCTCATGTATGTCCGTGGCGACAAGGTAATTTCAATCCTTGTAGGGTTATGCAACTCATTTTAGTACCACTTGTTTTGGAGTAACGTGTCATCATGGTTAAATATGAACTGTCAGACGGGCGGCTGCTTGGTGAGCCTATGACTACGTATCACGATGTTCCAGCGGACCTTCTGATTAACGAGCTTTCAGCTCGTTTAGCAGATGTGGCCTCGATAAACCCGCCAGAATGGTCTAAAATAGTCAAAACGGGTACACACAGAGAGAGGCCCCCCTCGCAAGATAACTGGTGGCATATCAGATCTGCCGCCGTATTGAGGAAGGTTGGCAAGCTGGGCCCCATTGGTGCCAATCATATGGCTCAGCACTTCGGAGGCCCTAAGGATCGAGGAGTGAAGCCCAACAGGGCAGTTGCAGGATCAAGGAACATTTCTAGAACAATTATGCAACAGTTGACTGAGGCCGGGCTGATCGAGAGTAAGATGAATCCTGCTGGAAATGTGAATCACGGTAAGGTACTGACCCGGGAGGGGCAGGCAATGTTAGATTCCGTAGCTCATGCTGTGAGGGACGAAGCAATTGAAAGGCATCCAGGACTGTCTAATTATTAGGTGATATTATGGCAAGAAACAAGCCCAATGCTAAGAAGAGGCGCTTGATGAAAGTCACGAAGCAAAATAGGAGAGTCCCTGTGTGGGTAATGTTGAGGACTAACAGGAACACTACTACACATCCTAAGCGCCACATGTGGCGAAGAAGCAAGCTACAAAGGTGATTAAATGGCTGAAATCAAAGAGATGACTATTCCATTAAGAGCCGCTTGGAGTGTCCCTCGGACTAGAAGGGCCAACAGAGCTATGGCCGAAATTAAAATTCACGTGGCTAGGCATATGAAGATGAGAGAAGATGAGGACATCTGGATCGACGAGGCTGTAAATCACTATATTTGGTCTAGAGGAATGCAGAAGCCCCCGAGAAAGATAACCGTTGTTTGTACTAGGGAAGAGGGTTTTCCGCTAGAAGTTAAGTTATTGGAGGAATAATATGGGTAATATCAGACCATCATTTATTAAAATCAGGGCAATCAGGCTTTTGGAGCTTTATCCTGATCAGTTTACGGATAGCTTCGATGATAACAAGAAGCTTGTTAGTGAATATTCAGACGTGGGAAATAAGAGAATGAGAAACTGGATCGCTGGATACATCACCAGGTACCGTCAAAGACGAGTAGATTAGCGTATTACTATCAATGCGATACTGTTCGGGATACCATGGGCGGAAGATTACCGGTTAATTTTCCAGCAGAGAGTGATGATATTACAATCATCCTAGTCCGACCCAAATATGATGGCAATATTGGTGCGGTTGCTAGAACCGTTCTCAATTTTGGAATTACAGACTTGAGAATTGTAGGAAGGGATAATGATTGGACCGAGGAAACTAGGAATAGGGCAAAACACGCCCAGGATGTTCTGGACTCCTGCAAGATATTTGAGAATTTAGAGGATGCAACTAACGACTGCTCAATAGTCGTAGGGACATCGGGTAAGAGAGAAGTTGGAGAAAAAATATCTTTCAGGCATTTCATATTGCCCGAGGAGTTACCCAAGAGATTGACTTCAGTAGAAGGTAAGACCGCCTATGTATTCGGGCCCGAGGATATTGGGCTCACAAACCAGGAGCTACATGATTGCGATTTACTAGTAACAATTCCCACCTGGGAAGGTTATCCAATACTGAACCTAAGTCATGCAGTATCGATCATCTGTTACACTTGGTATGCAAATATTTCTAGCTCTGAAATTAGGGAGTCAGAACAACAAAGATTGCTCGATCCTCTTCTTAGAGATAGGCTTAGATCTGAAATATCTAGACTATCAAATTCCATGCCTACTAAGGATCATAAGAGAACGGGTATCGAAGAGACATTGAATAGGGTTATCATGAGGGGATTGCCTAAGGATGACGAGATTCATAGGATTATTTCCGTAATTACAGAAGCAGCGGACTCATTCGAGAGAGATATAGCTTCTTCGGACTATGGACAAAAATAATACTTCAAGATGGATTTTATCTGAAGGATTAGTTAGTCCTCATACATGTAGCACTATTTGCACCGTGTTCACGTACAGTGACACTTTCCACCCAGCATCTGTCTTCAGTGATGGTCTGAATCAATTCTTTGGCATATTCCATAGCTAGTTTTGCAAACATTTCACATCCAGTGCCTTCAACTGTTACCATATCGATGATTCCATTCTGATGCATCTCTTCAAAAACAGAATACATAGGATCATCAGAAGCAACCAATGTCTTGTGATCGAAATTTATTCTGAGCCATGTTTCTAGGTCTTTCAAGCTACCAAAATCAACAACCCAATTTTTTTCATCTAATTCATTTGTACCGAAAACAAACTCAAACTCTAAAGAATAACCATGCATGAATCTACAGTGACTTCCTGCTCTCCATTGTCTAAATGCGGACGATAGCCCCCTTTCATGTCCATATTTCTTCGAGGAAAGGAATCTAGTCATTTATATCCCTCTGTGACAAAATCTAGACATACAGAATTAATGCAATATCTTTCACCGCCAAATTCCTTAGGCCCGTCCTCAAAAACATGGCCCAAATGGGCATCGCAACTACCACATTTGACTTCTACCCTACGCATTCCATGGCTCAGATCTACAATTCTTTTGATTCCCGCTTCTTTATGCTCTGTATGAAAGGCGGGCCAACCACAACCCGAATGATACTTCATTTCAGATGTAAATAAGAGATGGTTACAGCAAATACAGAAGTAGTTTCCATTTCTTTCTTCGAGGTAAAATTCACCTGTGTATGGCGTTTCTGTATCGCCTTCTCTCGTTACCCTATAAGCAAGGTCGCTTAATCGATTTCTCCACTCAGTATCTTGATCTACCATATTATTCACCATATTTATGCTTTAATTTTAATGCGTTTTCTAATACAGATTCCCATGAAGAGCTGTATTCGATGGGATCCACATGACCTATTTCGTGGAATGCCAATATTCTTTCAACGTCCGACCCTGACTTTCCGCTAGATCGACCTGATTTATCTGGATTGTATGAAGTAATTGTACTGCTCATTATCTCATTAAAATTTAGATTTAGAATGTCACAGGAATGCAGGGCATCTTTCAGAATAGTTGTCTTATCCCCATTTATGTATGGCAACTCAAAGGTAATTCTTTCTGAGTCCCAATTTCCTATTGAGAATGCAGTAGACAGGGCATTATAAAATTCAGGCCTACAATCTGGATAAATAGCATGGTCCCCACTATGAACGCCCAAGGCAATTATTACATCACAATCCTCAGTTAGAGAGATGCTTAATCCCATTCCATACAAAATTGATGAGAATATGGCATTTCTATTCGGTACTACCGTCTGCTTCATCTGAAATTCTTCATAATGCCCTTCTGGAACATCGAAGTTTTCATCTGTTAAGGCAGAGTGAAAAGAACTCATTGCAGAACTTAAGTCTATAATTTTGTGATCTACACTAAATTGTTTAGATTGTAATCTTTCGATATTTTCCATTGCTTTTTCAATCTCGATGGAGTGTTTTTGACCATATAAATAACTAATACAAGTTACAGAGTAACCCTCTCTTAGAAGCCGGAGAAGTAATGATGTCGAATCCATGCCCCCAGATAGTGCCATTATCGCTCTTGAAGACATTATAATACACCCATCCATTTGTGAGTTTGTAAAGATAGTCTCCAACCTGGTGATTTCTTGACTATGTCTTCTACGATTTGGAAGCTAATGCCATTAGATTCAATACTTTCATTTTCCAAATAAAGGGGTTGAATATAATGATGAGTGAAGCCAGATTTTAGCTCATCATACATCGATAGGTCCTGTCCACAATATACTATCTTTAATTCATCACCTCTTACTTGCTTTATTGTAACATTGGGATAAATCTGATCTTTGGGACTAACACATATCCAATCAATAATTGGATCTATTTCTATTGTCCCGTTTGTCTCTATGGACAGTGAAATTCCGAATTCTTTGAGTCTGCTACCAATAGTTCTTAGATCTTGTAATGCTGGCTCTCCTCCTGTGAAAATAACTTTCTTACATCCAAATGACAGTACCCTCTTGGTGATTTCATCTAATGATAATTCCTCATATTTCAGGAAATCAGTATCACACCACTCGCATCTTAAGTTACAGTTTCCAAATCTGATGAATACATGTGGTACGCCGGCATGGAATCCCTCACCTTGTACTGAATGAAAGATTTCTACTATTGGATATTTTATCATAATATCATCCAGCTAGTTATTTATCAATTGAAATAGCTCATTTCTAGCTTCTGGATTCTCAAAGAATGCTCCTCTCATCGAACTGGTTGTCATGGAGGCATTCTGCTTAGATACGCCCCTACACCTCATACAACCATGCTTTGCCTCTACAATAACGGCGCAACCGAGAGGATTGAGGTTTTCCATGATATCGTCTGCTATGGATTTAGTAATCCTTTCCTGGTTCTGTAACCTTTTACTGTGGCAATCTAGTAGTCTTGCTAGCTTACTAATTCCGACTATTCTATTGACTGGAATATACGCAATATGGGCCTTACCGCTAAAAGGTTGAAGGTGATGTTCGCAGGTACTGTGAAACTCAATATCTTTCAGAAGAACTATTCCATCATAATCCTCTCCATTGAAGGTAGAGTCCAAAATTTCACTAGGTTCTAATGAATATCCTGAATATATTTCTTCATATGATTTTATGACTCTTTCCGGCGTATCCATCAGCCCCTCTCTCAAATCCCCACTTGCTGATTCTACATACCTTACCAATTTTTCAATTGCATCTATTGCATCTTCCCTACTTGTCATTCTCTAACCTCCCGTGTCTTTCGTCTATTGAATCAAGCTGATCTAACATCTTTCTGCATGCAGTCCTGATAGCATCTGCCACACTAACAAATTTCTTGTCATCGCCAACATGTCTCTTAATGTCCAATAATATCTGATTAGGCATGTCAAGACTGACCTTGGGCATACATCCGCCTAATTGCTATTTTAATTAAATATTACTCTAGTAATATCAGGCTATTATAATAATTACTTAAAATAGTAGGTATCATTACGACATTTGGGGATGTCAGTGGAACCAACAAAGTCGAAAAATACATTTATTTTGGGACTGGGTTTTCAAAAATGTGGAACTAGCTGGCTATACAGTTACTTACAACAATCTAGAAAGTTCGATGGAGGGGATCTAAAGGAGTATCATATATGGGATGCGATAGATATACCACTATTGAATTATAACAGAGTAGAAAAGCCCGGATTAATTAGTAGTGTTTTAGATAAGAGCAATAATTTGAGATATCTTATGCAGACAAATAATGAGGCATATTTTGATTATTTTGAGTCTATCTTCTCTAGTACTGTAACCATTACTGGAGATATTACTCCGTCTTATAGCGGTCTGCAAAAATCCAGATTAAGTAGTATTTACTCAGAGTTCCAAGAAAGAGAAATTGACTGTAAGGCAATACTCTTGTTGAGAGATCCTGTTGATAGGATAAAGAGCGCCGTAAGGTATAATCTTGATAGAGGGAACTACGATGAAGGCATAAAATATGGCGAAACGGACTTTTTGGAGGCATTAGAACAGTATTACAAGACTGAGCACTGTACAATTAGAACTAGGTACGATAAGACGATCGATTCTGTTAGAGGGGTATTCGAAGAAGAGGATATTTACATTGGAATATATGAAGAAATGTTTGATTCAGAAAAGATTGATTGTGTATCTAATTTTGTTGGAATACAGGCAAAATATGATTTTGCGACCGTTAGGGTGAATAAGACAAAATCTGCAACCATAGTGAATCATGAGATTGAGGAAAAAGTAAAAAATTTCTATTCAGAAGTGTATGAATATTGTAATGAGGAGTTCCCCTCCACCAGGAATCTCTGGAGATAGATTATCTCTTACTCTCGATTTTCTCATCTAAGTTAGGAAATCTTTCACAGATTGATAGTGCTCGATCTTTCAGAGAAGAAATTTGATTCTCTAACTCTTCAGCTTCCGCACCGTTAGAAATCATAGCAGATAAGAGGTTCAAGCCACCCTGTATTAAGCCAGCTTCTAGAAACTCATCATTGGAAATCTCTTCTGAATCCCTCAGGAGACTTAGCGTCGAGGATAGAAACTCCACCTCTTCAGTAATCTTACTAGGAATATGAATATCTTGACCAGTAACGCTGTCTATTGAGGTAATCATGAAGCTCCGAACATAGAGGTCCTTTTGATGATTTTCAAACGTACTCAACTAGCTCTATTAGCACGCCACCTGAAGATGAAGGGTGAACAAATGCGATTTTGTTGCCTCCGTGACCTATTTGTGGCTCGGTATTAATCATCCTGATACCCATGTCTAGAAGTTTGGATATGGTTTCTGAAATATCATCAACAGATATTGCCAACTGTTGAATGCCCACTCCCTTCTTCTGAATAAATTTACCAACTGGCGTATTGGAACCAGTTGGCTCTAGCAGTTCAATCCGTGTATCGGAATCATTAACCAAGTATCTAACATTCACACCTTGATCTTCTACTAGTCCTCCTCCAGAAGGTGTGAATCCGAGCGCCTCCCAGAATGGTATTGCGTCCGGGATTGATTTGGTCGCGATTCCAATATGATCAATTTTAGTCATCTAAACACCGCTCGGAGACACCCATGTGCCGAATGAGTCACTAAGGACTTGATTTATCTCACCAACAGTACAATTAGATTTGACTGCATCTATGATGAAGTCCATTAGATTATCATCAGATTGGCAAGCATTTCTAAGTTTATATAGGGATTCTTTGACGTCTTCATTATTCCTCTCGGATCTAAATTTTATCAATGATAATACCTGATTCTCAGCGAGTCTCGAGTCCAGTAACTGACCTTCAATTGAGTCCTCTTCTTGCTGATTGACATTAACGCCTATGACCTTCATTGTACCCTCCTCTACTGAATTAAGATGCTTCCATGCACTTTCGTGTATCATCCTCTGCTGAATGCCAGATCTGACACCTGATAATGCTCCCCCATGTGACTCTATTCTTTCAATTAATTCAAAGGATTTTTTGACAATATCAGATGTCATTTCCTCGATAACGTACGAGCCAGCGAGAGGGTCTACATGATTCGCAACTCCTGTTTCAGAGGCTAATATTTGCTGAGTCCTTAATGCGATTGTTACAGCTTCGTCTGTTGGCAAACCTATGGCCTCATCATAGCTGTTAGTATGGAGTGATTGAGTACCTCCTAAAACCGCCGAGAGTGCTTGATAAGATACTCTTACTATGTTGTTGAATGGTTGCTGGGCAGTTAGAGTAGCTCCTGCCGTTTGTGTATGGAATCTGAGCATAGCTGATTTGGGATTTTTTGGCTCGAATCTACTGGTTATCAGTTCATACCAAATCTCTCTAGCCGCACGGAATTTTGAGACTTCTTCTAAAATATTATTTTGACAAGCAAAAAAGAATGAGATTCTTGGTGCGAAATCATCTATCGACATTCCACTATCGATGGCATTTTTAACATATTCAATTCCATTCAAAACAGTGAGCGCGACTTCCTCAACTGCCGTACATCCGGCTTCTCTCATATGGTATCCACTTACTGAAATAGTATTCCAGGACGGGGTATTGATAGAGCACCACTTCATTAAATCGGAGGTCAATCTCATTGAAGCTTCTGGAGGATAAATGTAGAGTCCCCGGGCAATATATTCTTTCAGAATATCATTTTGGACTGTTCCTCTGAGTTCTTTCCTGTCTACTCCCTGCTCATCGGCAATTGCAACATATAGGGCAAGCAAGGTAGTGGCTGGAGCATTGATTGTCATTGATGTTGATACAGTGGAAAGATCTATTCCGTCAAATAATACCCTCATATCAGAAATAGAGTCTATTGGCACCCCTACTTTCCCGACTTCTCCCAACGACTTCTCATTATCAGAGTCGAGTCCTAGTTGTGTGGGCAAATCAAAAGCTACAGAGAGACCGGTTTGCCCCTGTTCTAGTAATAATCTGAATCTTTCATTAGTCTGTTTAGCAGTAGAAAAACCAGCATATTGCCTCATTGTCCAAAGCCTAGTTCTATACATATCGGGATATATGCCACTAGTATACGGTGGTTTTCCAGCTTCTATATTTTCATCCATTGGCAGTACCTCGGATACACCCTAGTATAATCCAACAGGGAGGAGGAAATGAATTATGCGTATTAGCGTCTAACCGTATATCCATCTACAACCTTATTGAGTGTCTCTAGTTGATGTTCATCAATGACTCCCTCTGTGTGCTTAGAAATCAGGAACTCTTTTGCATCGGATACTGTTTGCCTTTCGCCCTTGGCCCATATTGTCCCCAATAGGCTAGATCGGTGTTCCTCATCGACATTTAGATCTACCAATAATCTCCTTACTTCGTATTTGTATTCCATATGTCGACTTCTATCAAGTCTTCTCTTTCTTTCAGCGGGCTGGAAAGAATTCTTGTTCTTCCTAGCTCTTTTCTTAGGTGGAGTCGCAACTATTGGCTTTTCTTTAGAGCCAACAGTAATGTTCTTCTTAACTAAGGATTCCATGGCTCTTGCTCTACTTTTATCGATAATATCTTGAGCTTTTTTACTAGTGATATTTTCCTTAATTTCAGGTTCTTGAGCATCGATTTTATTCCTTAGACCAATAGTTTTCCTAGAGTCTCCCAAAATATTTTTTTGAGTAATTTCAGTAGAATTTACGGACTCGTCACTCTTTACTTTCACAGAGTGATCGGCCTTATCAGTAATCTTATCAGATGTCTTCTTTGAAACTTTTTTAGGAGCTGATGGCTTAGAAGGAGGCACTTTTGGAGGTCTTTTGCTTTCTCTTGGTGGAGGATTTTTAGATATTTTACTAGGTGTTGTTGGGGATCCACTAAACACATCACGAGGTTTTGCCCTCGGCTTTCTTCTCCTCTGCACTACACTATCTCCAATACCCCGCTATGAAGGCCTCTCATAAGACTTAGTGCTATCAAGTCCATGCTATCGTTGAAGAGTCGGTCCTCATAGAAGGGTCAATAGCGCTTTCGTCCAATTCAGTAATCCTTCCAGACTGGAGCTCTTTTCTGCCTAATTCAGCAATCATGGTTCCATTGTCTATACAATATTGCTTTTCAGGCCAGAAGGATTGGCCTCCCCTTTCCTCACACATAATAGAACTCATCTCACGTAGCCTCCCATTGCAAGCAACACCTCCACCTAAGAGTAATTCGGACTTCCCAGTATGGGCCATTGCCCTTTCAGCAACCTCAATACAACTAGAGAAAGCATGCTCTTGAAGAGAGTAACAAACCTGCTCCAATGGCAATTTCTTAGAGTGAAAAATTGCAGATGTCAATAGTCCTGAAAAGGCTAAGTCTGTACCGTGTACACCATATGGCAGAGTAAGTAGTTCTGGCTCATTAACAGAAATATCTCCGGCCCATTTTTTAGATAGCTTCTCTATGGCTGGACCGCCTGGAAAGGCAATTCCATGGTTACGAGCAAATTTATCCAACATATTACCTATGCCAATATCCAGGGTCTCCCCGATGACCCTGTATCTATCTCCAGATCTGGCTATAACTTGTGTATTTCCACCACTTGCGTATAGTAAAACGGGATCATCGCAACCAGTCTGATTCCTGCCTACTTCAATATGTGCAACACAGTGGTTAACGCCGATTAAGGGAGCCTTCCAGAATGACGAAAGTGAACGGGCGACAGAAGCTCCAATACGTAAGCACGGACCGAGTCCCGGGCCCTGGCTGAATGAGACCGCGACAATATCATCTTGATTGAAATCTTCCCTATTCATTAGAGAAGAAACGAGGTTCGGTGCGACTAAAGAGTGATGATCCGCGGCTTCGCGAGGATGTATCCCCCCTTCCTCTGGCTTGAATAGTGCTGATTCAGATGAGTATAGCTTTCCTGATTCGTCAACAAAGCCAATAGATAGTGTATGAGCGGTACTTTCGATGCCCACAATTAGTCCTGACACGTATTTGCGAGAAGGGTAGTGCTTTCAAGCATCACTACTGTCGAGAGTCGTGCGAACACTAGTGGTAAACTCTGGGGAAATAGCCCACATGTCCAATGGCGACACTTCAAAACCGCTCATAGGTGAGGAAATGGGCGATAAAGATCTGAATGTCTACTCAAAGGGACTGGGGATTTTAATTGAAGATGGTATAATTTTGAGTATATCGGACTCGGAAGAGTTAGTTTCTGAATATGCATCATCATGGGATAAAAATTCAGAAAAGTTGGGGGATATGAATATCATAGATGCAAAAGGAGGAGCAATAGTTCCAGGTTTTGTAGATTCACATACTCATTTGATATGGGGCGGAGATAGAAGTAACGAGATGGCACTTAGGCAAAGGGGCTTGACATACTCAGATATCTCAAAATTAGGCGGAGGGATATCAAAGACTGTTGAAAGCACAAGAAGTCTTTCGATTAATGAATTAGTAGAGCTTGGTGTTCGGAGAGCCTCTAATGCATTGAGGCTGGGTACAACCACTATGGAGGCGAAAAGTGGGTATGGCCTTAGCACTGAGTCTGAGTTAAAATTACTCGAAGCTACAGCACGAGTAAATCTAATTTTACCATGTGATATTCAAGCAACCTGGTTAGGTGCGCATGATATTCCCAAGCAGAATAACAAGGAAGAGTATATTGAAGAATTGATTGGTAAGCAATTACCGATGGTTGTAAAGCAAGGTATTGCTAAGTGGGCAGATGTGTTTTGTGAACCCGGTTGGTTCACAGTAGATGATACGATCGAAATTATCAACGCTTCAAAGAAGATGGGATTGGGATCCAGGATACATGCGGACGAATTTGTAGATTCAGGAGGACTAGGCATCGCGTCCGAGTTGGGTTCAATTAGCGCTGATCACGTAGCAAAGTCAGATGATGATTCTCGAGCTAAAGCACATGATCATGGAGTAATGCAGACCTTTCTCCCGGGAACTCAATACGTATTAGGCATGGATGATTTCCCGCCGATGAAGAAATGTGTAGAAAACTCATGGGCTTTTTCTATTGCATCTGACTTCAACCCTAATTGCAATACGATTTCTATGCCATTCGTCGGGTCTCTTGCTACACACAGGTGTGGCATCGATCCAATCACGGCATTAGCCGCCAGCACTAGGAACCCCTCGACAACAATGGAGAATAATGAAAATAATAATTTTGGAGTGATATCAGAAAATTATTCAGCATCATTTAATATTCTTCATTCTGCGAAGGTAGAGTCATGGTGTCAATCACCTGGAATGAATCCGATATCAAAAACCGTGGCCAAAGGCGTTATTGTAAAACATAAATAGTACTTATCAAACTATTAATGCTTATTATTAGTTTTAATACTATTATAACAATTTTACAAACATACAATTGAGTATTTTTTTCCGACTCGGTGTCGAACCAGGGAAATGAAGCTACGCGGTTAACTGATAATCCAGGTTATCAGAAAAAATATTTTGAAATATTCATGTAACAGTGGCCCAGTATAACGTTTTTAGAGATAAATGGGTAATTTGACCAAAACCCCCTTATCTGAAGCTAGTTTAGTTGTGCATAGTGACAACATGAGCAGAAAGGTCAATGGATTCTGTTTGACGTGTAAAACGTATGGTGAAATTATTGATTGTCGACTAGATCTAATGAAGAACGGTAGAACCCGTGCACATGGATTCTGTGGTCAGGAAGGATGCGCGGGCAAGATTTCAAAAATTGTCTCATAGTAATGGAATCATTCATTGAGTAGAACGGGCTCGCATTATTACTGGGCTCGTGGTCTAGGGGTTATGA